>CAYTGC010000237.1:0-7772 GCA_964437195.1 uncultured Myxococcales bacterium | reverse complement strand
ACAAGGCTGCGCGGACAGTCCGCGATGTTGCGGAAGGCTCCGTACGCGGGGTCATCACACAAGACGGCGAGGATTTTGTCGTCTGCCTCGTTTCCGTCAAACATGCGATACCCACCAATCGGGCGAGCATGTACGAGCACTCCGCCGTGGTTGATGGTGCGCTCGCTCAGGACGCAGATGTCGAGCGGATCGCCGTCACCGATGATTCCGGTTCGGCTCGTTTTGTCGCCGGCATAGGTCCCGCAGCGTGTGCCGCAATAGGTCTGCGGAATGAACCCGTACGGGGCCGGGCACTGCGACGAGTACTTCTGGGGGCGATCGAGCTTGAGGTGTCCCGAGCGCTTGTCGACTTCATATTTGACGGTATCCGTCGGGACCATCTCGATGAACGAAGCGACAATTTCAGGGGCGCGATCACCGACGGAAATTCCGTGCCACGGATGCGCTTTGTAGGGAACGACGGGGACTGGTGCTTGGCTATCGGTCATGTCGAGTTTTGTGCCGGTTTGTTGGTTTCAGCGTCGCTTGGATTTTCCTCTGCTTCGCTGTCGTTCTCAATGCTCTTCAGCCGCGAGTAGAGGCGTCGACGGGTAATTCCCAGCAGCTTGGCCGCTTCGGTTTTGTTGCCGGATGTGCGCGCAAGGGACTCACGAATCAGCTCTCGCTCGAGCCTGTCGATGGAGAAGCCCGGCTGCAGCAGACCCGATGGCGTGATCGGCAGAACTGCGTCGGCGAAAGCTCTGGGAAGATGTTCAGCGGAGATCATGTTTTCGCCATGTGGCCGATCGCTGCCGACGAGGATGGCGGCTCTTTCGATGATGTTCTCCAGCTCGCGAATGTTGCCGGGCCAGGGATAGCGTTGCAGCAGATCAAGCGCGGGTTGACTTACCGTCACAGCGGGATGCCGACGGCGCAGGATGTCGTGCACAAGCTTGGGAATGTCATCACTGCGTTCGCGCAGCGCCGGCATCTGTATCGGAAAGACGTTGATGCGGTAGAAAAAATCCTCGCGAAGAGAACCGTCCTTGACGGCTTGGGTCAGGTTGCGATTCGACGCACAGATGATGCGAACATCGACGCTGCGCACCTGGCTAGATCCGACCCGATGAAACGTTCGGTCTTGAATAAAGCGCAAAAGCTTGACCTGAACGGGCAACGGAATGTCGCCAATTTCGTCGAGGAACAAGGTACCGCGGTCTGCTTTTTCGACGTGCCCGAGTCGCTGTTCGACGGCCCCTGTGAACGCGCCGCGCTCGTGCCCGAACAGTTCGCTTTCCAAAAGGGTTGCGGGTAGTGCTGCGCAGTGGACTTCGCAAAGTGGGCCGTGACGGCGGCGAGACTGGTGATGGATGGCTCGCGCAAGCGCCGTCTTTCCGGTTCCGCTTTCGCCCAGGAGCAACACCGTCGCATCCGTTGTGGCCACCTGCTGAACTTGCTCGACCACTTCGCGCATCCGCGCCGAGGTTCCCACCATGCTCTCGATGCTCTGGACCTTGTCGAGCTGGGCCTGCAGATTCCCATTTTGTTCTTGGAGCATGCGTTTTCCGACGATGCGTGCAATCTTGATGCGCAGCTCGTCGATAGAAAACGGCTTGATCAGGTAGTCAATCGCCCCAAGTCGCATCGCCTCGACGGCCGTCTCTGCTGATGCGTACGCGGTCATCATGATCACGTCGGGACTGCCCGCCAGCTCGCGAACCCGCTGCACGATCTGCATCCCTGACATGTCGGGGAGCTTTAGGTCTGTCACCACCACATCGAAGGACATGCCGGCGAGCTTCTTGAGTGCTTCGCCACCGGTCATGGCTCGCTCGATGGTGTAACCCGCCGACTGAAGCGCCGTCGCGAGGACCTTTCCGAGCTTGGGTTCGTCGTCAACGAGAAGAATGTGTCTCATCATGATCACTCTTGCTAGTCGTAGAGTCAGTGCTGCCACCGTCGCTGCGTTTGGCGATGGCTCGAATTGGAAGCGAGATGGCAAAACAGGCACCTGTCGGTGCGCCGGCGTGTCGAGCCTCTTTTGGCACAAGCCACAGCTTGCCCCCGTGTTTTTCGACGATCTGGCGACAGACCAGCAGCCCGAGCCCGGTTCCCTGCGTCTTGGTGGTGAAAAATGGCTCGAACAGGTGCTCGGCGGCTTCCGTCGACAAACCCGGACCGCTGTCGGTGACGTAGACTCCGACGCCACGCTGTCGGTCCGTCGAAAGCCTGAGCTCTAGTCGTCCTCGCTCGGCCATTGCCTGCAAGGCGTTCAGACCGAGATTGAGCAGCACTTGGCGCAGCTTGGCTCCGTCAGCGAGGAGCTGGAGCGCCGCTTCATCGATTCCTTCCTGTTCCGTCACTTCTATCGTCAGCGAGGGACTTGCGAAACGTCGACGCAGCGACGTGCAGACCTCGTTGCAGAGCATTCTCAGGTCGACTTCGCCCAGTTGGAGCGGTGCGTCTTTCGCAAAGGTCAGGAACTGCGTCGTCAAGTCGGTCAGCCGCTGGACCTCGGCCAGAATGTCGTCGACCAAATCGACCGACGCCGCCTGTTCGCGCAAAAGCTCGGCCCCGGCCCGAATGGTTCCAAGTGGATTGCGCAACTCGTGGGCTACTGACGCTGCCATCTGTCGAATCGCTTGGCCGCGCTCCGCTTCCGCCCGCAGTCGCTGCTGACGGGCAGCGGCGCGCAGGGTTTGCAGCGTCAAAATGAGCGCAACAATTCCCAAGATAACCGCCACCGACGCAGATGCAGCCGCTGACCGACGCAAACGCTGCGGCAGGTTGGTAAAGCGTTCGCCGGCCTCAAGAACCAGCAGTTGTGGAGCATTGTCTCGTCGGACAGGAATGTAACCGGCCAAGATCTGGGGGGCTGGCTGCGGTTTGGGATCGTTTTCCTCGGCCAGGTCGTCAAATTCAATCCGATAGGCCATGCCCACTTGAGGCACTCCGCGCAGCGCCCGAAATGCCCGATCGGGATCGACACGCAGCAGACTGACTGTCCGCTGAGCTCCGACGGGACGAAGCGACGAGTCGAGCAGATAGGCTGCCTCGAGCTGGCTGTCGAGCGTCACTTTGCCCAGCACGTCGATGTGGGCGCCATGCTGAAGCGCTTCCGCCAGTGTCTGGCCAATCGCCAGCAGTCGCTGTTCCGTCGATGTTTGCGCGGCTTCCAGCCCAAGCTGAAGCAGCCGATAGGACAGCCCAAGACCCGAGAGCAACAGGCTGACTATCGACACCACCAGCAGCGCCACCAGCGACCGCTTCGTTTGCTGCCTCATGTGCCCCTCCATGCCGCGACGTGACGATTCACGCCTTGGGGACTCGGGACAGAGCAACGGGCAGAGCACATCGCTCTCATCATACCTTGGCGAGGTCGGCTTTTTCGCATCCGAAGTCGGCAAATCGACAGCGTTTTTTGGTCCCAGTTGTGGATTCGACCGGTGTGTGTGGCGTCGGCAGGGCGAGTGGGGTGTGAAAAGGCCTCTTGCCGTGGAAAGACCTTGGTTTATCCTTCCTCAACATGCTTTCGGCGCTGATTCCCTATCCGCAATTGCCCTCGCTGCCGATCATCGATGACTCGCTGGCGATCCACCCGTTCGGTGTTCTCGTCGCCACGGGTATCCTGGTCGGTTCGTGGCTGACGATCCAACGCGGCAAGTTCCTCGGTCTCGATGAGGAAAAGATCAAGAACATGATCTTTTGGTCCTTGCTGACGGGATTTTTGCTGTCCCACTTCTCTGACGTGCTGATTTATCAAAAACACCCGACGACGACGGCGATGCTCAAAGCGCTGGCCGATCCGCGCTCAGGGCTGTCGTCGATGGGCGGCTTTGCCGGTGCGGTACTCGGTCTGTTTGTTTGGTGTCGACGGAACGGCGAGAGAGTGTTTCCTTACGCTGATTCCTTGGCCTATGGACTGGCGACTGGCTGGTTCTTTGGGCGAATGGGCTGCTTCGTCGCACACGACCATCCAGGCGAGCTGATGGCGACGAGTGATCCGCTGTATTTCCTGGGCGTTGACTATCCGTGTCCTCAGGCACACTGCGCACCAAAAGGGACCGGTCTGCTTCACATTGGTGCTGAATTCCGTCGACACGACATGGGCTTCGAGGAAGGGCTTTTTGCCGCGACCCTCGCTGGTGGATATCTGTTGTGGGGCCTTGCCAAGCCGCGGCTTGGGGTGTTCGTTGCCTCGATCGCCACGCTGTATGGCCCGATTCGTTTTGCCCTCGATCGGCTTCGTGTCCGCGACGGCATTGGTGCGGATCCGCGTGCACTCGGGCTAACGCCTGCGCAGTACGCCGCAATTGCTGTGACGGTGATTGGGCTGGTTTTGTGGATTTATGTCGCCAAGGAAAAGGCCGGTCCGGTTTCTGCCGCGGCAGCGTCAGACAATGGCGAATCTCCTGCAACGACCGCATCGGCGACGTCGCCGACTTCCGACAATGTCGGCGAGTCCAAAAGCGAGGGGTAAGGCTGGTTATCCGTCGAGGCGTACCCGTTCGTAGTCCTGTAGGCTACGTGCGATGGCCCGACTGCTGGTGGCGATGACAAGCTGTGCGCTTGGTAGGCACTGCCGCAGCGCCGAAGCGATGCTGGCGCGGCGACTGTCTTCCCACTGGCTCAGTGGCTCGTCGAGCAGCACGACGTCTGGTGGCACCTCGCGGAGGGTGAGCTGCGCCGCCAGCTCGAAGGCAGCATACTCGCCGTCGCTGGCGCATCGAATCGGCAGAGGCGGAGTGGCGCGACTTCTCTCAAACTCGGCCCAGCTTCGTTCGATATTCGGTGGCCAGTCGCCCTCGCAGAGATAGACTTCGTCGCTGTCGAGGAAAAAGATCGGACTGCGTCGGCCCTCGTCGAGCGCGGCGAAGAGACTTCGAAGTCGCACAAGGGCAGGGTGTAGCGGCGTGTGTCCGTTTTCATCCTTGCTCAGTCGTTGGCTGCGCCAGCGAAACTGCTGAAGTCGCTTTGTGATGTCGAGTGAGCAGTGCGGCGGCACGTAGGACATGCGCCCGCGCGGTGGCCACGCTAGCTTTGGCTGAGCCGGTGTCTGCACAAGCTGTGTGACGGGCCGCAGCCACGGTGAGTCGGTCCCCCGCAGCTCAAGCTGGGCCTCAATCCGGGCTTCCCCGAGTCGAAACTCTGCCCCAATCCGGCCAGTGTCGGCGCCAAGGCGAATGACGCGTGGGCCATAGGGCTCCTCGGCTTGATCAGGTCCGTCGAGAAGCTCGCATAGATGGGCCAGCGCGAGCAGCACCGTACTTTTTCCGCTGCCCGACGGGCCCATCAGCACCACTTGATCCAGCGGCATTCCGTCGAGATAGGAAAAGCGCAGGGTCTTTCTTCCGATGCAGCGGATGTTTTCCAGCGTCAGCGAGTGCAGTCGCAGCGGCAGTCGCTGATCTTCACGAAGCATTTCTATAAGTTAACGGAATTCACCACCATGGAGCCAGCACGGTTTGCGTTTGGCGACGGACGTCTCGTGCAGGTTGCTTCCCATTGTGCCGAACGCCTGGCGCCGCGGCCTGGCCTGTGGGGCGTGGGCCATCTGCGGTCAAATGGGTAATTTGCTTATATATGATAATTTCGTCATATGCGCATATTGGGTAATTGCTGATTGGCTGCCGTCGGGCTGCGGGTGTGTTGATTTATTACGGTGAAGATAGCTTGACGGACTCGACAGTAATTTGATTGACAAATGGCCAGGGCGGAAACGGAAGGGTCCTGGTCATGTCGCGAAAAGTCAGAAAAAACAAATCAAACAGAGGTTCCAGGGAACAGTGCGAGACAGAAGCCACTGCGGAGCCTGACGCGAAGATCGGCAGCGCCAATACCAAGAGCCGTCGGGGGTTTGCCTCCATGGATCAGACCCGACGCCGGCAGCTGGCGAGTCGCGGGGGATTGACTGCGCAAGCGCTTGGACTGGCGCACCGATTTGACTCGGATTCAGCGCGGCAGGCTGGCCGCAAAGGCGGTAGTTCGGTCTCGGCCGATCGCAACCACATGGCTGAGCTGGGTCGACGCGGCGGGCTGGCCAAGAGCGAAGCGAGAAAGAAAAAGCGAGAAGGCGAGGTGGAGCCAGAAAAACTAACCGATGGAAGCCGGAGCGAGCCGCTGCCTTACGATGGTGAGGGCGCCGCGGACGTCGCGCAGCAGGAATCGGGCGCGCAGCTCGCACAGAGCCGCTTCGTCGAGATCGCCAGCCCTGTCCAGCAACGCCCGTCGACGGGACGTCATCGCAAAGGTACACAGGGCCGTGGCGACCGACAGGTTTAGGCTCTCGGAAAAACCATGCAGCGGGATTGCGAACTCGACATCACAGAGCGAGCGAGCCTCGGCAGACAGTCCTGCGTGCTCGTTGCCCATGAGGAGCGCGGTCGGCTGTCTGGGGTCCAGCTCGTGAAGCTGGGTCTTTGCTCCAGGCACCGCAGCGGCCAACCGATAGCCGCGCTGACGAAGGGACGCGAGCGATGTTTGGGTGCTGCGGTGCTCCATCACGTCGAGCCACTTGTCACAGCCTTGGGTCACTTTTTCGGAAACGCGGAAGGTCTCACGCGACGCGATGATGTGGACTTCGGCGATGCCCATCGCTTCACAGCTTCGCAGCACAGCGCCGCCATTGTGAGGATCATGGAGGTCTTCAAGTACGACCACGACGCCAGACAAACGGGCCGCAGCAACCTCGTCGAGCCGAGCCGCTCGCCGTTCATCGACAAGTGGGCGCAGCAGGTCGACAATTTTTTGCGCCGGGGCCAGCCGAAGCGCAGCTTCTTCTTCGACGCGCGACGGCGGCTGCCACTCTGTGCCCAGGTAGCGCTGCGGCAGCGTGCCGGTCAGCTTCGGTTGCGGACGGGCCATTTACAGGACGAGGTCTTCGAAGTGGGTAAGCTGGCGGAAGGCGCGGAATCGACTGTCGATGATCGGGTGGGTCAGAGACCGGAACCGATCGAGGCTGAAGTCTTCGCAGCAGAAGCTGGCCATCGTACTGCCACAGATCATCGCTCGACGGACGAGCATGCCGTCGAGGTGGCCACCCTTCCAACTCCGCGACAAAAAGCCCATAAAACCGCCCGCGAAGCAATCACCAGCGCCAGTGGGATCGACGACGTCGGTCAGTGGCAGCGCTGGTGCGGCAAAGATGTGCTCATCGTGGAACAAGAGCGCCCCGGCATCACCGCGCTTGACGACGACGTTCTTTGGCCCAAGCCGCTGGATTGCTTGTGCGGCGTGGACCAGGTTGTGGCGGCCCGACAGAAGGCGCGCTTCCTCGTCGTTGAGCAGGAGAAAGTCAACCCGTCGCAGCACTTTGAGCAGGGCTTCGCGGTTGCCATTTATCCAAAAGTTCATCGTGTCGAGACCGACAAGCTCGACATTTTTCATCTGGTCGAGCACGCGAAGCTGGAGCGTCGGATCGATGTTGCCGAGGAACAGCAGTCGTGCCGATGCATGCGCCGGATGCAGCTTGGGCTCAAATCCCGCAAACACATTCAGCTGGGTGTCAATCGAGGTCCGCTTGTTGAAGTCATCCGAGTAGCGACCGTGCCAACGAAACGTCTTGCCGCTGCGCTGCTCTAGACCTTGGGCATCGACGCCAAGTCGGGACAAAAACTGCGTGTGCTCTTCGGGAAAGTCATCACCGACGACAGCAACCAGCCCGACCGAAGTCAAAAAGGATGCCGCGGTCGAAAAATACGACGCCGAGCCGCCGAGCACTTCTGTGCGAGTTGCCACTTGGGTCTCGACGGTATCGAGCGCCACCGAACCAACGACCAGCAGATCAAGCTGAG
>CAYTGC010000236.1:0-7791 GCA_964437195.1 uncultured Myxococcales bacterium | reverse complement strand
GGCCAAGTAGCCTCCCCACCTGCTGCTTTGTGATTGCGTCCTGTTCGGAGTCCGGCTCCTTCCGTGGAGCCGGTGGGGGGACTCTGGAAGGAATCAGTCCGTATGTACGTAACGACGTTTGACAAGACCGACTGCAAAGTCGACCTCGATTCCCTGTCGCCTGATGCCCCCAAAGATCTGAACCGCGAGGAAGCGGAGCGCAAGCTTGAAACGCTCGGCAAGGAGATGTTCGAGCTTCAGGACTTGCTGTGGGGGGCGCGAAACCATGCCGTTCTTATCGTGCTGCAGGGACTCGACACCGCTGGCAAAGACGGTGCAATCAAGAACGTTGCGGGATTCCTAAACCCGCGCGGTGTCGGTGTGGTGTCGTTCGGCGCGCCAACCAAAGAGGAACTAGAACACGACTTCCTGTGGCGCGTTCACAAGCACACTCCGCGACGGGGAGAGTGGACTCTGTTCAACCGCTCACACTACGAAGACATCTTGGTGGTGCGGGTGGAAAGTCTCTGTCCTGAAACGATCTGGCGCGAGCGCTTCGGTCACATCCGCGACTTTGAAGAGCTTCTGGTCGAGCACAACACCATCGTGCTGAAGTTCTTTTTGCACATCAGCAAAGACGAACAGAAGAAGCGCCTGATCGAGCGTGAACAGGATGAGCGAACAGCGTGGAAGCTGAATGTTGGGGACTGGCTGACGCGCGAAAAGTGGAAGGACTACAAAGAAGCGTACGAGGATGCGCTGCGCAAGACGGCGACGCCGCGAGCGCCATGGCATGTGGTGCCTGCCAATAACAAGTGGTTCCGAAACCTCGCGATTGCCGAAACCATCGTCGAGACGCTGCGTCCTTACAAGAAAGTATGGCGCAAGAAACTGGATGACATGGGGGTGCGCGCCAAGAGCGAACTCGACGCGTACCGCAGTCGCAAGAACGACTGAGACCCCGCCAAGCGGAGTCATTGCCTACTTGGCCAGCCCGCGCTCGTCGAACAGTCCCTCAAACAGAATCGAGCTTAGGTAGCGCTCACCGGAGTCAGGAAGGATGACGACAATCGTCTTGCCTTCGTTTTCGGGACGCTTGGCGACACGGGCAGCAACCGCGACCGCGGCTCCGCAAGAGATTCCGGCCAAGATTCCTTCTTCGCGTGCCAAACGCCGCGCATAGGTGACCGCCTCATCGTTTGTGACCTGCTCGATCTGGTCCACGACGGAGAGATCCAGCACGTCGGGAACGAAACCGGCGCCGATGCCTTGGATTTTGTGCGGTCCCGGCTTGAGTGGTTCGCCCGCTCGTTTCTGGGTTAGGACCGGACTGTGCGTGGGCTCGACGGCAATCGAGACAATCGGCTTTCCCTTTTGCTGCTTGATAAAGCGGGAGACGCCCGTGATCGTGCCACCGGTTCCGACACCAGCGACGAAAAGATCGATCTGGCCATCGGTGTCCTGCCAGATCTCGGGTCCGGTCGTGGCTTCATGAATGGCGGCATTGGCCGGATTTTTGAACTGCTGAAGGAGCACGTAGCGATTCGGATCCGACGCGGCAATTTCTTCGGCCTTGGCCACCGCGCCAGTCATTCCGCGCGGTCCTTCGGTGAGCACGAGCTTCGCTCCATAGGCGACGAGGAGCTTGCGCCGCTCGATGCTCATCGTCTCGGGCATTGTCAGCGTGAGCGGATAGCCGCGAGACGCTGCGACGAATGCGAGCGCAATGCCGGTGTTGCCGCTGGTTGGCTCGACGATTTCCTTGCCGGGTCCGAGCAGCCCGCGCTTTTCCGCATCCCAGACCATGGCCGCGCCCAGTCGGCATTTGACCGAGTACGCGGGATTCCGACCTTCAATCTTCCCAAGGACAGTGGCCTTGGCACCGTCGATGACGCGGTTGAGACGTACCAGCGGGGTGCGTCCGATCGACTCTGCGTTGTCTGCGAACCAGTGCGTGCTCGACATGGGGATTCCTTCTTCTTTCGTTACCTGGGCGAGTCTGCGTGCGCCCGAGGCATCATCCGTTATAACAGACACACGTATATTCTAACAGACGGTCATTTTCAGCCAGATCCTTTCGTCGCTGCTGCCTGGCTGTGAAGCTGACCACTTTGGCCTAGGAGCCAACGCCGCAGAAGCTCGACTGTAAAACGATAACGTCCATCGTCTGCTTGCAGCACAGCATGTCGGACGAGCGCCCGAAGCGCTGCCTGAAGATCTGCAGAGGCGAGACCACTTTGCGATAAGATTTCGTCGCTGTGCAGGCCTTCGGGATACGGAGCGAGCGTCGATAAGACGGCGGCTTGGCCACGCGGCTGGCTTCGCGCGGCATGGTCCCAGACCCCTTGAAAATAGCGCAGACCGTCGGTGAAAAGCTCGGCTTCAGACACCACGGCCTCTACATCCTGGAGGTAAAACCGACGCAGCGGTGGAACTGGATCCTCCGACAGCATTCGATTGTATCGCGACACCAGGCTGTGACAGATAAGCTGAATCAGGTACGGCTGTCCGTGCGTCAGTTCGTAGATTCGCGCAATCGCCTTGCCGTCGTAGTCGAGCGGAAAGTCCGGCGTGGGGGCGGTAATCAGCGTCCTGGCTGCGCTCTCACTGAGAAAGCTCACCTCGATGGCCGACACCGAACCAAACAGCGGATTCCAGTAGTCGTGGCGAAGCTCCTCGAGCCGGTGCAGTCCCGCCAGCGCGATGATCAGCCATGGATAGGTCTGCACGACGCCACGGAACACGGACAGGAGCTGCGGATCAATCCGTCCCTGATCAATCTGCTCCTCGAGAAGTTCGAACTCATCAATCGTGACCAGGAAGCGGTGTCCGTCGCGCAGCGCCCCCAGCCGATCCAAAAAACGGTCGAGCGCAAGGTAGGGATTTTGGCCGCTTTTGAGAAAGTCCGCGTTCGCCGGTTCCGACAAATCGGAGCCCGAAAGCCCAGCCTTGCGCGCCGCATCGTAGAGCTTGAGCGACAGTGCATGCAAAAGCTCCGCCGTCGAGTGGACGCGGCCAATTCGCTGCAAGTTGAAGTCAACCAGGATGCTCTTTTGGGGCAGCCGCAGCCGCGACAGGTTTTGCAGCACCGACGACTTGCCCATGCGGCGGTGTCCATAGAGCAGCACCGACGGGCACTGCCCGCCAGAACCCCACAACTCCTCGATGCGGCGCAGGACATCTTCGCGTCCGATGAACAGCGAGCCCTGCACTGGATTGGCGATGACATACGGATTGGGGACCGGCGTCCGCTTCTGCTCCTCGCGAATTCGCTCGCCCTCGGCTTTGATCACGTCTGCGAAGTGCCCAATCACGATCGCGACAAGCGGCCCAAAACCGTCGCCCAGATCGCGCAGCGCATACTGTGCCCTCGTCAGGTGGACAATCTGTTCGCTGACTTCCCACAGCGTCTCGGTCTTCGCGAGCGGTGCCGTGCTTTCCAGTGCGCGATCAATCGTGTCGCTGATCTTTTCTAATGAATCGAGCGCATCACGCAGCTGTGTAGGAAAAACAATGTCAAAAGTTCCATCGAATTTGGGCCATTGATGATGCGCAATCTGATACAGCGTCTTCACCCCAAGCGCGGCTTCGGTTGACTTCGCCAGGGTGATGACCTGTCGAAGGCACTTGGTCTTTTCCTCGACGATCGGTGCACTGAGAGAGAACAACAAAACGATCTGCTCGGCAAAACTTGGTTTCTTGTTGGCAATCGTTTCCAAGCAGACATCCGCAAATTCTGCGATATTTTTTGCAATGTGCTGTGGCGATTCTTTTGTGGCAATTCCTTCGGTCTGAATCTGAGTAACGGAATCAATCAGCCAGCGCTGGAACTTTTGGCGTCCCAGCGGGGCGGTGAGCCACCTGTCGGCCCACTTGTTCACTTCTTCCCTCGATGCTGGTCAAACAGAGCGGCGGCCAGCGCGACGAGTGTGGCGGGGTGCCCTTGGCTTTTCTCATACAGCGCGTCGATTTCCGTTGCTGTGAAGTTCACGCCGGAACCTTGCAGCCGCTGGTCGATTAGCTCGCGACTCTCTGCGACGGAAAACGGAGGCACCGAGATCGGCGGACAGATGTTGTACAGCGGCGAAGTCTGGGCGTGGGCATCGGGAAACAGCTCGGCCAGCGGAAAACGACTGGCCAGAAGCAGCGTCAGCGGAGCGTCGGTTCCATCGGCAAGACCGCGGAGCTGTTCGCGCACTTCGACGGGAAATCTGTCACTGCGCAGCTTCTCGACCTCGTCGAGACACAGGACAACATTTCGTCCCGATAGCTGGCGCTCCAGCCGATAGCCTCGGCTCGACGGAATTCCCAGCTTGTGACACAGCGCATCGAAGAAGTCTCCGTCATCGAGAACGAGCTGGAGGTTCAGGTACACCGTCGTGTGCTGCGGCAGCCGCTCGCTCGCCAGCGCGCAGACCATCGACAGCAGGGACGACTTCCCAATCTGCGCCGGTCCGACGAGAGCGTGGCTCACTCCGCGGCGCAGATCGTCGAAGATTTGATGCAAAAGCTCGCGGCGTCCGATAAAAAGTCGCGGATCGGTCACACGCCCGCTGTGGACAAAGGGATTGCCGCTGGTCGTCGCGGGAGCTGGCCGTGGCGGTTGTGGCATAGGCGGCACTCGCCTTGACAGCTTGACCACAAACGACTTTCCGGCTGTTCCCGTTGCTGGGTCATCGATGAACTGGAGCGCTCCGTCATCGAGAAACTGGGCAGTGCGCACCCGACGATCGAGCAGTCCTTCGCTTTCACTTTTCCGTCGAAGCTGATACAGGCTGTAGCCCGTCACTCGCTCTTCGTGACTGTGGCCGTAGTGCTCCAGGCCAAACAGCGACGAACCTTGCATGTAGCGTCGCGGCTCGCCGGAGCTTCCCGTCACCGTCTCGCTGCGATGCCCGTGCATGTGACCGAACAGACAGGCGACGAATCGACCAGGCGGATAAATGTCTTGCTCGAGCAGCTTGCGGCTTCGTTTGGTGAGCCACGACGGGGGATGATGCAGCATCAGCAGGGCCGCGTCGCAGCCTTCGAGCCGTGCAGGCAGATTGTGTGGAAGCTGTTCTGGCTCGACGCACAGCTTGCCTTCATAGTCGCCAGGCCCGAGCTGCAAATATGCCGAGTTGAGCCCAACGATGCCCAGCTTGATGCCGTTTTTTTCGACGCACAGCACAAAGTTCCCAGGCAAGGTGCCAAGTTCAAATGCGAGCAAAAGCTCGCCTTTCCGTGCCTGCCAATCGGGGACGACTTGTTTCTGAAAGTAGCGCTCGTAGTCTGCGAAAAGCTTGCGCAGGTAGCGCTGCGTGTCCGAACCGTTGGCAAAGACGGCCCGCCGCAGCTCGGCGTCATCGTCATAGCTGCGCAGACCCTTGGCCGTTGCGTCCCCTGGCTCGGGCCAGCGGAGGTCATGATTCCCCGGCACAGTGATCCACAGCGGCGAGGCACCCGTCGCAGCGCCAATGTCATCGCAGATCCTGCCCAGTTTTTCATAGTCGGATCGCTGTCCAGAAAACGCCAGATCGCCCGTCAAAAGGATGAGATCCGGGGCCCCGTACGTCTGGCACTGCTCTCTCAGATCGTCGAGAAAAGGACCTCGTGCAGTCGGCCAGCGGGTCTTTTCTCCGCGCTGCCCGCAGTGCAGATCTGACAGATGAAGCCAGCGAAGCCCGTCCATGCAGGTCCTATTGTGGCGCAACCTTTGGTCAAGTGGCAGGTCTTGCATAGGTGGCAGTTTCGACTTCCGCAGCCCGCTTTCCCACTGCGATATCCGTTATAGCAGACGACGTCTACTTTGACGGAACGGTCACTTGGCGAGGGGGCAGTGCGAGCATGCTGCGAAGCCAACGATCGATGCGCGCCGCATAGCCGGGACCATAGCCGCGGTTGATGTGCGCGATCACTCCTCTGTCGCTGATGAGGAAGGTGGTCGGGAATCGATCCTGTCCAAAACGGCGGGCGGCTTCCCCGTCTGCATCGAGAACAATCCGTGCGCCTTGAGGCGGCGGATGCTGCGCAAAGTGTTGCTGCACGAGCTTCGGATTCTGTCCGACATCTACAATCACCAGTTGCACGCGGTCTCCCTGCACCGCGAGCACGTCCGCAAGTGCCGCTGTGGCTTTCAGGCACGACGCACACCACGTTGCAAAGAAATCGATCACATAGACCTTGCCGCTCTCGATTTTCAGCTTGGGCCCAAGGCGAGCATCCGAACTGGCAAGGTCCAGTGTCGGCAAATCAAGGTCAGGTGCTGGATCTCCAATCAGCGGTGCGGCGTGTACATGGAACGGAACAGATATGAGGAGTATGAAAAGTATATTTTTTAGGAACAGAAAGGACGCTCGGAACATCGAAGGAAGGATCGCCGCAGTCCGTGGCCAGGTCAACCTGGGGTTCTTGTGGGGGCAAGATTGCGGATCAGGGCGAACAGGTCTGCGTAGCGACTGCGCAGCTCATCGTGGAGGGCACTGAGCATGACCCAAAGCAGAAACAACAGGGCCAGCGATAGCAGCCACCCGGCCACAGACCGCTTCTGGCCCGGATCGATATCGCTGATCGCATCGTGACCGATGCTGGCGGCGGCGATCACTCCGATTTGAGAGAGCGAGAGCGCGGCCAGAAGGGACTTGTCTACCGACCGGAGTGTGCTCTCCAGCGAGTCGAGTGAAGCGAGCACGGAACGGAGTACCTGCGGGCCTTCGGTCACGTCTGGAAGCGCGTCCAAGATCCGAAGCTGACGCACGACGATCCAGTAGGTGAAATAGACAAACAGACCTTGCACGGCGAAAGCGGCGGGCGATCCTCCCAGCTCCCACTTGAGCGAAGTCGGAAGTCGGGAACCTTGCCAGGCCAGCAGTGCCGAGGGAGCAATCATTGCGAGTGCAATGGAAACCGCTGCGACCAGGTGTGCCTCCCGATGAAAATAGAAGCAACCAAACGCGGCGGGTCCTATTGCTGCGATGAGCATCGAGATCGCGGCTCCGCTGTTGCCTGGTTGTGCGTCCGATCCGGTCGCTGCGGAAGGATGATGCGAAGGACTTGTGCTCAGGGCGCGTATCCACACGCCAAGCAGCGGAATGGCAAACAGATAGGCCAGCACGCTCGCGGCCATGAGCGGCACAGCATTCGCCATCCGAACGGCCTTTAGGGCTTCCTCTGCCGTCGGAATTGTGTCCCCCAGAGACTTCGGATCGGGCAGGGCTGTCTGCATTCCAAACAGGCCTGCGCAGACAAGCAGGAATCCAGGCAGCGTCGACCAAAACACCGGTGGACGACACCCCATCGCATTGGCAGGCCCACCAAACACAGCGACCACAACAGAGAACAGAAATCCTGAGATGAAGATCCCTCGCCAATCCCGCATCGCCGACATGAGGCTGGCAGGTGTCATTCCCCAAAACGCATGCGCGGTCAGCTCTGACAGAAAGTAGGCAATGCCTCCACCGATCACAAAGAGGAGGAAAATCCAGATCCCAATCAACTGGCTCACCGCGTCAGGCTTTGGTGGTACTGCGGGCGTTGCCTCCGTGCTCTTTTTCTCGTCGCTATCGGGAGATTCCGTTGGCGGGACTGCAGGGCTCCTCTTGTGTGGGTCGGAGGCTTGCAGGGCCATGGCGGCACGATCGACTGCGGACTTCGCATGTGAAGTCCTAGGACTCTGGAGGTCTTCTCCCTTTCCTTCGTCCTCCGCATCGAGAGAGGCCTCGTCCGCGTCGTCGTCCTCCTCATCATCATCGTCCTCGTCCTTGTCCTCCTCGTCCGCGTCATCGTCATCCGCGTCGTCGTCATCTTCTGGCTCGACCTTATCAGCAGCGAAAG
>CAYTGC010000235.1:0-7882 GCA_964437195.1 uncultured Myxococcales bacterium | reverse complement strand
AGGTCAGAGAGTCGCAGCCCGACGATCTCGCCGAGTCGCAGCCCTGAGCGGTTGCCCAAGTAGAACATCAGGTTAAAGGGCTCGGGCAGTTTGTGGAACACCTTGCGGACGATCGCGTCATCATCAAGCCATGGTGTGTCGCGGCGCTGGACTTCTCGCGGACGACTGCCACTTGGAATCAGCCGGACCGGGTTCATCGTTGCGTGTTCTCTCAGGAGAGCCCAGCCGAAGAAGCGGCCAAGTAGGTTCAAGTTGTGGCGGATCGAGCCATTCGCCAGCTTGCCCGCAGCGCGCATGTCATCGAGCCACTTCATGACAACGGCCAAGGTGATGTCCGCAACGGATAGGTCACCGAATACCGGTATGAGGTGACGTTCAAGTCGCTGGCGATCGTCGACTGCGTTGCGATTGGTCAGGCTGGCTGCCCACGACCTCATCAGCTCTCGACTCCGTGGCGTCTGCTTCGCATCCTTCTGCGCTGGAATCGCTAGGCCGACCTTGCCTGCTGCAATGCGCGATTCGACCTGGGCAAGAATCTGTCGGGCTTGAGCTTTCGTGGCCTGCCCAGAGTTCATCATCCGCCACGTCCCATCAAGGTCGCGGTACTTGATGTACCAGAGCGGCTTTCGCGGCGAGCCACGCTGAAACACGCTTCCCATATTCAGCCCCCTGCCAAACCCGAGCAGCGAGACCCCGGCGGCGAAACCTCGGAAGCATGAGCACCGCTCGTCACAACAACGAACGCATCCCGAGCAGCGGCTAGCGTTGGGTAGTCGTGCCAGCGCAGGCCAGCCTCACGAATGTCCCATGTCACAATCGAAAACACGGGCGTCTTTCTGTTTCGGCAACGCGGCAGCCACTCCGCGACCTCGTACACGAGAGAGCCCACACGGCGCATGCGGTAGGCTCGAAACAGCGGCCAGCGCCCAGTGTGCATGCGCCTGATCGCGTCGCAGATGAAACGCTCGGCATCATCGGCCAGATCGAAAACGGCAGCGATCGGGGGGGAAGTTCTGACTGGGCTCTCAATCGGCGGGGGCGTCATCTGGCCTTGTCCCTTTGCTGAGTTCGTCATGCGCCAATAATGCCAGCATTGTTTTTTAAGTGAAACATTTTGAGCTAACGAAACTAAGGCTGTACTTGTTCGTGCCGTATGCCGAGCACCGACAAGACAAAGTTCACGGTCATCATCCCAGCCGAGACGGCAGAGGCAGCCCGCCGGACCGTCGCTTTCCTGGCTGGGCACCCGCTCTATCTGACGCTCGGCCAGCTCGCAGACAATGCGCTTCGCACGGAGATTTCCCGATTGGAGCGGGAACACAACAGCGGCGAGCCATTCCCAGATGGACGAGCGAAGGCGGGCCGCCCCGTGCGCCCACTAAACCCGGCGAAGTAGCAGACGCAGGACATCAGCCAGAGCTCCCGTTCTCGGCTGGCGCATTCCGCACGACAGCGGCGAGCCCATCCAAGAGCGTCATGATCTCGTGCTGCATGTTCACGTCGAAGGGTCCTGTGCCGACTTCGGTCTGTACCAAATCCCCCACCGAGCGCAGCAGCGCAGGCAGGGATGGCACAGGCAGATCTGGGCTCGGTAGCGACGTCGGAGGGGTGACGAGACTGCCATCAAGCATCGCCCGCAACCGAACAAGCGAAGCCACATCACGAAGTCTTCGCTCTCGAAATGCTTGCGCGATTCCGATGTCCACCGTGGCCAAGTTCCGGCGACGGCAAGTTTCGCGCTCGGGCTCCAAGCCAGCCATCCAACGCCCGGTCGCCTGTGCAATATACCGATCGGCCTGCCGGGTTGAGATCCGCCACCGCTCTCGCGCCAAATCCACAATCTCGGATCTGGCGAATCTCTGAGCAAGCCAGCCTTCCACCGCATCCAGGCGGACCGCCAGCTCTTCTGCATGACTGCGCACTCGGGTCGAGCTTGTTCGCTGCGCGCCTCTTTGCCGTAAGTTGTCATTCATCATCGCACCTCATGACGCCAGCCGAACCGCCGCCACGGGTAACGACTTCGGGACGGTCGACCGCCGAGCCAGCATGAGCCCATCGTGTGCAAGCTGCTCGGCACGGGTGCGAGTGCAGCCCGCTTCGTACTCAAGGATCGCGGCCCGTTCCTCGAAGGCGTCCAGCTCTTCGTGTGATAGCCCTTGGCGAACTTGACGACGTATTTTGTACGCCAAGGTGCGACAGCTTGCCGAGCACCAGTGAGCATGTCGACGAGCGGTTGCGACCATTCGCCCGCCACAACGCTGACAGCATCGCACGGAATGGGCCGATGGATTGCTTGGCTCTGCGTCCGAGTTCCGTGGCCGCTGGCTTGGCTGACCGGTTGACGGCGGTTCGACTGCTCGTTCCCACAGGATGAGAAGACACCCGCTCGTGAACACCCGCTCTGACTCTGCCATCGCATATCGAGGAGGCAAGGTCTTCAAACCGTAGTGCAACACACGCCCAAGGTTCTTCCCAAGCTTCTCGCGCCCAGACGACTTGCTGCCCAGACCCCAGCCATTTTTCTGCCCGGTAACCGGTCGCACCAGACAACCATCAGCCGTCGCACCGCTAATCGTGACCCAAGCATCTTGGATCGCTGTCTTCGCCAGGTTGGTCACCGCGATTCCGTACAGGTGTTCTCTGCCCTCTTCGGTGACATCCAGCGCAAGCCAAGCACCACAGCCGGGCTCGGTGGCGAGTGTGCTCGCGAGCAGCCTCGCATATTCTCGAATGCGTACCGGACTCGACTCCCATTCAGGCATGGTCAGCGAGAGCCTAAGAATCTGACGGCCCCCGCGCTCTGGCGACTCTTCTTTCAGGTAGACCGTCAGCGAGTTGCACATCAAGACAGCGGAGGAATAAACCACACCAGCAGCGCTGGAGAGATCTACAGCCAGCTTGTAGCTACTCCAGCTAGAAACCGGCATTGCGACTCGCTGCCCAGGGCTTGGGGGCTCCGCCCCCGCCTGGGGACCAAACCCCCGAATCAAGTAAGGCCACCCCACCCACCAGCAGCACTAGCAGGTTGACCTATGTCGGCTCGGCTTTCGTGGATCGGTTTGGATTTTTCCGCCGTCCTCGCTTGCAGTGCCGAAATTGACGCTTTTCCCCGGCGTGAGGTTGACGCTTTCTTGAATCCGTCGCTGTTTAACAGTCGCACCAAGTCACCGCGCCGCCAACGCAACCGGCGACCGATCCGTATTGGTGGGACCGAAAAGCGTCCACGCTCTGCGGCTCGCCTCAGCGCAGCGGGCGACATGCCGAGCAGGCGGGCCGCCTCTTCGGCATTGATGAGCGTGTCGGGGTCACCCAGGTTCCGCGATGCGACCAATTCGTCGCGCACCACCTGACGAATAAGCGACTCAAAATGATCGCTTGTCGCAAGCAACGCGGCCTTCAGGTCACTGGAAAAATCTGCCATGCCGCAGAAGCTAGGGACAAGCGGCGACAAATTCGCCGGTTATACCCGTAACCGGCAGGTGGCATTTCCGTCGGTCACCCAGCTCTATTTTTCTTGGACTTATTGCTGGCGGGTTGACGCTTTCGCGGGTTCGTTGGCTCTGACAGCTTGACCTTCAGCCGGTGGGCACGCTGACGATACGCCGCCCGACACTGCTCGGAGCACACGAAGCTGCACTGACTCCCGCCGACTAAGGTCGGATCACGCCACACGGCTCGGCGCTGAACCGCCATTCCGCAGATTTCGCAAAGTGGCGTCATCTCAAGCCATCCTCCTTGCCGGATTGCCTGGTTCCACGTCGATATGATCTCGCACCACTCACGGGCATAGTCTGCGGGACGCAGCAGCGGCACCTTACGCAGCGCTTCAGTCCGTCCCACTAGCTCCCTCAAAAGCGGCCAGGCTTCAGCCTCTTCGCGGCGAGCATTTTCCTCCCGAGCTTTCGGGTCCGTAGAGAGGCCACCAAGCATGCGCGAAGTGACCTTGGCCGGAAGCACTCGGTCGGAACGCCAACCAAACGCGGCCATCAGTTCCCCGAGAAGCTGGGGAACGGTCCTCCAATCGGCAATGAAAGTCGGGGGGACTGCCACGATCGCAGTCGAGGCAGGTTGTGGCTCTCGCCTGTGTGAGTCACGAGACGAGGCGCGAGGCATTGAAGGGGGGCGAGTTGTCACGCGGGGCAACGTAGCAGCGCCGCTGCTCACTTGGCTATGGGCCGCCCTAGTCTCTGGCGTGCTGCACCAAATCTGCACCACTGCACTGTGCGCTGGCGTGCTTTCGCAAAGGACACCTGAGCACAGTCATGGGGCGCTCCGTCGAGGAAGGGGATACCCGTGTCATCGCAATGGGTCGTACAGCGACGGGCAACTCCCCTGTCACGCCGGAGGCCGCGGGTTCAAGTCCCGTCCACCCCGCAAAGAAAGCCTGAGTTTCTCATCGAGACTCAGGCTTTTTTCTTTTCTGGCTATGGCTTGCGCCGTGGCAGCGAGTCAGGTTGCGGCCCTCCTTGTGCACCAGGATGGGCAGCGAGCCCGCTTCGCGCGCTGCCGGTGAAAGATCGCCGAACCAATCGAGTACAGGTACCAGCGCTATCGCTTGACCACGCGTCGCATCGTACAGTCGTGGCTTCGTCGGATTTCGGGGTGGGTCGATTCGGTGCTCGGCGAGGGATTTGCTAGGATGCACGGGCTATGCGTGACCTACAGATGGATGAAAAGACGGCAGCGGACCTATCTTGGCCGACGCTGCTTCAGAAGCTCAGCGAGCGCTGTCACACCACACGCGGCCAGCAACTGGTCAAAGAGCTGACGCTGTTACCCTCGATCGAGGAGGCACAGACCCGTCAGCGCGAAGTGAGTGAGGCGCGGGCGCTGCAAGATGGTGGCGAAGCGCTGCCCTTTGGTGGAATCAGCGACGTAAAAGCATTCGTGGAACGCAGCCAAAAAGCAGGCGTGCTGGCCCCCGATGAGCTGACCGAGATCGGCAAAACACTGGGCGGTGGACAGCGTCTGCGACGTCATATCCTCAGTCGAGGATCGCGGCTTCCGAACCTGTCGAAGCACGCCGAACCGATTGCTGAGCTTCCCGAAGTCACGGGCCCGATTGCCGACTCGTTTGACGATCATGGCACGCTGCGTGACTCGGCGTCCCCGGCGCTGCGTGGTCTGCGTCAGCGTGTGGCACAGCTTCAGCAAGATCTGTCGCGACGGACCGATGGCCTGCTCGGGGAAGCGCACATTGAGCCGTATTTGCAAGATCGCTTCGTCACCCAGCGAGAAGAACGCTACGTGGTGCCGGTTCGAGCCGATGCGCGAACACGAATTCGCGGCATCGTCCATGGAACCAGCGCGTCGGGAGCGACCGTCTTTGTCGAGCCCGAAGAGATCATCGAGCTGAACAACCGGCTCAAGCTGGCGCAACTCGAAGTGTCGGAAGAAGAGCGACGGATTTTGGCGGAGCTATCGCTGCTCGTCGAGCAGTCGTCGCCCAGGATTCTGCGCAACATCGAGCAGTTGGCCTATCTCGATCTGGTCGATGCAGGAGCGAAGCTGTCGTCGGACCTACGCGCAAGTCCGATTGAACTATACGATGCGTCGTCAGAGTCGGCGGCTCCACTATCGATCGACCTGCGCAATGGTCGTCACCCGCTGATGCTGCTGTCGGGCGTCAATGTGGTGCCAAACGATGTGGTACTTCCGGCGGGTGGAGCGCTCGTGATCTCGGGACCGAACGCGGGCGGCAAGACGGTGGCGTTGAAGCTGATCGGCTTGTGTGTGCTGCTGTCGCGCGCGGGTCTCCATGTGCCGGCGCAAGAGGGCTCGCGGCTGCCGTGGTTTGACAAAGTGATGACCGATGTGGGCGACGATCAGAGCTTGGAAAAGAACCTGTCGACTTTTTCGGCGCACGTCCTTCATCTGTGCGAGTTTCTGCGGCAGGCGGGACCACGAACGCTGATTCTGCTCGACGAGATTGCCGTCGGAACAGATCCCGAGCAAGGAGCGGCGCTCGCACAAGCGGTGCTCGAAGGCGTGGTGGCCAAAGGCGCAACGGTGCTTGTGACGACGCACTACGACAGGCTCAAAGCGATGGCGGCGGACTCGTCGCGCTTTCACAACGCCAGCGTCGGGTTCGATCTACAGGCGCTGCGGCCCACGTACAAGCTGCACTTGGGAATTCCAGGTCCGTCGTCGGCACTGCCGGTTGCGGAACGGCTGGGTCTGCCGCATGCGCTGATTGTGCGAGCAGAGTCGCTGCTGGCCAGCGGTCAGTCGAGCGTCGATAAGCTGATGCAGACATTGGCAAGCGAGAGAGAACGCACCGAGACGATGCGTGCCGAGGCCGAGCGACTGCGTCGGATTGCCGCCAGCGAAGCAGCGGAAGCGCGACGAGCGCACGACGATGCGCGGATTGAGCTGCAGAAAGCCCGACGGAAAGCGCACGACGAAGCGATCCAGACGCTGCAAGCTGCTCGGCGAGAGCTGTCCGATATGAAGACCGCGATGCGCGCCGCGCGAAGCAAAGCCGAAGAAGGCACTGGCACGCTTCCCGATATGCAGAGCACGCACAAGCGACTCGACGAGCTGTCGCGAGCCGTGCGCGAGCTTACGCCGCAGAGCGCAGGGCCTCAAGGTCGTACACCGCGAGAAGACGAGCTGACGGTGGGAACCAAGGTCTATGTCTCGCGGGTCGGTGCAAGCGGAGTGGTGTCGTCGGATGTCTCTCGCGGAAAAGTAGTGGTGCAAGTTGGCGCGCTGCGACTGACGGCAGAGGTCAGCGAGCTGCTCTTGCTCGATGGAAGTGGCGGTGAGCGCCCTGCCCTGCCACAGCGCTACGTGAAGCAGCGGCCCTCGCTGCCTGAGGTGATGCAGAGCCCGCCACCGATCATTCCGCCTCGGACCCCGGATGCGACGATTGATCTGCGTGGTGAGCGCTTGCCAGTGGCCATCGCACGGACGGAAAAGTTCGTCGATGACGCGCTCCGAGAGTCGCGCCCGGCGGTGTTCATCCTGCATGGTCACGGAACGGGCGTGCTACGCGGAGCACTGCGCGAACACTTTGCGGCATTCCCTGGTGTGCGCAAGCTGTATCCAGCCGAACCAGGGGATGGCGGCGACGGAGTGACCGTGCTCGAGCTAGATACCTAGACCAAAAAATTCGCGCCCTTTGCATCCCTTGGGCAAGCTAGGCAGGTGCGGTTAGCGTCATCGAGTGCATGTTGGGCTCGGACGTTGGCGGCGAGCAGCTGTTTAGGCGTTTATCCATGGCAAAGCGTGAGGAAATCATCGTCGGGCTTGATATCGGTACCACCAAGGTCGCGTGCCTGGTGGGCGAGGTCACCGACGACGGTGTCGACATCATTGGTGTCGGGACCCAGCCCTGCTCTGGGCTGAAAAAGGGCGTGGTGGTGAACATCGACTCGACCGTCGCGGCCATCGCCAAAGCTGTCGAAGAAGCCGAGCACATGGCCGGCGTCGAGATCACCCAGGTGTACGCAGGCATCGCGGGCTCGCACATCAAAGCATTTCATTCCGAAGGCGTCGTGGCGATTCGCGATCGCGAAGTTCGTCCCGACGACATCGAGCGCGTCATCGAAGCCGCCAAAGCGGTCAGCATCCCGCAAGATCGAGAGATCCTTCACGTCGTCCCGCGTGAGTATTCGATTGATCAGCAAGACGGCATCAAAGAGCCGCTCGGGATGGCTGGCGTGCGACTGGAAGCGCGGGTTCACATCGTCACCGCAGCCAGCGCGTCGGCGCAGAACATCATCAAGTGCTGCACGCGCTGTAACCTTGAAGTCCAGGATCTGGTGCTCGAACCGTACGCAACGGCGGAATCGGTGCTGCACGCGGATGAAAAGGAGCTGGGCGTGGCGCTGCTCGACATTGGCGGCGGAACCAGCGACTTGGTGGTCTTTTCCGAAGG
>CAYTGC010000234.1:0-7886 GCA_964437195.1 uncultured Myxococcales bacterium | reverse complement strand
GTCCCGGTGGATGATGTCGTGAGAGTGCGCAACGTGGACCGCTTCAGCGGCTTCGCGAAGGAGTCGAACTTTTTCAGGAAGGCTCAATGACTGGCGAGCCGCATCGAAGGAGAGGCCGTCGATGAAGTGCATCACGATGTATGGCTTGCCCTGCACCTCGCCCGTTTCATAGATTTTGCAGATGTTGGGATGATCCAGTTGGGCTTGCGCGCGTGCTTCTTGTAGAAAGCGCTGAGTCTGTACTGGGTCTGTACCGGAAAGAAACTTGAGCGCAACCACGCGGCCTAGCTTGCGGTCTCGAGCTTTGAAGACGACCCCCATTCCGCCTTGACCAAGTGTCGACAGGAACTGGTACTTGTCCCAGTTGGCGACCGGGAAGATGGACGATGTGCTGGTGGCAGCCGTTCGCGGTGGCGTCGGCCTCGCCAGCGTCAGTGCCGCTGCTGTTTGTTGAATCTCATCGCGAAGCTGTTCAACCACAGCGACCGAAAGGCGTCCCCTCGCGATCAACGTATCGATTCGTGGTCCCCAGCGTGCCGATACCGGAATCTCAGCCGACGCAGAAGCAGAATGCGCAAGATCAACAACACTGACAAGATCCGACTCCGTGAGATGTCCACGGCTCACGGCCATCTCGAGCAAGAGCTGATCATTCGACCACGGGGCCATGCGGGTGCTGCCTATGCTCACTGATGCAAAGACCGTCAGTACCTCCAGAATGTACTGGGCTCCCAAACTCGGTGTCAATTGAGTCCGTCAGGCTCCACCCTCGCTTCATCTCAAAGGTCGCGGTGGTCATGACCATTCCTCACTTCGACCCAAGTAGCGCCGCCGCCTGGTGTGCCATCGCTGAGCAAGAGTGCTACACGACCGCTCGGTTCCTGATGCCGCTGGTTGGGTGCTGGATTCACAGCCGCTGCCGTGCTCGGATCAGCTTCTTGGCTACGTCTGCCACGCCACTTCTTCGAAGAGGACCTCGAAGGAGTCCTGGCGGATGGCGAACACACCGCCCTCGTTGAGGGTCACCCGAAGGCCATCGCTCATCCGCGTGAATGCGTTGGTTTGGGGGATGTTGACGTTTCCCTCAAGCCACCCCCAAGGATTGCGAAGGACCACGTAGCTTGCGCCATTTTCGTTGAGAACTCCGAGCACTGTGTACGCATGATTTCCGGAGATGCCACTGCCCTGGTTGTAGACGGCGGGGTCGCCAGCGTACGTCGATGCAACCATGGGACAAATCGCATAGCCTAGAGGGCAGATGCGCTGGACTGCCAGGAACTTGCTGCTTGTCGTGGTTTGAGCTGGTCTGCCAGTCAGTTCGCTGATGGCTGTCGCGGGCCATCCACCGTGGATTCGACCATAGTCTGGCGTGTTGTTGTCATGATCCTTCCATGTCGCATATGCCTTCTCCCAAAGCGCGGGCCAATATTGATTGACGCGACCAGATCGGGCGAAGACCCAGCACTGCGGAACAGCAGATGGGCCAGATGACAGCGGAAAACTACCGTGGAAGGTCAGGGGAACGACGTCAGAAGTGATGACGACCCGTGGCACACCGCTTTCATAAAAAGTAATCCCTCGGAGCCCTGGTCCAGCATCGATCCAAGCGATCGCATTCGGGTTGGTCCATGCCAAAGCAGACAGCGCGGCCAAGAAGTAGCAATCACCGACCTGCCCTTGGCACGGATCCTGAAAACTTGGAGCGCCGCTCAGAAACTGACCGGGGGAAAGCCACTGCGAGAAAGGCGGAGGCTGAAATGCGAGCGGGTCGGCCAAGATGTTCGTAAGTGGCAGCCCAAGCACTTGGGTCAAGTAAGCCGTCGGATCGGCGAGCGCATCCCAATTGACAACTCGGTTGAGTTTGACCTCTGCCAACACGCGAGGATTCATTGCCCTGGCAATCGCCATGTCGCCCTCCGTTTTCTCCGAGCGCAAATGTCGCACTCACGAGCCGTGCCCTTCGACCGAGCGGTGTGGCGCCAACACAACCGCTGCGTCGGGATAGATTGTCGGTCGATTGTCAATTGCGTGTCAAGCGCCCTCAACCGTGGCCGATCCCATGGGCTACGCTGCTGCTGACTTTGTGCGCAACGTCGAGACGGTACCGCAAGGAGTGGCCCCCCTTCGCTCGCTGATGGGTGACCACTTGCTCGGGGGTTAGGTCAGTCCCAGCTCGGCCCGGATCGACGACAGATCCACCTGCGGCCCACCGGGCAGGCGGCTTTCGTTGTGTTCGATTCCTTTCAGGAGAACATCGACCTGCTCGCGCCCGGCTTTGCTGCGAACGGCCTGGCGCGGCGTCTTTCCACCGAGCGCAGGGACAGGCTCATCGACCCAGCGCGCATAATGGTTCGCTTTGTACTGTCGGATGACCGCGTCCACTTCAGCCGGTGGCAGTTCGGTTGGGAGTGCCGGCAGCGCGTCTCTGTTCGCTAGCAGAGCGGCTGGATCGGAGTGTTCACGAAGTCGATGTGTGAGGAGTCCCTGACAGCTTGATTCCACAAGCTTGCGCAGCACATCCGCACGCCGAATGGAGTTCGTTTCCAGCGTCAGCTCGCCGCGCGTGATCGTCCCCCGTCCTACGATCGTTGTCTCCCAGTCTTTGTGCATGGAATTCCCAGGGCGAAGGAACACATAGGGCTCGCCTTGGGAGTCCGGCGGATCGACGTTGGGAATGGCCCGCAGACATCGATCGAGCTGCTTGCTCTTCGCCGGATCAAAGGAAAAATGATCGCGGGTAAGCAGCAGCGTGTCTCCATCGGTATTCTGCAGCTTGGGCGGAAGCTGCGAGCGCATCGCAAACTCACGTACGGACTCTTCCCACGCGCGGATCAGAAAGCGGCCCAGCGATTCACTGCGCAATCGATCGACCGGTACGGCGGTCTTGCGACGCAGCTTGGTGCGGGCTCGCGCAACCACCCCCATAGTCTCCTTCGGCGGTAGCGTTCTTGGGTGTAAGCCAGCGATCACCGACTCCCCTTCGAAATCGAGGACACGTCCCAGCAGCGCCTCTCGTTTGTTCACGCTGCGCGAGGCCGTGACCTCCCGCACCAGCCGCTCTTCCCCGCTGAGCAGATCCTTGAGCAAAATGGAGTGTCCGGGCACGACCTCTGTTACTTC
Source organism: uncultured Myxococcales bacterium (assembly GCA_964437195.1). Classification (GTDB taxonomy): domain Bacteria; phylum Myxococcota_A; class Polyangia; order Palsa-1104; family JAEUJZ01; genus JAEUKA01. The sequence continues at coordinate 4,766 of CAYTGC010000234.1, read as the reverse complement.
CCAGATGCTGAGCCAAGCCGTGGGCTGCGTCAAAAGAAGCGCTCGCTCTTTGGTGGTCAGACTGTGACCGTGTGCTTCGACATAGTGCTCCACGAGGGTTTTTCCATCGACCTCGATGCCGAAGAACAGCCAAGGGCCAAAGAGCTGGAGCGACGTTTCTGGATCGTCAAAATCATCCGACGCGCGCGTGAGAGCGTCGGGAAACTGACTGCGTGCAAAGGAAAACAGCTTGGGAATCAGCGGCTCCTCAATCCTGTGAACGTTCGCGACGCCCGAAGGGAAGCCCGCGGAATTTGGGCCGCCGACGGCGCTCTTTGCACTGCGCGCCGCCTCCTCATCTTTAGCCAGACAGCACTTTTTGTACTTTTTGCCACTGCCGCAGGGACAAGTCCCGTTTCGGGAAGGCTTGGGCTCGCTGTGTCGAGTCGGCTCGGCAAAGGATCGGCGGTGTGATTGCTTCGTCGAACCCCGATGAGGAAACGACAGCCGAATCTCTCTCTGCTGATCATCGACATACGTTTCGGAGATCTGCGCGTCCTCTTCATCCACGATGGCATCTGCATGCTTGGCCATGAAGCGGGTCAGCGCGGTCGCGCAGGCCGTGGCGACTTGGACGTCGTGCGCCGTCCCCGGACGCGGAACACCATCGCGGTCCCGATGTTCGACGATCGGATATGCCTGGGCATCGGCAATCGGAAGACCATACGACATCACCTCGCGCCGCATCGAAGGAGGCAAGTCTTCTCCGGCTTCGAAAGTCAGCGACAAGACGGACGTGCCCAGATCCAAGCTTTCGAGTCCCCGCGGACGCTGGGCAAAGCGGAGGAACGACTGAAAAGCTGGCAGCGATGGAAAGATCACAAAGCCGATGGTCTCGCCCAGGGCGCCGGTGATCGACACTGCTGCCCCATCGATAGATAGCGCCGGGATGTCAAGCCGCAGCACTTGCTCGTCATGCATAAGCAGCCAAGGCTCAACCTGGTAAAGCGCCTCTGCCGCGGCAAACAGGCGCTGCAGATCAGGAAGCGTCACCCGACCGTCCTCGAAGTAGCTCGCCGTCAGCTCCTCTCCCATCCCAGCCACACTCTCGCGCAGCTTCGCTGTGAACTCATGCAGCGCGGGTGTTTCGCCGATCTCCACCACCAGATCGGGAACTTGGGCTCGCACCTCGGCGGCCAGGGCTGGATCTTCCACCCGAAGGAGCGTTGGCCTGCGCGGCGGTCCTACCAGCGGCTTTTTCATCGTCTGCTGAAGCACATCCGAAAAGGTGTGGGGCTTCATCGGACTGCTCATTTCCATCCCCACCACCAGTTCATCCGGCAGCTCCAGAAGGACAAGTAGATCGACCCGGAATGGCTCTCCATCCATCACATAGGCGGGCGGACTGAACCGGCCCCCAATCCACGTCCGCGCACTCCCTACGTGATTCCCAATGCCTGCTGTTTTTCGTCGCTGCTGTTGTGTCCGCTTGCGTGAATCCATGTCGAACCATAGGCCGCTTGCGCCCCCAGATCAATCACATGTTTCGCACCATGGCGTAGCAAACTGAGCCTTTCAGAAGAACGCAGTGAATCAGTGCGGGGATCGCTGCCAGGCTGACGTTGTCGCCCCGCCAGGCGTGATTCGCCCGCAATCCTACCGGTAAGCCGCGGTGGGCGGCGGGCGGCGGGCGGCAAGCAGCTTTCGCGGGTTTGGCCGCATGAGAGGTGACCGATGGATGCCGGGCGAGCTACAATCATCCCTTACCGGAAGGGGCTCAAGCCGATGAGAAGGTTCTTGGCGTTCTGCCACGTGTTGCTCCTGCTGCTTCTTGTTTTCGGGGTTGCAGAAGCTGCCGAGCCAGCTCCGGTCACAGCCAGAGTCCAGGCCGTCTTAGATCGCCATGCCGCCGAATTCAGCGGCGTGATCGTGGTTGCCGAGCGCGGCGTGCCGGTGTTCGAACACGCCTACGGCTTGCGCAATGTGGCCACCGTCAAGCCGATGACCCCGGACAGCATCTTCGAGCTTGCGTCTCTGTCCAAGGAATTCACCGCGATGGCCCTCATGATGCTCAAAGCGCAGGGCAAGCTGGATTATGACGACGCGCTGGAGAAGTACATCCCCGGCCTGCCTTACCCAGGGATCACCATCCGCCACCTGCTCACCCACACATCCGGCCTCCCTCACTACGAGAAGGTGATGGACGCACATTGGGACAAGACCAAGCTCGCCCACAACGCCGACATCATCGCCTCCTATAAGAAATACCAGCCCGCGCGCAAGGCCGCGCCCGGCGAAAAGTACGAATACTGCAATGGCGGTTATGTGCTGATAGCCAGCATCATCGAGAAGGTGTCCGGTCAGGACTTCGGCGCCTTCGTGCGTGAGCATGTCTTTAAGCCGGTGGGCATGGTCGACACCGACATACGCAGCCCCGCCGACTGGGACCGGATTGATCGCTTCGCACTGGGCTATGTGAGAGACAAAAAGACCAGCAAGCTGGTGCGCGCGAGCACCCTGCCGAGCGCTTCCTATTCGGCCTATCTTGCCGGACGCTACGGGCCGGGCCGGGTAAGCTCCACCGCCTTGGACCTGCTGAAGTGGGACCGGGTGCTTTATACCGATAAGCTGCTCCCCAAGGCAGCCCTAGAGGAAGCCTATAGGCCCATGCGGCTGAACAGCGGCGAGCTGTCTCAATACGGCATGGGCTGGAAGCTGGGCAACGATCCGCAGCTTGGGCGGATCGTCCACCATACCGGCCACAACCCCGGCTACGCCAACCATATTATCCGACTGATCGATAAGGACTTGACCATCATCATCCTTACCAACAACAACTTTGAGCCGCTGGATGCGCTGTCGAAAGAACTACTCGCCGCCTTAGGCGGAACCTAGCATCGCTTGGCGCGACACGAACTGCATGTCGCGCTATTCGAGCCACAACGCCAGCCAGGCGTCCAGCGTGGCACCGAGCCTGGGAACGGTCTGGGTGGTCGAGATTCTGGGGGCGACAGCCGGATCCTTGGGAAGCGCGAGCGCTGGCAGGCGTGCTTCGTCGGTGTAGCGAGTGCCAAGCGTGGAGAAGAAGCTCACGATGTAGTGGCGCGAAGCGCGGTGGCGCGAGTCCGCAAGGCCGCGCACGATGCCGACGCTGCTGCCAGCCACATTGGTGAGCCCCGCTTTGTTTAGGAACTCCACATCGGCAAACTTCTGACAGCGCGACAGGTCGGTGCTGTACGGGAAGAAGTCGGTCTTGGGATGAAGGTCGTCCGCGGCGCGTGCATAGGGATAGTCACCCACGGGGCTGTGCAGTCCCTTGCCATCGATCCATTTGCTCGCCAGCCGGGCGGGAATTCCCAGCTCTGGTGGGGGACCAGGGACTTCGGGATGCGGCGATGGACCGGGGCAGGTGCGGTTGGCCGCGAGGCCCGAGCCGGAGTAGGAGTTCTGAAGGATCTCGCGCAGGACTGCTTTCTGCGCATCCGAGACAAAGTTCGTCGCCACCCGCCGTCCCGGGGCCACTTCCCAGCCAGGCTGCAAGGCCGCGGGCAGATCATCAAACAGCCAGAACAGCCGCGCGGTGTCCCACGATGTCATGTGGTTGTGCGCGACCGAGGCGGCTTTTGCATCGTAGTTGTCGTTGGCGTTCCCCCACCGCCCATTGCGGGCGATGGTTCGATTCATCTGCATGGTCGACAGACCTAGCTCGGCCAGCAGCTCGTTTGGCAGACTGCGCGTCGGGGGCGCGGTGGGAAAGCCCTTGTCATCGACTTCTGGACTTTGGACGATCTCTTGGTGTGCGTGCAGGAATCGAATGAGCGAGGCCGTCGCGCAGTTGCCGCTCCACTGCAGCATCGTTTCGAGCGCTTGCCGCAGGCTCAAGGTCTGCGGCTCTTTGGGACAGGCCGCCACCAGCTCTTGCGCGGGCAGCTCGATGGGCGTCGCCAGGCTCAGCGGCATGCCGTCCGTCGTCTGGCCGCGGTCGAGCAGCTTCATCACATAGGTGGCCACCATCATCTTGAAGACGCTGGCGGGCCATGGCGACATGAAGTCGATCTGATCGCCGCCTCCATCTGGCAACGAAGTGGACCCAAGCGCTTCCGCTGCGCTGAACGGAGCATCCCAAGACTTCTCGGTTCCGGGTACGACGTGCGCCTGCGCCGCTGCGCCCTCCCCTTCCAAGATCCAGCGCCCGCCATTCCATCGCGCTTCATCCCACTTGCGAAACCGAATGTTGGTGATGTCGAGCGTCCGTGCGTCATGCCGGGCAACAAGTCCCTTCGGATGCGTTCGGTCAAACACCACGGTCGCTTTGGCCACAGGCTGCGGACAGGAGGGCCGATTGAAGACGATCAGCGACAGGTCCAGCTGCGGAAAATGGTCCAGGCCAGTACGCCCCACCAAAGCGGCGCAAGCCCCCGCTGGTGCCGACGAACAGCCAGCGCCATACAGGGGACCAAAGTCCGCGACACGGTCAAACCCCACGCTGGCCACCGCGGCGCGAATTCCATCGGCCAAGATGGTGTCGGTCAGGCACGCGGGCTCCTGCGCTTTGGGCCGGGGAAAGGCGGAATCGCGGAGTAGGATGTCCGCACGCCGCCGCCACTCGGGTTGATGTTGGCAAGCTGGCAGTAGCGCCAGCAGCACGCAGCCGCGAAGGAACCATCGCTGCATGGATTGCATCGCTGAATGTTCTCCTCTTGTAGACAGTGTAAACTACTTTCAGCGTAGCAATTTCCCTTCCGAGACCGCTGCTCGGGAAGGGGGGACCCAGCGCGATCGACTCG
>CAYTGC010000233.1:4821-7927 GCA_964437195.1 uncultured Myxococcales bacterium | reverse complement strand
TGATCCATCGCGACTTGAAGCCAGAGAACATTTTTTTAGTGCAGGACTCGGCGGTGAGCGGTGGTGAGCGGGCCAAGATCCTCGACTTTGGCATCGCAAAGATTCAGGACGGCTCGGCGCTCAAAGACGTGGACTCGCCCGGTCCACTGACCACGGTTGGTAAGATCCTCGGAACGCCCACCTATATGTCGCCGGAGCAATGCGAGGGACGAGTGGCCCTGACGTCGGCATCAGACATCTATGCGCTGGGTGTGATCTTTTATGAGATGCTCTCGGGAAAACCGCCGTTTGGAGGCGTCAGCGAAAACGCTGTCATGGCACTACACATGCTCCGAGAGCCCGTGCCGCTGTCGCAGATTCCTCGCTCGCTCAATTCCCTGGTGCAGGCCATGCTGGCCAAACAGCCCAGCCAGCGGCCCACCCTGCCGCAGATCCGCAGCATCCTCCAATCATACCTGGCGCGGCCAGACTCCACCCCTTGGGCCTCTCGTTGGCTTGTGATGGTGATGATCGGCATGTGCTCACTCGGAATCTTGGCTCTTTTTTGGACGACGGGAAGAAGGAACATCGCTCCGGCCCCCACCACGCCAGGATCCGATCTGGCGGCCCGTCCGGATCTTCTCACCTTGCCACACGATCTGGCGGCGGTGCCATCTGCCCAGTTATCCCCCCCGAGTTCATCCGATGGTGGCGCAGGAAACACGGTGATTCCGCGGGCTGTGGCAGTCTCGCCCGCCCCCATGGGAGCCGAGCGCAGCGGGGTGCCTTCAACGGTTGGCACGATTCCCAAAGGCAGCAGGAAGCAGCCCGTTGTCCGTCCGATCAAGGCGTCTGCGCAGCCCGTGGAACCCGAGAAGCTTCAGGTTCCGATAGTAGAATAGTCGAAACCGGGTCAGCGAGCTCCAGAGGCCGAGCGGCGGTACGTGCCGGACTCCACATGGCGACGCTGGCAGCGACGATGTTTTATGAGCAGATGAGCTCGCATTTGCAAGCGTTACGGCAGCGCGGCAAGCCCTTCACAGTCGCGATGGTGGCGTGCATGAGGAAGCTCCTGTGCATCCTTAACGCGATGCTCCGCGACGGGCGCCCGTACAATCCTCAACTCCAGACCAAAAAAGGAGCTTGACTGGCAACACCTCTGCTCCACCCTCAAATCGCGATGGGGATCGGCGAGCGGGTACGCTGGCGAAGAGCTAACGGTTTGCGCCAGCAGTACGTATCAGGATGGGTTGGTGTCGAATACAAAGAGAGAAGCGGAGCGCCGGCCAAGGCAGTCACTCGGCGATGAGTCTAAGTGGGCATTCACGCCCACAGTGAGCTGAATCATGGCGTTGCCGCAGGCGGCTGCGTCCTTTGAATTGAGCTCACTACTGTGCCGCGGCACCTCTGAAGGCAGGCAGGTCTTCCATCAGTGCCGCGACATTGTGGTTGCTGCGTCCCAGGACATCCAGTGATCGCTCAAGCGAGTTCACGGCATTGCGGAACCGCGTTCCAATCTCCAGTCTGTGGGAAAGGACTGATTGACCGAGTCGATAGACAGCAACCGAGGACCGATGCTTGATGAGTTGGTGGTCTATCGTCGCCTTTGCTAACTGCTCGATGAGAACAGGATCTGCTTGAAGCGCGAAGAATTGCTTTTCGAGATGCTCAAGCGTCTGTTCATCGGAAAGACGCTCTCCAAGGTTCGCTGGGGGTCGGGCTCTGATGTCCTCCCGGAGCTTCCGAATCAGTAGGTGAAGTTCGGCTCGGCGAGTTTCGATACGCTGCCGCTCACGTTCACGCTTGGTGAGAATCTGGGACAGCGCTTGTCGAAGCGATACTTCCTCACGTTGTAATTGTTGCGACTGAGTCGCTAGCAGGTTCAGTGCAGATGGCCATTGGTGCAACGGCCGCGCTTGCAGGATTTTCGTGAGTAACTCAGTCGTCGCTGCGAGTGCGGTTTCGCGCTCGGACTCTGTTTTTTCGAGTTGTTGGAGCAGGCCCGCAATCTCCTGGAGGCCTACATCGTGTCTAGATTCGGTATCATGTGGCTCGGGCTTGGCTTGCTCTTTCGGTCGGACCAGAAAGATCGTGGAGGCGACGAGTAGCGATTGATCAGTTCGTAAGGGAAGCCGCGCAGCAATGCTCGAAACCTGCTCGCGGATCGCTGGGATCGTTAGTCGGTCATCTCGCTCTTTCATCAGCATGCCGCGAACCAGTTCTTCCATTTCGTGCGGAAACTCTAGGTCCGGTCGAAGTTCGTGCAGCCGAGGGGGTATGCACTTCCGATGAGCCTGAATCAGTGCAATGCGGTCGCTGCCCTCAAAGATCGGTCTTCCCGTGAGCATCTCAACGAAAGTGCAGCCCAATGCGTACACATCGAGTGCGGGTGTTACATATTCTCCTCCCGCAAATGCCTCCGGTGCCACGTACCCCAGAGTGCCACCCCAACCCGCCTTGGGAATCGTGATGGCAGGCTGGTCAAGCGGACGGGCTAATCCAAAATCGAGCACCTTGACAAAATACGGATCTCCATCTTCTCCCACAAGAAATAGGTTTGACGGCTTGATATCCCGGTGAACGACGTTCAGACGGTGCGCATGCTCGATGGCATCGACAGTCTGCGCTATTACGTGCAGAGCGGTGCCGATCGGTAGACAGCGATTCGTACTTTTCACGACAGACTTATAGACGGTCTCTCCTAGGAGATACTCCATGACCAAAAATAGCCGCCCATCCCTGGTCTCATGAAGGTCGTAACCAGCCACGATGTGACGATGCGAGGACCGAATCAAAGTGCTGGCCTCTCGATAGAACCGTCGTCGATAGTCTTTGTCGCTCGCATAGTCGGGACGTATGACTTTGATCGCGACAATCTGATCCCGCACGTGAAGGAGGCGGGCCTTGTAGATCGCCCCCATGCCTCCTTCGGCGAGTTTATCAAGGATCTGATACCAGCCTTCCAGAGTCTGTCCTATCAGAGGGTCTTGGTCCTCCAATAGTCTGCTCCCATCCATAGGGCAGTATTCACCTGGTCCCCCAGCAAGGTACCCACACTTGGGACATCGAAGCCGCTGCATTGTCGGCATGGTAAATCACAATTCCCAGTCATGTAAATGGGGCGAAC
>CAYTGC010000233.1:0-4721 GCA_964437195.1 uncultured Myxococcales bacterium | reverse complement strand
CATCACCATGCACGTCAGCCTACCCCATGCGGATTGGCCACGGGCTGGACTCGGAGCACGAGGCGAGTGGACTTGGACTCCCCGACTATTCTGCGATCTATTCCTTTCGCTTTCGACGCGGCCTGAATCCACACGTTGGGGAGATGCTATGTGTAGTAGTGCGGTACAGATTAGGAGGACATGTGGCTCATGACAAGTGACTGCTAAATCGCGTGACCCCACAAGATCTCGTGACCACGGAAAATGGCGTTTACCGACGCTCTCTATGTATGTTACCATATCTTCACGCAAGTCTGTTTCTCATCGACGAGACGCGTGCCTCGTCACGCACACGCATGAACGCCTCCGACTCTACAGAAGATCCCCGCATCGGACAGATCCTCTTTGGCTACAAAGTGATCCGCGAAGTTGGCCGGGGCGCAATGGGGATCGTGTACGAAGCCCACAACAGCGCCATTGGGCAACGGGCGGCCGTCAAAGTGCTTTCCTCGTCTGGCTCTGGCTCGTCCAAGCAGTCTGAGAGACTGCTATCTGAGGCGCGGGCCGCCAGCGCAGTTCCACACTCAGGCATCGTCAAGATTTTCAACGGCGGACAGCTTCCGTCTGGCGAAGCCTTCCTGATCATGGAATTTCTGGACGGTGAGTCGTTGCAGGCGCGGCTCGACAGACTGTATGGTGAGAAAAAACGACTCGCTACTGAGGATGTTGCCCGTGTAGGAGCTGAGATCGCATCAGCGCTCGCAGCGGTACATCAGCGGAATATTGTCCATCGGGATCTCAAGCCAGCCAACCTTCTGCTGGTGCCAGAATCCGGGGCGCCTGGCGGTGAACGAGTCAGGATTGTCGATTTCGGTATCGCCAAGTTTGTCGAAGACGAAACAACCGCTTCGACAGCCCAACTCGGTCTCGTCGGGACGGCGCGCTACGCGTCGCCGGAACAGTTTGGCTCTGACCACAAGGTTGGCCCGCACTCGGATGTGTACTCGATGGGGGTCATCCTGTTCGAATTGGTTTGCGGAGAGGTTCCCTTTTCGGGCAGCCAGGATGCGCTCCGCTATCAGCACCTGAAGAAGGAAGCACCGTCACTGAAGCGTCTCGCACCGAGTTGCCCTGATGCCTTACAGAACCTCGTACATCAGATGCTGGCGAAGGAACCGAGCGTCAGACCCAGCATGGGTGAAGTCGCGACTCGACTTCGTTCCCTGTTCCAGCCCGCAGAGAGGAGTAGCTCCAGCCTGGCGGTGCGAACAAGATGGGCGCTGGCTATCTTCGGCGGAGCGGCTTTGGTCGGCGCGGTGGCGATCGGCATCGACCTTGTGCGGCATCCGGCCAAATCCGATGTACCGGCCCACCTTGATGCGGGGCCGACTCACCATGATGCACCAAATCTACCGACTGTTGACATCAACAGCGCGAGGGCAAAGGCACTGGCAACGCTCTTGGAAGGGTTACGCGAGCGTGATGTGTTGCTCAGACTGCGGGCTGCACATGGACTCTCTCGCTTGGCAGAGCCCACTACACGACCATGGCTACTGCCACTTCTCCAGGACCCAGACATTCGCGTTCAAGTAAGTGCCGTGCGTGCTCTCGATTCCCTGCGGACAGGGGCTTCCAGAAAGGCGATACAGGAGGCTTTGGATAAGAGTGCCTCCCCGCAGGTACAGCTGGCAGCGCTTGAGTCCCTTCTCGATCAAGGAATGTCCGACACCACTGGTCGACTGAACAAACTGCTGAGTAGTCAGGATCCAGAGGTTCGCCAGCAAGCAATGATCCTTTTCGCACTGCGCGGAGACTCAGCGATTAGGACTCAAGTTCATCGCCTGATTCCCACTCTTCCGACTGATGTGCAAGCTTCTGTGCTGGGTCGCCTTGCTCGACATGGCGATCGGCTAGCACAAGAGATGCTTCGAAAGATGTTGCCGCCAGTTCTTCGACGGGATGGTGAGCTATTGATTGCGGAGGAACTCCTGAGCAGCGGAGAGGAACTCGGACGTACCGCGCTGGAGGCATGTGCAAAGTCAAATGATGCACTGAAACTCCGTGCGGCAAGGGTGCTGGCGGAACATGATGACCCGTCGTATTTTGATTTGTTTCGTGAGGTACTTCGACCGGAGCGCGCTTTGTCAGAACGTCTCCTGGCAGTCGAGGGAATGGGAGCATCTCGTATCCCTCGCGGGGTTCCCATTTTGTACCCACTACTGATGTCGCAAGAGAGTCCGCTTCGACTTCGCTTGGCCACAGCGGAAGCCATACTCCTGAGCTCCCAACTCGATCCAGATCGGATGCAACTGAATGTTCTCCTTTGGGCCGAACAGGCACTGGCAGACAGTCGCTGGACCGTCAGGGCTCAGGCAACCACACCGCTTGCCGATGCACAGCCTCACTTTGCCCTTCCTCTGCTCGCCAAAGCAATTCGTGACAGTCAGCCTGAAGTCCGTCAGTCCGCCGCCGCGTCCCTTGGTCGAACAAAATCCAAGGATGCGATTCCGCTCCTGCGCGGCGTACTAGATGACCGTGTTGGGCCCGTAAGAAGAGAGGCGCTCCATTCACTGGGCTCGATTGGCAACCACCTGCGAAAGCAGGGGGAGTCAGTTGATGGACTCGCCACAGAGTTAACGTCTCGACGGAAAAAGGGTGATCTAGATGATCAACTTAGCACGGTTGGCGCTCTCGCATCACTAGGAGATGAAACCGCTGTTTTAGAGTTGCAAGGACAACTCAAAAGCTTGTTCCCAGAGGTACGATTCTCCGCTGCACGCATGCTAGCAGAGCGCGGCCACAAGGAAGCCATCCCTGAACTCCAAACTGTCGCAACCGGAACTGGGCCACGGGCAGTGCAAGCTTCCCTTCTGCTACAGCGTCTCGGCGAGAAGTCAAAGCTAGATCTTCGCAGCCTGCTCACTTCGTCAAACAGCAGAACACGGGTTGACGCTGTTGCTGCGTTAGGACAACTGCCATTTGCTGATGCGCTCTCCCTCTTCCGCATCACACTGAGTGATTCATCGCCGCAGGTTCGAGATGCAATGGTCAGCGCTCTGGCAACTCATTCACTCAGTGGCGTCGATGCATCGCTGGCCATGTTGCGATTGCTAGCGCGTGACCGAGATGCGCAAGTCCGTTCTCATGCGGCAATGATCTTGCTGCGTGCGTTACCGGCGGCACAGGCGGAAAAACAACCACAAAGGGCTGCAGCGGCATACCTCAGTGGAGAGACCAAGGACTTGCTCAATCGAGCCATTGAGACGCCAGCCGCACTCATGGGAGAGCTCGATGCATATGTGACGACGTCTGCAGCGTGCTCAGACAAGAAGCAAGATCTGGCTCGCGTGCTTTTTGCGAAGGTCACCGACATGGCCGCCAGAAAGCGACTGATTGGTCTGTGTCTACGCGATGGCGTGGCGCTCAGTCAAACAGCTCAGGAACTGCTCATCACTGACGACGACTTGAAACCGGAGCCCACTCCGCCTTTGGCTCCGATCGGGGTTTCACAAGGCGGGTTAGGAACTGGACAGACGGCTCAACAGTCGGCACTTCCGGTGCCAGCGGTAGTCCCCTCAACGCCAGTCAAGCCCGAGCGACAAATTCGGAACAAGGAGATTCGTCTCCCGAAGAAGGTAACCGATGCGATTCCACCGCCGGAACAGCTCGCTGAGTAGGCTCTTGGGACTACTCATGCTGTGCGGAGTCCAGGCGAGTGTGCTTTCGCCCGCTCGGGCTCAAAGTGCGCGCCAGTTGTATCTTCAAGGCATACAGCTCGACGAACAGAAGCGCTATACTGACGCAATACAACGATTTGAAGAGGCTCGACGCAAGGCACCGGATTTGCACAGGATCCTGCTCTTGCTCGGCGGTGTTCATATCAAACTGCGAAACTCCGAACAGGCCATCGACTTGTTCGATCTTTTTCAGCAGGAGGAACGGACTCCCGATGGGGAAGAGCAGGGGTTGTTGCAAAGTGGTTACATAGAACTCCAAGCGATCTTGAAGGAGCAGCAACAACAAAACCCTGAACGGACGGAGCTGTACCTGTTTGCAGCCAGGACGGCGTACCGGCTGAAGCAGTGGAGGCGGGCATGGGATCTTTTTGTTCGTCATGAACAGATACGTCCGAATCCCCGGGAAGCCGAGGCGAAGCGGAGAGCGCAGTACCTACGTGAGTTTCATGAAGCAGTGGTGTCACAGATTCCCAGCACCACGCAGCGTGAGAACCCTGAGCTGCTGCTTCTCATCGCGGAGTCACACTTCGCATTGCAGCATGAAGAGGCCGCGATTGATGCGATCGATCTCTTCCGTGAGCTGCGACCGGAGGCCACGCCAGACCCTCGCATGACTAACCTACTCGAGCGTCTAGCCGCTCGCCTCGTATCGGAATCAGGTGGGGCGGTCCTCCTGATGGGAAGAACCCAGTTCTGGCTCGCTCACTTGGAACAAGCCGCAGCGCTGTACGCCCGCTATCGCCAAGAAAGCCCAATGCCTCCAACTGCGTATGCGGAGCGCCAGGTGAAGTATGAAGCCGATCTGCAAGCGACGCTGGATCGGCAACGGCGCGAGGCAGAGTTGCGGCAGGCGCAAGAAGCATCGCTGCGTGCTGCGGAAGCAGTTCGGCGGACACAACAAGAAGCCGATGAACGCCGAAAACTCACCGAGCAGAGAGCACGAGTAAATCGCTGGCTGCTGGGGAGCGGAGCGGCTTCGATCGCAGTGGGCGGGGGTCTTCTTTC
>CAYTGC010000232.1:4567-7934 GCA_964437195.1 uncultured Myxococcales bacterium | reverse complement strand
TAAACGCATCGTCGACAAATCGCATCTCTGATCGGAATCTGGGAAGTGCGTGGGAAGACGCTATGTCGCTTGGCTCTCCTCGGAGTGCGGGCTGCTCTCACACGGTGTAGCGGCCTCTGTGAGCCCAGATGTTGGCTCGATTCCAGACCGAAAGTCCCCGCCTTCGGCACTGCCGCTGAACACAAACAGGAAACGGTGTCTGCCGTGCACAGTTGCAGTGGCCGCCAGCATTCGCGAATCGATCTCTACAGGATGCGATGACAGAGGCAGGCAAGGTTGTGTTTGCCTTCAGCAGATAGATCGATTGTTACTGAACTCTTGTTCGAGCAATCGAAGAGTGTGCGTGCTATAGAGACGAACCATGAGTTCCCACTCTCTATCCGGACAGCCTCTCGCGCATCTAGATGAGTCGGGTAATGAACACCTGCTCATCGACCACTTGCGAGAGGTGGCTGCGTTGGCAGAGGAGTTTGCAGAGCCGTTTGGCAGTGGACGTTGGGCCTATGTAACGGGACTGTGGCACGACCTGGGAAAGTATGCAGCGGGCTTTCAGCGCATGCTTGCGACCGCCAACGGTTATGCCGCGCACATCGAAAGTGATGGAGTGGACGAGCGCGATCACTCGACGGCAGGCGCAATTCATGCAGCCCACCAGGCCAAGCTGGGAGGATTGGGAAAGCAGATTGCCTTTGCCATCGCAGGTCATCACGCTGGGCTTTCGGACAAGAGTGATCTTGATGAAAGGCTACAGCGTCCGAACAAACAGCAACTGTATGAATGTGCGCTGCGTGGGGGGGGCGCGGACGTACTCTCTGTGACGCCACCGGAGACGTTGACGCCTGCCGGGCTCAAGACAGAGGACGCCAAGCGATTCCTCGATCTTTGGACGCGGATGATCTTTTCGGCGCTGTGCGACGCCGATTTCTTGGACACAGAACGATTCTTCCAGAAAGAGAAAGCCGAGCAGCGCACCCAAGGGCCAGAGCTTTGTGAACTGGATCGGAAACTCGCTTCGTATATGGAATTGCTCGAGCAGAAATCCTACGAGCAACATTGCCACAAACAAGCGTCTGAGCCTCGTGAGGTCAATCGTGTTCGCAGGGAGATTCGACTGGCCTGCGAGCAGAGTGCGAAGAAACCGAAAGGGGTCTTCAGTTTGACCGTTCCCACTGGTGGTGGGAAGACACTGGCGGCGATGACGTTTGCACTCGCACACGCACAGGAACATGGACAGCGTCGCGTGATCGTTGCGATTCCGTACACCTCGATCATCGAACAGAATGCGAAGGTCTATCGGGATGTGTTTGGTGAAGATGCAGTGCTGGAACATCACAGCGCGCTCGAACCAGACAAAGAAACACCGCGCACTCGAATCGCAGGTGACAATTGGGACGCACCGATAGTAGTCACCACTACGGTTCAGTTGTTCGAAAGCCTGTTTGGGAACCGCCCAAGTGTCTGTCGCAAGCTGCATCGCATGGTTGGGAGTGTGATCATCTTGGATGAAGCGCAGACGCTCCCGCCTGCACTGCTGGCACCGATTTTGGACATGCTTGATCAGCTGGTCCGGTTCTATTCGGTGAGCGTGGTGTTTTCAACCGCGACGCAGCCGGCCTTTTTGCAATCACGGCTTCCAAAACTGGCGGGGAATGGTCGGCAGATCGGATTTGCCAATATCGAAGAGATCGTTCCCAGCGACGTTCGAGCGTTCGAAAGGCTGCGACGCACCCGTACCGTGTGGGGTGACGCAGAGAAGGCGACGCCATACACCACGGTGGCGCAGGAACTGGCTGCCCTACCGGATGTGCTGGCGATCGTCCATCGTCGTGATGACGCGCGCACGCTGTGCGAACTGGTTGACAAGGAGCTGGGACATACAGAGAGCCTGCATCTGTCGGCGCTGATGTGTCCGCAGCATCGCTCGCTTGTGCTTTCACAGATCAAAGAGAGAAAGAGTCTAGGCCAGCCCGTTCGGTTGATTGCAACTCAGCTTGTCGAAGCCGGGGTCGATTTGGACTTCGCCGTTGTCTATCGAACGCTTGCCGGACTCGACTCGCTGGCGCAGGCTGCGGGACGGTGCAATCGCGAAGGAAAGCTGCCCACGCTTGGTGAACTGAGAGTGTTCCGCGCGGAAACCCAGCCACCTCCCGGCGTTCCGAGACAAGCGATGGCAGTCACCATTGAGCTTCTTCGGAGTGGGTCGCCGCCGGATCTGCAACAAGCAGAGCCCTTTCAATCGTACTTCTCCCGGCTATATTCCGTCAACAACCTGGATGCCAAGGAGATACTGTCTGATCGCGATGCGCTTCGTTTCAAGACAGTCGCGCAGAAGTTCCAGTTGATCGAAGACGGTTTTAGCGCCCCGCTGGTGATTCCGTTTGCGAAGGGACATCATCTCCTACACGAGCTGCGGAAGACCCAGCCTTCCCGTCGGATTTTGCGGCAGCTTCAGCGCTATACCATCAACGTCCCAACCTCGCTGCGCGATGTCTGGCTGAAACAGCAAATTGTTGAGGACATCCACGGCGTGATCGCGCTACGCGGAGAGTACATGAAAGCCTATGATGATCGGTTCGGCCTGGTTCCTGCGCGAATGGGAATTGCCGACGCTGCAAGTTACTGTTTCTAGAATTTTTGGGAGCCCTGTCATGAGTGAATCAAGTAGCAGGCTGTTTCGCGTTCGCATAAGGGGTCCGCTCGCATGTTTCACCCGGCCCGAGATGAAGGTGGAGCGGGTGAGCTATGAAGTGATGACGCCTTCGGCTGCGCGGGGCGTGTTGGAGGCCATCTTGTGGAAGCCCGCGATCGTCTGGCGGATTCACGAGATTGTTGTTCTGTCTCCTATCCAGTGGACGAGCTTTCGCCGCAATGAAATCAACGAGCGTCAGTCCATCGGCAAAAAGGACTACTGCGCAGACGCGGATCGAGCACAGCGGAACACGGTTGCCCTGCGTGATGTGGACTACGTTGTCACAGCGTCATTTCAGATGACCAGCAAAGCCACCGACGCTGACAACGTCCGCAAGTTTGAAGAAATGTTCGAGCGTCGGCTTGCGAAAGGACAGACTCATCACCAGCCCTATCTTGGCTGTCGGGAGTTTGCCGCGGATGTGTCGATCGCAGAGCCAGCGCTCTGTCCGCCACCTGCCTTGGCTGCGGTGGATCGTCCGCTGGGAATGCTGCTGTATGACCTGGACTATTCCGATGCTGGCAATCGTCCGCTGTTCTTCGCAGCCAGGCTCCAACATGGTGTGCTGCGTGTACCAAGCCGCGAGGAACTGTCGCAGCGTATGGGAGTCGCGCCATGATGATCCAGGCCTTGTATGAGCTAGCTCAGCGAGAGAAGTTGCTTGAAGATCCGGACTAT
>CAYTGC010000232.1:0-4467 GCA_964437195.1 uncultured Myxococcales bacterium | reverse complement strand
GGGGAAAATGCGCCGATGTCGCGTGCGGTGGCGGAAGGATACGTGACCGCTCTCAACTACTTGCTGCAGCGTGTTCAAGTTCCTACCCCAGACGGAAAAAAGACGGTGAGTCGATATCGACAAGGGGTGTCGATGGGCGATGCGGTGACAGTGTTCTGGACCAAGCAACCGCATCCCATCGAAGAAGATGTGATGAGCTGCTTTGGCGAAGGGGTGCTTGTGGGGGATGCCTCTGCGACCGATGAGTCGCGACAAAAAGCAGAGAATCGGGCGCGTCTGCTTTCGGATGCGATCTTCAATGGCCACGTACCTGGCACGGCGACAGTGCCCTTCTACGCGGTCACGCTGTCGGGAAACGCAGCCCGAGTGGTCGTGCGTGACTGGTTGGAAACGACTGCTGAACAAGTCTACGAAAACCTGAAGCGTTACTTTCTGGCGCTCCACATCGGTCACAGACAACCTGAGCCGATACCGCTGCGGCCACTGCTTGCGGCGCTGGTGTTCAAGGAGCGGGATCTGCCGCCAAGTTGGAAGGGGGCACTTTTGCGCGCGGCGTTTTTCGGCGATCGGCTGCCCGACGCACTGCTTATCGCTGCGCTGCAGCGCCTGCGTTTGCCACCGGACAAATACGACAAAGATCAGCTTCGACTGCGATGCGGCGTCATCAAGGCTCTGCTCATCCAGCGAAAGTCCTTTCAGGAGGAAATCACCGTGTCTCTTAACGAGCAAAATCATGAGCCCGCGTATCTGTGCGGAAGGCTGTTTGCAATCCTTGAGCAGCTTCAAAGTGCTGCGATCAAGGACGCGAATACAACGATCCGGGAGCGCTATTTTGGCGCTGCATCCATGACACCAGCGCTCATTTTTCCGCGACTCCTTTCGCTGAGCAACCACCACGCCAAGAAGAGCGGACGTGGCGATTTGGAGAAGCTGAAGGGTCGGGTGATGGCGCAGATTTCCGACCAGGGATTTCCGCGTCTGCTGTCTATGGATGGGCAAGGTCTGTTTGCGATCGGCTATTACCACCAGCGGGAAGCGCGGTTTGATGGCTCGCAGCGTACTGCCAAGGATGATGCAGAGACTCGCAGTGAACCCATCGGTTAATGGAACTGCATTCCTACCGCGACAAAACAAGAGAGGATTGAAACCATGTCTCAGCTTTCGCGCCGTTATGACTTTGTTCTCCTGTTCGATGTCCAAGATGGCAACCCGAATGGAGATCCCGACGCTGGTAACCTTCCGCGAATCGATCCAGAGACGATGCAGGGGCTCATTACTGATGTCTGCCTGAAGCGCAAGATTCGCAACTACGTGCAGCTCACCAAAGGCACGTCCGAGGGGTATGACATCTACATCAAAGAAAAGGCGATTCTTAACGCGAGCATTGAACAGGTCTATAAAGACCTGAAACTTCAACCGGAAGAGAATCCAGAAAGTGAAGCTGGATCCGGTGAAGAGGATGCCAAGGCAAAGGGCAAGGGAAAGGGCAAAAAAGCCACTGGGCGAGGAAGCGCGGATGCTGCTGAGCTGGCACGTACAGAGATGTGCAGGCGCTACTTCGATGTCCGCACCTTTGGCGCAGTGATGTCTACCGGACAAAATGCAGGACAAGTGCGCGGACCCGTGCAGCTCACTTTTGCGCGGTCGATCGAGCCGGTCGTTTCGCTCGAGCACACGATTACTCGAGTGGCGGTCGCGACCCAGAAGGAGGCCGACGAGCAGGGGGGGGAGAACCGCACGATGGGTAGGAAGAATACCATTCCATATGGTTTGTATCGCGCCCATGGCTTTGTCTCACCCGCGTTTGCAGGAAAGACCGGATTTTCAGACGACGACCTTGCACTTCTGTGGGAATCGCTTGAGCACATGTTCGATCACGATCACAGTGCGAGCCGCGGACTCATGGCGCTGCGCAAGCTGATCGTGTTCGAGCATGAGAGCGCGCTTGGGAATGCGCCCGCGCACCGGCTGTTTGAATCTGTGACGGTGGCTCCGAATCATGAGGGGAGACCGGCGCGACGTTTCGCGGACTACACGGTTGCGATTGGGAATCCTCCTGCTGGAGTAAAAGTCATCGAAAAGGTGTAGTGATGGCCAGCGAAGCCGATGATCTGGTGCCCATTTCGGCGCTCCAGCATGTGGTGTTTTGTCCTCGTCAAGCTGCGCTGATTCATGTCGAACGGATCTGGCAGGACAACACGCTCACTGTGAAAGGCAGCATCTTGCATGAACGAGTGGATCTGCCAGGGGCCGATCATCGACGCGCCGTCCGCGTAGAGCGTGCGGTGGCGCTGCGTTCGGAGCGGCTGCGGGCTGCTGGTGTTGCCGACGCGGTGGAGTACCACAGGGATGATGCGGTGCCTGGTGGATTTCGTCCAGTTCCGGTGGAATACAAGCGAGGGAAGGCACAACAGCGTCTGGCTGACCAAGTGCAGCTCTGCGCGCAGGCGATGTGTTTGGAGGAACAGCACCGTGTAGTGATTTCCTGCGGATTTCTCTATTACGGAGAGAGTCATCGGCGGGTCGAAGTGCCGTTCACAGAGGAACTGCGCAGCATCACCATGGACGCGGCGCGGAAGGTTCATGACATGATCCGCTTAGGGTCTGTGCCGCCCCCAGAACCCGGTCCCAAGTGTCGGCGATGTTCCCTTTCTGAACAGTGTCTGCCAGACGTTTCGACAAAGCGCGCTGCCGACTATGTACAGAGACTGTTTTCAGGGGCGTTTGGTCTTAACCCGTAATCGAACTCCGAAGGAGTCGCATGTGAATGTCGAGATGAACACGCTGTTTGTCACCACCGACGGTGCTAGCGTTTCCAAAGATCATGAGACCGTGGTGATCAAAGTAGATGGCCAACCACGCGCGCAGGTGCCACTGCTGCATCTTCAGAGCATTGTATGTATGGGGCGATCGTTCGTGACGCCTGAGCTTATGGCAGCGTGTGCGGAAGCTGGAATCTCGATCGCATTTCTGACACCGACAGGTCGCTTTTTGGCCCGCGTGGAGGGCGTCCCCGGAGGCAACGTGTTGCTTAGGCGGGCGCAACATCGCGTGGCGGATTCCGAATCGATGAGCCTGTCGATCGCGCGGTCGTTTGTGCTCGGCAAGATCACCAACACCAGGCAGTTTCTGCTGCATGCGAAGCGGGATGCGAGTGCAGATCGACAAGGGGCGCTCGCTGCCGTTTGCGATCGGCTCGCTCAGTATCTTTTCTCTCTGGCTGATGCTGCATCGGTGGAATCGGTGCGAGGCGTGGAGGGAATCGCTGCCAAGGACTACTTTGGGGTCTTTCCCTTGCTTATCAAGCGGGGCGAGGAGGAATTTGCCTTTAAGGGGCGCTCTCGACGGCCACCCAAGGATCGAGTCAATGCGCTGCTGTCGTTTGGCTATGCACTCCTTATGCAAGACTGTGCCGCCGCTGCAAGCAGTGTTGGCCTTGATCCTGCCGTGGGATATTTGCATGAGGAACGACCTGGGCGACTGTGCCTGGCGCTCGATCTGATGGAAGAACTGCGTGTTCCGATGGTGGATCGTTTGGTGCTTGCCATGGTGAACCGGAAGCAGTTTTCTGCCGCAGACTTCATCGAAGAGTCGAGTGGAGGTTTCCGTATGACTGATGACGCCCGAAAGCGGTTCCTGGTCGGTTATCAGGAATCGAAACAGACCGAAGTGCGGCACGAGTTTCTGGGACAAAATACGTTCTATGGAAAGGTGCCGCACCTGCAATCGCTGCTCTTGGCCAGGACGCTGAGACGGGATATCGAAGTGTATCCACCCTTTGCGATTCGCTAGTTTCGGTCGTGAACGGCATGTGCCACCGGCTACGAGACCTCGAATCGTATCCCTCCCTTGGTGTTTCGGTAGGGGGTCGCTCTGTGACAACCAAAGAGACCATGTAAGTCATTTTTTGAGGAGCAGAACATGCGAGTGCTGGTCTGTTACGATGTGGCAAACGGAGATCGAAAAGGAGCGCGACGGCTTCGTCGGATTGCGCTGGCCTGCAAGGACTATGGGGTTCGTGTCCAGTTTTCGGTGTTCGAGTGCAATGTTCCGGATCGCTCGTGGGTCGCTCTCCGTCAGCGACTGCTGGAGGTGTACGATGAGTCACAAGACAGCCTTCGCTTCTACTTCCTAAGTGAAGATGACGCGCAGCGAACCGAGCATTTTGGCGTGCGAACACCTCTCGATGTCACGGGCCCGCTTGTGGTATGAATAGGCCTCTCGATGCGTGCCGAAAACCCATACCAGTCTTGCGCGAACCTGTCCGGGTGCTCTGCTCACTCGTTGGTTCGCGCTGGCCCTAAGTCCTTGCAGCGCAAGCACTTACGGACATGTGGCCCCAAACCAACAGACCGCTGCGCGCTCATGTTGGGGGGTTCGCGCAAAACGGTGGATATCACCTTGCGCCGCAAGGACATGGAGATACCGCCGTCGCTCTCCTTTTCGGAGGGGAGCGTGGATTGAAAC
>CAYTGC010000231.1:0-7937 GCA_964437195.1 uncultured Myxococcales bacterium | reverse complement strand
GGGCTCCAGATGCCGGCCAGCACCAGCGAGCTGCTATCGCGCTTGGCAAAGAACCGCACGTACTTGTCGATCGATTCCAGATAGCCATTGGGATCTTCGGTGCAGTCGGTCTTCACTCCTTCAGTCAAGAGCGACTGCTTGCAGCGAAGGTTGCGGGCCAAGCAGCGCAGGTCGTTGTTCCAGCAGCTCGCCGAGCTCTGCAGCGTCCCGGTGCAGTCCGTGGTGGTTGGGTTGCTCTGGCTGCGCGCAGACAGCTGCACCGAGCAGTCATCCTCATCCGTGATGAAGATCACCGACAGGACTGAACGCGCGCGAAGGAATCCACTGTTGACCCCGCTGTGTCCATCGAGCGCGCGCTTGGTGGCTTCAAGCGGCGACTCCAGACCGCAGCCACTGTCTCCCAGCATCGCCATGCACTTGAACGTGCCGACCAGATCGTTTCCCACCGCATTGGTCACGCCGTCCTTCTTCCACAAGTAGCGGTCGCCGTTCTGCGGAGCCAGGTAGGACGGACACAGCGATGAACACGCGGCTCGGGCATCCGCGGACCACTTGCTCTGGTCGCGCTCAGAGCAGGCTTTGGCTTGCAAATCCCCGTCGTCACCGGAGTATGAGGCGCAACCGGCGATGTCCACATTTCCGGGAGAGAAAGACATCCCCAGCGCAGGCTGAGCACCAATGTCCGTGCTGACCACACCGACGTGGTAATTCGATCCAAAGGCATCAATCCGCTTGATAAAAGTGTCTATCGTGCTCGCAATCTGCTTCTGCTTGGGAGACATAGACGGTGAGTTATCAATCACAAACAGAATGTCCACATCGCGCTTGCGGCGGGTGTCAATTGGATCGTCGCTAACGATGTCCGCACAGCTGCTCAGGCGCGCAAGGGCCGCCGCGGCAGAGTCTGTTTCCTGAATCGAGCAAGTGGAAGCCACTTCTGGTGCAGAACAAGCAGACAGAAGCAGCAGCGCAGAACACACAGGTCGCAATACGGATGGCCGTGGCATGGGCTCCTCCTTCGCATAGGCGGAATTCCAAAGATCGATCCCTACCGCCGACTGCAGAGGCACCGATCTGGTTGTGCTTTGCTTGGCCCGACCTGTCCACGAACCTTTCAAAAAAAACGCACTTTCAGCTCATGGTGACGCGCTCGCCCAATAGGAGACATCGGAAGAGAAACAACGCCCCCCATGTACAAGCCATCTTCTGATCATTCCCCCCCGAGCAGCAGCCTTCACACGTACAGAGAGAGCCCGTTTTCCGTGCTCCGTTTTGACAACCGCTTCGTTCGCGAGCTGCCCGCCGATCCAAGCCACGCACTCCACCCACGACAAGTCCATGGCGCCTGCTACTCTCTGCTGCCACCCACAAAAGTTGCAGCGCCACGGCTCATCGCGCATGCAAAAGAAGTCGCTCAGCTTCTCGGCTTGGCCGAAAATGCACACCAGCAGCCTGCGTTCGCTGAAGTACTGGGTGGCAGCGCGCTGGCGGAAGGAATGACTTCGTATGCGGCCTGCTATGGCGGACACCAGTTTGGAAACTGGGCAGGACAGCTTGGTGACGGTCGGGCGCTGGGGCTCGGCGAGGTCCATGCTGCGGACGGCAAGCACTGGGAAATCCAGCTAAAAGGAGCCGGTCCGACGCCCTATTCGCGGCGCGCAGATGGACGCGCAGTCATGCGATCTTCGGTGCGCGAGTTTCTGTGCAGCGAAGCCATGCACCACCTGGGAGTCCCAACCACACGCGCGCTCAGCTTGGTAGGAACCGGCGAAGCGGTGATACGTGACATGTTCTACGATGGGCGGGCGGCTCCCGAACCCGGCGCAGTGGTCTGTCGGGTCGCACCGTCTTTCCTTCGCTTTGGCAACTTTGAGATCTTCAGTGCCCGCCGTGATGTAGAAACGCTGCGCAAGCTCGTCGATTACACCATCAGTGCCCATTTCCCTGCGCTGGGCCCAGCAGGCCGCGTGTCCTACGTCCGCTTCCTCGGAGAGGTTGCAGAACGTACCGCACAGCTTGTCGTTGAATGGCAGAGGGTCGGCTTTGTCCACGGGGTGATGAACACCGACAACATGAGCATCTTGGGACTCACCATCGACTACGGCCCCTATGGCTGGCTTGAGGACTACGATCCGAAGTGGACTCCCAACACCACCGATGCAGCCGGACGTCGCTACTGCTTTGGCAACCAGGCCGCCATCGCATTCTGGAACGTCGTACGGCTCGCAGAAGCGCTCTATCCACTGGTCGGAGACGCGGCGCCCCTAGAAGAAGCGCTGCTCGCATTTCCGAACACGTTTGAACGACAGCAGAAGGACATGATCAAGCGGAAGCTCGGACTCAAGGCGTGGAGAGACGCCGAGGATGGCGCGCTCGAAACGGAACTCTATCGCATCCTCCAGCTTGTCGAGACCGACATGACTGTCTTCTTCCGTCGCCTGGCGAAGCTGTCGCGAGACGAGGTCAGCCTGGCTCGTTTTGTCGATGAGACGATGTCCGATGCGTACTACTCTCCGCAGGATCTACACGGTCCACATCGAGACACCATTCTCGCCTGGTTTGATCGCTACCGCACTCGGATTTCCGATCAATCGCCGAGCGATGAGGCCCGTCGCGCGGAGATGAACGCCGTCAACCCGCACTATGTTCTGCGCAACTATCTGGCGCAGCTTGCCATCGACCGAGCAGAGCAAGGTGACGGCTCGCTCGTCTACAAGCTTCTTGATGTCCTTCGCAGCCCCTACGTCGAAAAACCAGAGCATGAGGAGTTCGCGCAGAAGCGTCCCGAGTGGGCACGCCATCGACCCGGTTGTTCGATGCTGTCGTGTAGTAGCTAGCCCAAGCGGCGGAGCCACGGACACCGACTTGGCAATCTGGCTGGAACATTTGACCTGGCTTTCGCCGCACGATGTAGTTCGCTGATGCAACGATTCCATGCCCTGCTATGTCCGGTCCTTCTGCTTGCACCGTCCGTTTTTGCGCAGCACCAACAAGACAACAAGCTCGCCGCTGAATCCAAGAGTGACAAGCCACTCATCCAGCGGGAACTAAATACCGACGAAGAGCTGGCCCAAGCGCTGCACGAACACTACACCAAGTTTGAGTATCGCATTCCCATGCGCGACGGAGTGCGACTGTTCACCCACGTCTACGTCCCCAAAGATCACACGCAGCGCTATCCGATCCTCATGACGCGTACCCCGTATGGAATCGCGCCGTACGGAATAGACAACTATCCTACCGCCAAGCAGCAGCGCACAGTCCGGAACTTGTCCCCTGCACCATCGCTCATTGCCCACGGCATGATCTTTGTACTGCAAGACGTGCGCGGCAAGATGATGTCGGAAGGCACATTCACAGACGTCACGCCGTACATTCCCAACAAGCGAACAGCCAAGGATGTCGACGAATCGAGCGATGCGTACGACACGATTGACTGGCTTGTGAAGAACGTACCGGCCAACAACGGAAAAGTCGGCATCTGGGGAAACTCCTATCCCGGGTTCTATGCAGCCCAGGCCGCAATCGATGCCCATCCAGCTCTCAAAGCCGTGTCACCGCAGATGCCGGTCACAGAGTGGTTCTTGGGTGATGACTTCCACCACAACGGCGCGCTGTTCCTGGCTGACGCATTCCTGTTCTATGCAAACTTCGGAAGGCCACGCCCTGCGCCGACGCCCAAAGTCCGCTGGGATTTCGAGCATGACAGCGGTGACATCTACGACTATTTCTTGCGGCTCGGGCCGCTGTTCGATGCAGACACGCGGATTGTCGGCACATCGCTTCCATTTTGGCAAGCATGCGTGGACCACCCGAGCCGCGATGAGTACTGGAAGAGTCGTGACCCACGTCCGCACCTTCGAAATCTGCGCCCCGCCATCATGACCGTTGGCGGCTGGTATGACGCGGAAGATCTATTTGGGACCATGAGCACATTCCGCACGATCGAAAAGCAGAGTCCTGGCACCAGCAGCACACTGGTGGTGGGCCCGTGGAAACACGGCGGACAGTATCGGTCCGAAGGAGACTCACTCGGCGATCTTCGCTTCGGGGCCAAGACGGCGCGCTTTTATCAGCAGCACATCTTGGTTCCATTTTTCCTGTCCCACTTAAAAGGAATCAAAGCCGACGCGCCCCCCAAAGCATGGGTGTTTGAAACCGGCAGCAATGAGTGGAGACGGTACCCGAGCTGGCCACCACCAGCCGCAAAGCCGACTCCGTTTTGGTTTTCTGAAGGCGGAAGACTCACCACAGAGCGGGTCTTAGCCCAGCCCGGCGCATTCGATCGCTACGTCAGTGACCCCCAAAAGCCGGTCCCGTTTCGTGAGCGATTGTCAGCGCAGCGCGATCCAGAGTACATGGTCGAAGATCAGCGCTTCGCGTCTCGTCGCCCTGACGTGCTCTCGTATGTTGCCAACGTGCAGGATTCGGACGTCACCGTAGCAGGCCCGATCGACGTCGATCTGTGGGTTTCGACGACCGGAAGTGATGCCGATTTTGTCGTAAAGGTCATTGATGTCTATCCCGATCACGCAGCCGATCCAGACCCCAATCCACGCGGAGTCCGCATGGGTGGATATCAAGCGCTGGTGCGTGGCGAGGTGATGCGTGCTCGTTTCCGGTCCAGCTTCGAAAAGCCAGCGCCCATGACGCCCAATGAGCCGACCCGCATTCGCTTCCAGCTGCCCGATGTAAACCATACATTCCGATCCGGACATCGCATCATGGTGCAGGTGCAGAGCTCGTGGTTTCCGCTGGTGGATAGGAATCCGCAGCAATTTGTCGACATCTACCGCGCCAAAGACAGCGATTTCCAGATAGCGACGCAAACGGTCTACCGCGGTGGGGACAAGCACTCATCGGTCACGCTGCCGATGATCAAGTAGTGATGCATCAGCAGAGTCTGTGACCGCGCCCAAGACCCGATCGGAAAGTACCTACGGCGCGACGTGAGACGATGTGCCCTGATTGGTGATGTTCTGCATCCAGTCCACAAGCTTTACGCCCGCGCTGGTGAGGGTTGAGTAGTTGGAGTTGTTTAGATAGGTATGGGTCGAGCCGGTCAAAAAGAACGTCGACCAGTTTGGCTGCTGCTTGAGCAGGTTCTCCCGCAAATCGATGAGTCCCGCCTGAAACGTCGCCCCTGGAAGTGCTCCCGGAGTGCCATCAATCGCAGCGCAGTTGTTCTGCCCAAAGCCATAGAAGTACGCAATCGTCGAATCCTGAAACGACGAGATCACGCCCAGCCGCTGCATCGGATAGGTCTGCGCGATGAACTTCTCGTAGTTCGACATTCCTCCGCCGTCCGCAGCACTGCAGCCTGCACATCCCATCGGCAGACTGGCATCGAAGTTCCATAGCTGTCTCCAGCGCTTCTGGAGACACGGTGCAAGATACATGTCCTGAAACACCGGGCCAGAGTCATTCACCAAAGAGACCGGGCGAGGACAGAAGGCTTGTGCAACCCGATGGTAGTTGAGCATCGAGCCAAAGCCACCAGCACTCGCTCCCGTTAGCAGGACCTTCGTAACATTTGGGAAGGTCGGAATGATCCGCTTGAGGTAGTGGCCGACATTCCTGTACCCGACAAACTGCTGGTTGGTAGGCGAGCCCGATCCCGGCACGTTGACGCCCGACGCATTGCCCGCATGGACATCGCCCGTGCAGTACGGGATGAACACCGCGTTCCAGTCCCGAAACGGGTTGGCGGCGTCCGTCGAGTTAAAGATTCCTTGCTCGCCACCAGCGAAGACCGCAAGTGCAAACGACGTCGCGTTGAAATACGCGGGATTCGATCCACATGTGGCCGAATTGAAGCAGGCGCCACCGCCCTGGAAGTAGATCACCAGCTTGTCCGACGCCGGGTTCAGCCTCACCCCGAAACCCGTTGTCGAGCCGTCTCTGCACAGGGCCTTGGGCTCATCTACCCACGTCCACTGTTTGGCGGTTGCAGTCACGGGCGTGCCGTCAAAGACACCCTCGGGAACACACGACACCATCGCCATGTCACCCTGACTGGCATCGGTAGGAACAGACGCGTCCGGGCTGCCGGTGGTTCCGCTGCTGGTGCAGCCCATCGACAAACAGCCAATCAGCGCCCAACGTCTAAGCGATCTTCCTTGTCGTACTACGCGCATCAAGTCCCCTCCCATAAGTGGCCAGCCGAACGTTTTTCCGGCATCCACTCATGCTGACTGATTGCGCCAGCTACGACCAGGGTGCGGCTAGTTTAGACGCTGCTTGGCGAGGGTGTAGACCGCGATAAATCCATCCACCCAGGCAATTTTTTTGCCTTCGGCGTGCGTACGCGGCTTGTAGGAGATCGGCAGTTCCACGATGCGATAGCCGTTCTTGAGAACTTGGGCCGTAAGCTCCGGCTCGATTTCAAAGCGCGAGGCGCGCAGCTTCAGCTTAGGCAGCACATCCCGACGAAACAGCTTGTAGCAGGTTTCTATGTCGGTGAGGTTGCCGTGGAACAGCAAGTTGGCAAAGCCCGTCAGCGCGCGGTTCGCCAGATAGAACGTCAGCATGCCCCGCCGATGACTGCCACCTTCTTGGTTCAAAAACCGCGAGCCATACACCACGTCGGCCTCACCCGACACGATCGGCTCCATCAGCTTGTAGTAGTCGCGCGGGTCCAGCTCCAGGTCGGCATCCTGGATCGTCACGATGTCGCCCTCGGCCATGCTAAAGCCGATTCGCACTGCCGAGCCTTTGCCAAGGTTCACCGGACAGTGATAGACCCGCACCCCTTTGCGATTCTCGTACGGTCCAAGCGCTTCGCGCGTTCCGTCACTTGAGCCGTCGTTTACAACAATGATCTCTTTGTCAAACGTCAGCGACGCCACCAGATCGATGACCGCGCCGATGGTCCGCTCTTCGTTGTACACAGGGATGATGATCGAGACCTTCACCCAATTGCCTTTCGCTAACAGCCATATCTTGTAGCGTCCCTGCCGGCGTTTGGGGTGAAAAAGTCAGCAAATTCTGCGCTTCGCATCTCGCTGTCGACTGCGCGCATCGGGCCCATGCGACCAGACTTGCCTGCTGTGGGTCCGAGTATGGCGAGGAGCACACATGCTGCGACTGAAACAACAGCCCGCAGTCTTTCTCTGCCTTGACAAAGCTGCCATCCAGACACCTCTTAAAAGAAGAGGGGCATAAGCAGTGCTTCGATATGAAGCACAGGAAATCCCTCTTTCGGAGTATGCGCATGACAGCAAACTACAAAGGCCTGGTGTATGTGAAGCATGGTCGCGTCGGGAGCCGGAGTGAAGGCCCTGACTACTATCTGCAGACCACCCGAGGGGACTACCTTCTGCACCTATCGAACCGTCATCCGTGGCAGCCGGATTATCAGCTCGAGTTCTTTTCGCGCCGCATGGTTGAAATCGAAGGAACGCTGCAAACCCCGCAGATGATCGAAGTAAAGAGCATTCGCGAGATCTTGAGCGGGCAGCTACCGGCGATGAAGAGCGATCGTCCACATCTTGGTGAACCGACTCAGATCACTGTCGGACAGACCATCAAGTTCGAAGAGGGCGTGTCGATCACGTTCCTTGCGGTGGCGCAAGACTCGCGCTGTCCCCCAGGAGTGGTGTGCCCCTGGGAAGGACTCGCGTTGGTTCGGCTGCGAATCCAGAAGGCAGCCAGTGATGAAGTGGACTTCTCTCTGACGCTGCGCGGCGGACACCCTGAGCAAGCAGAGACCCGCGTGAGCGGGTACAAGGTTGTTGCCCACCACCTGGAGCCAGGCAGTCACCCCGCCGCAGGCTCTACCGAGCAGTACGTACTGACGGTCTCTGTCACTCCCGCGCCGAACGGCTAGCGACGGCTGCGCCGATCTTCCACTTCCTCGATGTGGGCGCCAAGCGCCTTCAGTCTGGACACGATGCGCTCGTAGCCACGCTCGATCTGTCCGACGTTAAGAATCGTGC
>CAYTGC010000230.1:0-7990 GCA_964437195.1 uncultured Myxococcales bacterium | reverse complement strand
CCAGAATCACTCTGTACTGGTTGAGCTGCGTAAAGATCGTCGAGATCTGCCGCTGTCCGAACGCATCATAGAGCACGTCATCAATCGCCTGCGGGAGCACTCCCAGTCGTGATGCGGTGTCGCGATCGATGGTCAGATCAAGCTTGAGACCCCCATCCTGAAAGTCGCTGGCCACGTCGAGAAGCTCGGGCAGCGTGCGCAGCTTCTCTAGCATGTGAGGTGTGAACGTCCGAAGCTCTTCCAGACTCGCGTCTTCCAGCGTGTACTGAAACTGGGTGCGGCTCACCCGGCTGTCGAGCTGAAGATCCTGTACTGGTTGAAGGTACAGCGAGATTCCTGTCACTTCAGCAAGCTTTGGACGAAGCCGTGCGATGAGCTGTTCTGCGCTTGCGCGGCGGTGTTCGCGCGGCTTGAGTGTGACCGTCATGCGACCGCTATTCGGTGTGAGATTTGTACCGTCTGCACCGATGAAAGACGCCACTCGCTCGATGTCGGGGTCGGACAGCAGAACCTGCGCAAGCTGCCATTGTCCATCGGAGAGGCGCTGAAACGATGCATCAGGCGCCGCTTCCGAAACCCCTACCACGATACCGGTGTCTTGCTGGGGAAAGAACCCTTTGGGAATCAGAATCGCCAGCCAGACCGTCAAGACCACCGTTGCAATCGTCGCAAGAAGTGTCAGCAGCTGATGCCGAAGCACCCAGCGCAAGCCGCTGTCGTACAGCGCAAGCATCGCAGAAAATCCACGCTCGAAGAGTCGACTCAGTCTTCCTTCGGCAAGCTCCTGCTGGGCGCTGTGTGGCCGCAAAATGTGCGCGCTCATCGTCGCTGTAAGTGTTAGGGAAAGGACCGCGGACACTGCGATCGCGACACTTAAGGTGACAGCAAACTCGCGAAACAGACGACCAATAAGACCCGTCATAAACAGGAGCGGAATCAGCACCGCAATCAGGGACACCGTCAGTGAAACGATCGTGAAACCAATCTGCTTGGCGCCTTTGAGGGCAGCGGCAAAAGGCACTTCTCCCTCTTCGATGTAGCGAGCGATGTTCTCGATCATGACAATCGCATCATCGACGACAAACCCAGTCGAGATGGTGAGCGCCATCAGTGACAGATTGTTCAGGCTGTAGCCCAGCAGATACATCACTCCGAACGTTCCGATCAAAGACAGCGGAACCGCAATTCCAGGAATCAGGGTCGCGCGCCAGCTCCGCAGAAAGACATAGATAACGCCAACAACCAAGCCGATGGTGAGAAGCAGCGTAAACTGAACGTCCTCTACCGACGCGCGAACGGTCTCTGTCCGGTCGCTCAGGATAGACACCTCGACCCCTTGAGGAAGGGAGTTGCGAAGCTGCGGAAGGAGGGCTTTGACCCGATCCGCGACTTGGATCACATTGGCTCCCGGCTGTCGCTGTACGTTCAAGATGATCGCGCGCTTGTCATCTGCCCATCCAGCAAGCTGCGCATTTTCGACTCCATCCACGACCTGGGCGACATCGGCCAAGCGAATCGCTGCGCCATTTTTGTAGGCCAAGACAAGTGGTGCAAAGGCCGAAGCGCGATCGAGCTGATCATTGGTTGCAAGCGCGTAGTCCTGCCGAATTCCGTCGAGATTTCCTTTCGGTTGGTTGACGTTGGCGGCCACGATGGTGCTGCGGACGTCTTCCAGGGACAGACCACTTCCGGCCAGTGCGGCTGGGTCGACCTGCACGCGCACCGCCGGTTTCTGACTGCCGTTGAGGGTTACCAGTCCTACGCCGCTGACCTGCGAGATTTTTTGCGCCAAGATCGAATCCGCATAGTCATGCACCTGTGGGAGCGGAAGATGGGGACCGCTGACTGCCAACGTCAAGACCGGAGTGTCGGCAGGGTTGCTCTTGCTGTACGTGGGCGGCGCGGGAAGGGTGCGCGGCAACAGATTCGATGCTGCGTTGATCGCGGCTTGGACATCTTGCTCGGCGGCGTCGATGCTGCGATCCAGGTTGAACTGAAGCGTGACTTGGGAAGTCGCAAAGCTCGACACCGATGTCATCTGCGACAGCGCCGGCATCTGCCCAAACTGTCGCTCCAGCGGTGTTGTGACCGCCGATGACATGGTCTCTGCGCTCGCACCCGGCAGCGTGGTCGAGACCACAATCGTCGGGTAGTCAACCTGCGGAAGTGCGGACACGGGAAGCTCGCGATACCCCGCCAGACCCGCGAGCAGAATTCCTATCATAAGCAGAGAGGTTGCAACCGGACGTCGAATGAATGGCTCGGAGATGCTCATGACTTTTGTCCGCCCGATGGTCGCGCTGAGACTTTCGCTCCGGGTCGGAGCTGATTCTGTCCTTCGACCACGAGCTGTTCGCCCGCCTTGACGCCTTTTTGCAACACGGCCTGATCGCCAGTGATAAGCTCAACTTCGACAGGACGTGGCGTCGCGGTACTGTCCTCCGAAACTACGTAGACAAAGGTTCCTTTGGGGCCGCGCTGGACGGCTACCGCTGGCACCACGAGCGCATTCTGCAGGGTCGATAGAAGCAGGCGCGCTTTGACAAACTGATTCGGCCAAAGCTGTCTCTTTGGGTTCGGAAACACCGCTTTCAGACGCAGCGTCGCTGTCCCTTGGTTGATCTGGTTGTCTAGGAGCAGCAGCTCCCCTAGCCCCAGTCGCAGCGAACCATCGCGACTCCAGGCTTCGACAGGCTGTCCTTTGGGAAGCGGCTCCCCTTGTCCTTTGTCTATGCCGGGCTTGCTTGTGGCTGCCACGGACGGGATGTGCGTGATGATGCGCGGAAGATCATCTTCCGGCAGTGAAAACAGCACCGCAATCGGATCGACTTGGGTGATGACCACCAGACCGCTGGTATCACTGGGTCGCACGAGGTTCCCTTCGTCGACCAGCCGAACCCCTGTCACCCCATCGATGGGAGACACAATCCGCGCATACTCCACATTGAGTCGTGCGGATTCACCCGCTGCGCGATCGACTCCCACTGCGCCTTCGTACTGGCCAACCAGCGCTTGCTGATCATCGACTTGCTGTTGGCTGATGAGGTTCTGAGTCCGCAGCTCTTGGTAGCGCTGGAGGTTCTTGCGCGCGTTGTGTAGGAGCGCTTCATCTCGGAAAAGCGCACTTTCGGCTTGATGCTGCGTTGCCAAAAAGAGACGCGAATCGACCTGCGCCAGAAGCTCGCCGCGCGTCACCCGTTGTCCTTCGCGGAACAGCACTTTTTCCAGTCGACCCTCGACCTGCGTGCGAACCGTAACCGTTTTGAACGCTGTCACCGTTCCCAATCCATCGAGATAAATCGGCAAGTCGCGCCGCAGGACTTGTGCGGTGAGGACTGGAATTGGACGTGATGCCGCGCTATCGACCACCGCGGGTTGATCTTTGGACTTGCAGCCAGAGGCAAAGGCGCATGCCAAAAAAAGCCACGCCCAGCCACTGCGATTCCTGCGCGATTGGCGCTGGGGTTTTGTCTGGCGACTTTCCACTGGTCGCGCGTTATGACGAGTCGATTGCATGGCGTAGCAATGCAGCAATGGTCAGGCCATGTCCACAGGTTGCAGTATCAGAAGCAGTTTGCGACGGAAAACCACCTCGCCTCGGCTGCCACGGTGGATGGACAGACCGATCCGAACCCCTGTTCACAAACCAGACACCTGTTTCCAGTTCTGACAGGTTCGCGCAGTGACTACGGGTGGTCTGATTGCGAATCCGTCTCGAATTTCGCGCGGGCTCTGCATGTGCCTTCCTGACGATAGAACCGGTCTCACTGCGGACGGCTGCGCTGGGAATTGCAATTGTCGTAGGCAGCGGGAATGAAGCTTGCTATGGCTCCGAGCTACAACTTCCGTGCGCATCATTCGTTATCGCTTGCTCACCATTTTGGTGGTGGGTGTCATCATGTCGGTGCTGTCTTTGACGGCGCTGTGGCGCGTGCTCTCGCTGACGACTGAAGGTCGGATCGAGCGCGCCCGCGACGGTCTGCTGGGTGAGCTTCTGCAGCTTGGCCAGGCGACACAGCAGGAGCAACGTGAGGTGCTCGCGGCTGCACCAAAGAGTGCGCTGATTGGCATGCGTGGTGGGTATTGGGATGGTCGCAGTCCTTTTGAGGCTCCGGTGATGCCTTCGGAATGGCAGACAGAGCTGCAGAGTGCGGTGACAAAGGCGGCACAGCAAAGGACTCCTGTGGCACGAGAACAGCGCAGTGGACTTTCGACCTTTCTCGTTGCTGCACGTCCAACCCAGGATGGACAGATTGCCTGGGCGATGATCACGGTACCGCCCTCTCACTATCATCGGTTTTGGCTTTCAGTGGTGGTGCTGCTTGCGCTGGCGACCGCAGTTCTGTTTACGGGGGCCGTGTCCGCAAGCGTTTCCTTTTTGAGAAGTGCGCATGCGCTGCATCGCTGTCTTGTTCGCTTGGGAGAGGATCTCTCTACGCCCGTCCCGCGGCTGCGGATTCGTGAACTGGCTGAAGTGGCTGACGGCATTGCCGAGCTGGCGGAGCGCTTGCGTCACGCCCAAAAAGATCAGGCTCGGATGGCGCAGGAACTGGCGCAAAAAGAGCGGCTTGTGGCGCTGGGTCGGGTGGTCGCTGGTGTGGCGCATGAGGTCAGAAATCCACTTGCATCGATCAAACTGCGGCTTGATCTGGCCGCTGCGGCAGAGCCTCTGCCACCGCTTGCGACCAGCGCAATACAGCACTCTTCTGCGGAGATCTCTCGACTGGATCGTTTGGTTGCGGACTTGCTGGTGGTGGCAGGGCGGCAGCTTGGACCACGCCGGGTTGCGTCGGTTTCTGATCTGGTTCGCTCTCGTGCGGAGTCGCTTTCTCCGTGGGCTGGTCAGCGCGGTGTTTCGATCGAGGTTGTGGGTCACGAAGACATCCTCGCGTCGATCGATTCCGAGTCGGTCGCTCGTGCCATAGACAACTTGCTGCGCAATGCAGTAGAGGCGTCGCCCTTTGGTCGGACGGTATCTGTCGCAGTTGTGGAAGACACGGATCAGACTGTCGTTCTCATCGAAGATGAAGGGGAGGGCGTTCCGCGAAGCAGCGAGCTGTTCGAGCCATTCTTCACCACCAAGCCAGAAGGAACGGGCCTAGGTCTACCGATTTCACGCGCAATTGCTCGCGCACATGGCGGGGATGTTCGATACACGCGGATTGCTGCATCGAGTCCGCCAGGGAAGGAGGAACTGTGCAATTCCTTTGCTGCGGTGTCGATGCGAACCTGCTTTGAGCTGTTGCTTCCCAAGGACACGACCGAAGTTCGTCAGGAGTCCGCATGAGCACCGTGCTGATTGTAGAAGATGAAAAAGGACTGCGCGAAGGACTGCAAGCGGCGGTGCAGACACTAGGACACCGCGGACTGACCGCTTCAGGAATTGGTGCTGCCCGCGCACTGCTTTCTGAAGAAGAGGTAGACTGTGTACTGCTCGACATTCGACTGCGCGACGGCGACGGACTTGAGCTTCTGCGTGAGCTGCGTCTTGGACAGCGTCGTGATGTGCCGGTGGTGATGGTGACAGCATACGGCGACAGCGAGCGTACGATTCGCGCGATGCGAGACGGCGCCTTCGATTATCTGACCAAGCCGTTTGATGTCCCTGTGCTTCTCTCCACAGTGGAGCGGGCGATCAAGCAGAGAACGTTGGCGCAGAATCTGACCTTGGACAAAACACCGGTTCCGCCGCGAATGCAAGCCGGGGGACTTGTGGGAAATAGCACAGCGATGCTGGGCATCTGGAAGCTCATTGGACGTGCCGCAGCGACCCAAGTTCCCGTGCTGATCACAGGTGAGACTGGCACAGGCAAGGAGCTCGTGGCGCGAGCCATTCACGATTACAGTGCGTCTTCCGCGCAGCCCTTTGTGGCCGTAAATCTCGCAGCAGTTCCTGCTTCGCTGATAGAGAGTGAGCTGTTTGGCCATGAAAAAGGGGCGTTTACCGGAGCGAGTGGCCGACGCGCCGGAAGACTGGAATCAGCAGGCCAGGGAACGCTGTTTCTGGATGAGATAGGTGATCTGGAAAGCGCACTTCAGACCAAGCTGCTCCGAGTCCTGGCCGATGGATTCTTCGAGAGAGTAGGTGGAAGTGAAGCGCTGCAAAACCGTGCTCGCGTGATCACCGCAACGCACAAGCCAGTCCATCCGAGCGAGCCTGGCTGCGTACTCCGCGAAGACTTGTACTACCGGTTGGCAGTGATCGAGATCACGGTTCCGCCGCTCCGTGCCCGTCGCAGTGACATTCCACTGCTGGTTGCCCATGCCCTGGAGGGAACGCCTGCCCGCGCGGTGTCAGAGGATGCGATGGGATGTCTTCTGAACTACCGCTGGCCGGGAAACGTACGAGAACTTCTGCACGTCATAAGGCGTGCGGCAGTGCTGTGTGGTGGTGAAGTGATTGACGTACCTGCACTTCCAGAAGTCGTGCGGAGCGGGGATGGAATGGTGTCCCGTGAGCGCGAACGGAGTCCGAGCTGGCCGATTCCTGATGACGTCCCGCTGCGCGAAGCCGTGGCGCTGCTTGAAAAGTACATGCTGCTGCGTGCTCTGCAACGTGCCAGTGGGAATCGGTCCGAAGCGGCGCGACAACTGGGAATCGGTCGCCCGCACCTGTACGCCAAGCTAGAAGAGCATGGTTTGAACCTCCGCTCTGACGGAGACGAGGGCTGATGCAATGAAGAGTTCCACTCAGCTGGTTGGTGTCGGGGCATTGCTTTGGCTGGGGCTTGCGTCACCGGGACTCGCACAAGAAAGTCCGCCACCTGTTGCTGCGCAAGCGATGCGCATTGTGACGCTTCAGCAGGCGATCCAAAACGCGCAGGCCCATCATCCACAGCTTCTGCAGGCCCGGGCGCAGAGCGAAGCGGCGAGGGCCCGTGAAGGCCAAGCGCGCGCACCAATTTTGCCACAGCTCTCTGGAACCGCGTCCTATCAGCGAACGACCGCAAACTTTGTGGCACGTCCCGGTGCGGTACCTTCGCAGTTTGCGAACATGGCTGCGACAACATCACTTGATACCTTCAACTTCTTTGCTTTTGGTCTGACGCTTTCTCAGTACATCTGGGACTTTGGACAAACGACGCGCAGGTGGCAGGCTGCCCAAGCGACCACCGAGGCTCAGCGCGCGACAGAGCGGGTCTCCAGTCTGCAAGTGACGGCTGCCGTTCATTCTGCATACTTTGTGGCGCGCGCGCAGAAATCGTTGCTGCAGGTGGCGCGTGACAGCTTGGCGAATCAAGAACGGCATCTTGTGCAGGTGCAGGCCTTTGTGAAGGTCGGAACTCGACCTGAGATCGAGCTTGCCCAGGCGCGAACAGACAAGGCCAATGCCTTGGTGCAGGTGATTGCCAGCGAAAACAACTATCTGGTTGCGAAGGCGCAGCTCAACCAGGCGATGGGAATGGAAGGCGACGTCGAATATGACGTACAAGATGAGCCGGTCGCAGCGATCGCGGGTGAAGATCAGAGCGCCGACATGTTGCAGAGCGAAGCGCTGAGAAACCGCCCAGAGTTCGTCGCGCTGTCACGACAGATAGATTCACAGAAGCTCGCCATTTCGGCGACCAAGGGAGCCTTTGGACCGTCGATAAATGCAGCGATGAGCTTGACCGATTCAGGAACGGACATCACGCAGCTTGCATGGAACTGGAATGCTTCGGTGAACCTGAACTGGCCGATTTTTCAGGGGCTTTTGACCAGCTCACAGCTTAGGGAACAGCGAGCTGTCCTGTCTGCCGCAGAGGCGCAGCTTGTCGCGTTACGGCTGCAAGTTCGTGTCGAGATCGAATCAGCACGGCTGCAAGTCCGTGCGAGCAAAGCCACTTGGCAAGCAACGAGTGATGCCCTGGCGAATGCAACAGAGCGGCTCCGGCTTGCGGAAGCGCGCTATCGAACCGGAGTTGGCAGCATGATCGAACTTGGCGATGCCCAAGTCGCGATGACCACCGCGGCTGCTCAGCGCGTCCAAGCGGAATATCAGCTTGCCAAT
>CAYTGC010000229.1:0-8014 GCA_964437195.1 uncultured Myxococcales bacterium | reverse complement strand
CTGTGTGGACTGTGGCAAGCGTCCCGTGTTCATGAGGCGCTACGATGAAATAGAAGAATCAGAGCAAGGCTTGGGAATCGAACATCGAACAGAGTGAACCCGAGAAGGAATCAACAAAGGAGAACGGAGATGAAGCGACGGAATTTGGACTTGGCCTTTCTGCGCATTCTGCTTGTCGCTGTGCCAATTGGTTGCGGGGCCAAGACCTTCACAGAGTCAGCACCGACGGGGAACTGTGATACTGCGCGGACGGTTCCGATTGGGCAGATTTTTCTTCGCGATGGCGGAATGGCAACCGATGGAGGAGTCCGTCCAGCTGGGGATGGTGGGGTGAGCGTTGCGAACTCTTTGTCCGATTCCGACTGCACGAGCATCTGTGGGGATACTTCGATGTGTCAGCCGGTGGTAAATGACGCCGGATCGGTGACGAGCGTGGCTTGCATCTACAAGTGTTACGCGTTCGGCTGTGGTCGCCGCCCGGAATCTCTGCCTGCGTCCTCATCGGTCCATTCATCGGCACTGGTTCGGTATCTGGAAGAAGCGGCCTATCTGGAATCGGCTTCGGTCTTTGCATTCCGTCGGCTTGCGAAAGAGCTTGCTGCGCATGGTGCGGCCGCGGAGCTTTGTGCCTGGGCAGAGCGTGCGGCGGCGGAGGAAGTCCGGCATGCGCGGGTCATGGCCCGTCTTTTACGGCGCTACGGCGGGCAGGTGACAACCCCTTGCGAGGGGTCGATGGAGGTTCGCTCTTTGCTGTCACTTGCCATCGAAAATGCGCAAGAGGGCTGCGTGCGCGAAACGTACGGAGCGCTGGTCGCATGGATTCAATCGGCATCGGCCACTGAGCCGCACGTCCGTCGCGCGTTGCAGGCCATCGCTGCGGAAGAGACAGCACATGCGAAGCTCGCTTTCGCGGTGGCCGAGTTCTGCATGTCGAGGCTCTCGGCCCGAGAACAAGCCGAGGTGATGGCGGCACAGTGCAATGCGGTCCGGGAGCTGTCGAATGAGCTTGTCGAGAGTCCGCCCGAGGAACTGCAAGTTCGTCTGGGCCTGCCGTCCGCAGCTGTCGCTGCGCGGCTGGTCGAACAGGCCAAGCTGGAACTGTGGTCGCTGGCTGCGTAACCGCCTACAGCTGCGATGCAGAGAGGTTGCTGCTGACAAGCCCAAACGGCATTGCGTCCACGCTCGCATGCGAGTTGTTTGATGGCAGCACTGTCTTGGGATTGGTTGCTGGTTGCCCGTCCACCTGGAGCGAGAACACCACGGGCTGCTTGGTCGACTGAAACTGCAAGCGCACTTGCGTGTCGGGCTGCGTCGGTGCGTCGAACGCAAACTGGTACGGACGCAGCACGGTAATCGGACCCGGAGAGCTGCGGTCATAGTGAATCAGCGATAGCACGCAGTCTTCTGGACACACCACCTCACCGCTGAATCGTTGCCCTGCCGACGTGCTGTGCCACTCGAGATACCACTGGGTTCCATCGGTGGTGATGCCGAATGCGCCATACGGGACGTCGGCGCTCGCATGCGCGCTGATCACGAAGTTGGGAGTTCCCGCCGCGATGCCGGGAGGCGTTTTCGGCGTCAGGCTGGCGTCTCTTTGAACATAGCGCTCGGCGATTGGATAGTTTCCACATCCCGCCGCCAGACACACACCTAAAAGAAGCCACTTCATCGGAACCTCCTAGCGGAAAGGCTACCATGAAGCAGGGGCTGTCGTGGCTGTCACCGACGGTGAACTAGCGAGCGAGAACCGGGCGCCAGCTCGCGATGAAGGCGGGCAAATCGCCGAGCTCGAAGCGGACCTCTGCTTGGCCGATTTCCTGGCCGTGCGCATCAAACAGGTACGCCGGGAGCACCGTCATTGTGGTCACTGGATCGAGCGGCGACACGTCCTTCTGTCCCGCAAACCGACACGGAGCCCCATCGTTGCTGCTGAACCCGAACTCGTACCGGATCTGTCGCTTCAGCGGCAAGATCCACAGCGATCCCGACAGCGCCGCCGAGTCTGCAAAACCCGCAATCGACACAGTACCCGTGATCTCGGTGCGTCCGTCGTTCAGGAACTCGCCCAGCGACGGGACTTCAGCATGGAGGCGAAACTCCATGTGCTGTGGGTGTTGGCTCCCCTGGAGGGTGATTGGCCCCGCCATCGTCTCATCGAAGGAGAAGCCAGGCAGTTTGTGCAGATATCCTTTGGCTTCGCTCTGGAGCTGAAACGCGACGGCCATAAGCTGCTGGGCTTTGTCGAGTAGCGATGCGATGTTCATAGCGTCTGTGTAACACAGCCGCCGCCGCTTCGCTTGGGGTGTTGATTACGGCACAAGACGATCGAGGAGAAGCGCTCGCTCGGCGGGCAGTGGTGCAGTCACCGAAATCCGCTTGCCGGGATCAGAAGGCGAATCAAAGCGCAGAACACTGGCGTGTAGGAACTGTCCATCCGGTTCCCCCTGTCCATAGAGCGGATCGCCCCAAATCGGCAGGCCCAGGTGGGCAAGATGCACGCGAATCTGGTGCCTGCGTCCCGTCTTGGCGCTCACACGAAGCAGTGTGTGATTCGGACCACGCCGCTCGACGGAAAAAGCAGTGTGGGCATCGAGCGCGTCGGGGTGATAGATCTCTTCGGGCGTCGTCGCGACCTGCATCTTGGGACTTCCACCTCGGCCCGCCAGCAGCGGAAGCGTTACATCGAATTCATCGTCCGAAGGACTTCCCACGACCAGCGCCAGATATTCCTTTTCGACGCGGCCTT
Organism: uncultured Myxococcales bacterium; assembly: GCA_964437195.1. Taxonomy (GTDB): domain Bacteria; phylum Myxococcota_A; class Polyangia; order Palsa-1104; family JAEUJZ01; genus JAEUKA01. The sequence continues at coordinate 5,265 of CAYTGC010000229.1, read as the reverse complement.
CGGAAAAGTCGCTGCGCAGCTTCTGCCAAGCCGTCGGCGTCTTTGCGAACAGAAGCGCTCCGCTTGTGTCGGTATCGAGTCGATGACAGACCCCACCTTCCCGAACTGGCGTCGCCGCACTGGCACAGGTCGGAAAGCAAGCCACGACTGCGTTCGCGATGGTTCCGCGCTCTCCTGCGCGCAGCGGGTGACAAGCTTGGCCTTGGGGCTTGCAGACCACGACCACGTCGGCATCTTCGTACAGAAGCTCGAGCGGCAGCTCGGGCTGCGCGACCGGGGGGGCTGTCACGTCGTCCTGTACATCGTCGGGTACAGAGACGGTCTGACCTGCGAGTAGAGATACGCCTTTTTTGCCGACGCGGCCATCGACAGCGACCAGCCCATCGGCAATCAGGCGCATCGCGGCACCTCGGCTCATCCCGAAGTGATCCGCAACAAAGCGATCCAGTCGTAGATTGGCACCCGTCGGATCGACGAGGAGTTTGCGTACCGCCATGGCTAGAACCGGAACTCGGGGCCACCACCGAGGTAGAAGCCGACCAGGCGCCAGCCTGCATCAAGGTGCCAGTAGACGTGATCCTGCAGCTTGAAGCGGAATCCGAACATCGTGTTGAGCACCGGTACAATCCGCGGATTGAACGGATACGTCTGTGTCGATCGCTGGCAGGGCTTGCTGGGCGTATCGAGCGACGAGTCATCGTTCGGGCAGTTGGCGGCGTTCAGACGGTCCATCGCGCCGGAATCCACCGTGCCCAGCTCACCGACGTTTTTCGGGTAGCACTTGGTCGGATCCCCGGCATTTTCCGCCGTGCAGCCCGAGTTGTTGGTGATCTGATAAATGTTCCCAAAGACATAGCCCAGGCCGAGTCCTGCACCGAGCCGAAACTCGAGCCACGAGGTCAGATTCCAGTGACCAATCAGCGAGGCGTCGAACGACAGCGACGACAGCTTGTCGAATCGCGTAAAGTGCGTGTCCGTCGCGGGATTGTTGCCCTTGCCGAGGAAGTTGCCCGGCGCAGCTTCGAGCCATGAGTAGTCGACCGACAGCACGACGTCAAAGCCGGAGCGACGGTACAGATACTCAAGACCCACCGACCAGCCGTCATTTAGCTGGGTGTGTGCATCGAGAAATGCGTTTATCGACCAGCCAGGAACAGTGACCCAGCGGGCCCGTAGTGCCAGCGCATGCGGGGTCACTTCCGACGGAACCGCAACCGGCGCAGCAAACAGCGGCGCGCTATTCGTGGCCGGTGGCGCCGTCGTCGGAGCCGGTGGGGCAGCTTCGGTCTGCGCAAACGTTGGCAGTGCCATTCCGAGCGATAGGGTCAGGACGAGATAAGCTAGCAAGCGTCGCATCGAGGTTCCTCCCGAAACTGGTTGCGTCTTGACGGCGTGAATTGTCGCGAGGCTAGCACTTTTTCTCCGGTCGCCTAGCGCGAAGTTTGGCCCCAACCGTCAAAGCATTGAAGTCGCAGCACAATCGTCGGACAGTGCTTGCACAGGCGGCGATTTGTTGCTCTCTTTTGGGAATGCAAGCGCTCGATTTGGCGGCACGTCCACCTTTGTGTGAAGCCGAGTCTGTCTCGGTCCGTTACGATCAGAAGCTCGCCAACGACTGCGTTTCTCTGTCGGTTCGTCCCGGGGAAGTGGTGGCGCTGCTCGGGGAAAACGGTGCAGGGAAATCGACGCTGCTCCATGCGCTGTACGGACTGATTCCTGCCTGTGAAGGCGTGATCCGGTTCCGCGGGCAGACCGTGTCTCCGACGCCAGAACGAGCGATTTTGGCCGGGCTCGGGCTCATCCATCAGCACTTTTTGCTCGTGCCCACTCTGACGGTGGCGGAGAACATCGTTCTCGGGCGAGAGCCACGTCGTTTGGGCGTCTTCTTCGATGAGCGACGAGCGGTGGACGAGGTGGCTGCGCTCGGCGCCAGACACGGTCTTTCGGTCGAACCGCGTCGCTTGGTTTCCGATCTTTCTGTCGGAGAAGCCCAGCGAGTCGAGATCCTGAAAGCGCTCTATCGTGGGGCCAAGCTGCTTTTGCTCGACGAACCGACGGCGGTGCTGACGCCAGCAGAAGCGACCCAGCTTCTTTCGACGCTGCGTGGACTTCTTGACAAGCCGCAGTCGGCGGACAGTGCGCTGCTCATCGTGACCCACAAGCTCGACGAGGTCTTGCAGGTGGCCGACCGCGCCGTGGTCATGCGTGGTGGCCGGGTCGTCGAGGAGTTTTCGCGCAGTCAGTTTTCCGCCTCGGCGATTGCACGCGCCATGGTGGGCCGTGAGGTTTCTGCCGTCGCCCGAAGACCGCATGAATCCGACGTGGTCGTGGCCAGCGAAGCGACCCCTGCACTCTCGGTGCACAAGCTCGTCGTCGAGCGTGATGGCAGCGAGTGGGTCCGCGGCGTGTCTTTCACTGTACCCAAAGGGAACATCATTGGGATCGCTGGCGTCGCAGGCAATGGTCAGAGTGAGCTGGTCGCGGCGCTGGCTGGGCTGGCCAAAGCCAAGTCAGGGCAGGTCCTTCTGGGCAGCACCAACGTCACCGACTCTTCTGTGAAGGAGCGAAGCGCGCTTGGCCTGTCCTTGGTTCCTGAAGACCGCCATCGCCATGGCCTGGTCCTCGATATGTCGCTGGCAGAAAACCTCATCTTGGGACACGAGACGCGATTTTCTCGCGGCCCTGGCAAGCAGCTTCTCGACGCCATGCAGATTCGGAACGTGGCAGAGCACGTCCTTGTCGACGCGGACGTCCGACCTGCGGCGCCGTTTGCCAGCGCACGTTCGCTGTCTGGCGGTAACCAACAAAAAGTGGTGATGTCGAGGGCCTTGAAGCTGGGCGGGAAGCCGCCGCGGGTGCTGATCGCGGCCCAGCCGACGCGTGGCGTCGACATTGGGGCGATCGAATCCATCCACCGAACGCTGATTCAAGCTCGCGACGAGGGATGCGCAATCTTGCTGCTCTCGGCAGAGCTGTCCGAGCTGCAAGCGCTGGCCGATCGGATCTTGGTGATGTATCGGGGGCAGATCGTCGCCGATCTGGACAATGACCCTCGCAAGCCAGTAAGCCGCGAGCAGCTTGGTGAGCTGATGGCCGGCGTCGGAACGGTGGTCGGCGCCTAGCGTGGAAGGGGTACGACTTCGTCGGTGAAATGGCGCGACAGATCTTCGAACGTCTCGGCGGAGCGGACGAGTCGAACGGTATCGCCATCGACCAAATATTCGGCACAGCCGAGGTGTAGGTTGTACCGACTCGCCATCGAGAAGCCGTAAGCGCCCGCGTCGTAGACGATGATGCCGTCGCCGATTCGTGGTGTGCCGAGGTGTCGTCCTTGTCCCAGGAAATCTCCTGACTCGCAAATCGGACCAACGACGTCGAATGCGCATTCAGGACCAGCAACGGCTTCATCGATCAGCTCGATGTGATGATAGGCGCCGTAGAGGCACGGACGGATGAGCTGCGCCATCGACGCATCAGTGACGAGAAAGTGCTTGCGTCCGTTGTCTTTGACGCCGAGCACCCGTCCGATGAGCGCGCCCGAACGTCCGACGAGGCTTCGGCCCGGTTCGAGCAGCAGCTTGAGACCCAGCTCACGCAACACCGGGAGCACTGCATCGGTCAGCTCATTTGGTGTCGGAATCTGATCTCGTCCGCGGCTGTAGTCGATGCCGAGGCCGCCGCCCATGTCCAGGAGCTCAACCGGATGGCCGTCACTGCGCAGACCGTTTACCAGCACTGCCAGAAGACGCGACGCATCTCGCAGCGGCTGAACGGTCTTGAGCGTCGAGCCCAGATGGCAGTGCAGTCCGACAATTTGCGCCGACGACAACTGTCGCAGCCGGGGCCGCAGCATTTCGACGGCGGACTCGGAAAAACCGAACTTGCTGTCGAGGAGTCCCGTCGAGATATAGGGATGAACCTGTGGATCGATGTCCGGATTGACACGCAGAAGCAGCCGCGCCGTCACAGAAAGTGCGTTCGCGCGCCCGATGATCTGTTCCAGATCGAACTCACTGTCGACCGACAGCATGGTTCCGGCCTGAAGCGCCGCGTCGATGTCGCGTCGGCGTTTGCCATTGCCGTGCAGCAGCATTTTCGTCGGTGAAAAACCCGAATCGAGCGCCAGCCGAACTTCGTGATCCGACACCACCACCGCACCCGCGCCGAGCTTGGCCAGCAGACGGAGCAGCGACGGATTGCTGTTTGCCTTTATCGCGTAGGCGACCACCGCTTCAAGTCCGGCGACCGCGCTCGCATACGCGTCGAAGTCGCGGACAAGCTGTGCTGTGCTGTAGATGAAAAACGGCGTTTCGATTCCTGCCTCGAGCAGCGACGAAAGCCGAACCTGTTCCATATAGAGCGCGCCGGTTTCGCGGCGGAAGACGTCGGTAGACACGAACGCGATCTATAGCACGGCGAGAAGCTATTTTCCGGCGACAATCCGCTCGACTTCATCCAGGAAGAGGCGGACCTCTTCATCGGTGTTGTAGAAGTGGGGCGAGCAGCGAATGCCAGCGCCGGGGCGGTGATCACAGAAGAACTTGCGACGGTTTAGCTCGGCACAGACCTTGTCGGACCCGGGAAAGTCGAAACAGACCGTTCCGCCACGTCGCTCATCCCGAGGCGAGTTGAGCCGGTAGCCGAGTGAGAGGCAGCGGTCGATCATGTATGCCGTCTGTCGCAGCGACTTTCGCCGCACGGTCGCGATGTCCAGCTTGCCGATGAACTCTGCACCAGCGCGGGCTTGATACAGCGGCGCAATCGCGAGCGTACCAGCGCCGAACCGGGCAATGCCGTCGGCGTAGTCTTGGTCGGGCATCGTGAACGCAAACGGAGCGCGGTTGGCAAACCAGCCTGTCGTACGCGGCGCAAACTTCCCAATCAGATCGGGCCGAACATAAAGATACGCGGCCCCCGGGCCTCCGCACAGCCACTTGACCGAGCCTCCTGTCGCAAAATCCACGCCGAGTGCAGTGACATCAAGTGGCACGATACCTGCCGACTGATAGACGTCGAGAAGAACCATCGCACCGACTTCGTGGGCGCGCCGAATGATGGCCTCGGCGTCTTGGATGTAGGAGCTACGGAACAGGACGTGGCTGATTGGCACAATCAACGTCCGTTCGTCGATGGCTTCCAGCATTTGTTCCGTCGGGATGGTGACGCCATCGGGTGTCTTCACGAGCACCACTTGCGCGCCGCGTCGTTCCTCCGCTTTCCAGATGTAGCTTACCGACGGGAAGTTCATGTCGGTGTAGACCACTC
>CAYTGC010000228.1:0-8024 GCA_964437195.1 uncultured Myxococcales bacterium | reverse complement strand
GCAGCAACCAGAGGGAGCTGCATGTGCAAAAACGCTTGGGCCGCATCCAGCATGTCGGCTCCAGCCCGTCCGTGTGTAACGACCACCACAGCAGTAAACGGGGCGCTCATGGTTCTCTCCCTCGACCCAGCTCGCGATGTCTAACAGTAATTTGATACCGTGCGCCGAGTCGATTGAAAAGATCCGCCACCACCGCAACCGAACGATGTCGGCCACCTGTGCAGCCGATGGCCACTGTGACGTAGGACTTGCCCTCGCGCTGAGCCCGCGGGAGGTAGAACTCGATGAGCGATTCTGCCTTGGCGATAAAAGTCTGGGCGTCGGCTTGGCTCAGGACGTAGTTGGCCACTTCGGCTTCCAGTCCCGTCTGACTCGACAGGGCCGGGACGAAGTACGGGTTGGGCAAAAAACGCACGTCGAGAACCAGGTCTGCTTCGACGGGAAGGCCATACTTGAAGCCAAACGAAAGCAGCGTCAGCGCGAGCACTTGGCCACTTTTGCCGTATCGCTCTTGGATCACGCCTTTGAGCTGATGGACGTTGAGCGCGCCGGTATCCACGACGGTGTGAGCCTCTTCACGCAGCGGCAGAAGCTCCCGTCGTTCGTGCGCAATCGCCGCCCGGAGGTCGTCGCCGTGCAGCGGATGGCGCCTGCGGGTCTCGGAAAAGCGCCGCAAGAGCACATCGTCGGACGCATCAAGGAACAGGATCTCGAGCGCGTGCCCTTGTGCCCGAAGCTGCCGCATTTCGTGACGAAACCCGGCGAGAAACTCTCCCTCGCGGGCATCAATGACGAGCGCGGCTTTCTTTTGTCCCGTCGTCCCGACAAGCTGCACAAACTGCGACAACAGCGGAAGCGGCAGGTTGTCGACGCAGTAGAAGCCCAAGTCCTCGAGTGCACGCAGCGCGGTCGACTTCCCGCCTCCCGAGACGCCGGTCACCACCAGGATGTGCATGCTGTGCTCTTCGGAACTCACCTGCGACCTCGGGGCAAAAATTCTGCGAGAAGCTATTCGACGTCTTCGGGGGTTCCCATCCCGCTGTGTGGACGGTTGGGCTGCATGGCGGCGCTCAGACGATCTTGGAACTCGCGCGCTGAGTGAATGCCTTGCTGCTTGAGCAGCTGATTGCGCGCAGCGACCTCGATGATGGCGGCAATGTTGCGACCGGGCCGCACCGGAATTTTGAGGAGCGGAAGCGCCACGTCGAGGATGGCAAAGCGCAGATCGTCGATGCCCAGCCGATCGTATTCCTCGGTCGGATTCCAGTCGGACAGCTCTATCACCAAGTCGATCTTTTTCGCGTCGCGCACCGACGCAATACCGAACAGGTCCTTGATGCTGAGGATCCCGAGGCCGCGCACTTCCATGTGGTGCTTGAGAATGTCGCTACACGAGCCAATGATCAGATCGGGCATGCGCTTGCGGATCTCGACGACATCATCAGCGACAAGACGGTGACCACGCATGACCAAGTCGAGCGCTGCTTCGCTCTTGCCGACGCCCGATTTGCCCAAAAGCAGCACACCGACGCCCAGTACATCGACGAGAACACCGTGGATGGTTGTCCCTGGCGCCAGCTTGTTCTCAAGCAGCCGCGTCACTCGATTGATGAACAGCGACGACATGAGTGGCGTTGACAGCAGTGGAACGCCGTTCTCTTCGCACGCCGCGAGGATCTCTGTCGGTGCGTCGAGTCCTCGGGTGATGACGACACAACACGGTCTTACGCTGGCGAGCGCTTGGGCGCCACTCTTGCGGGACTCGTCGCCCAGGCTCCGAAAAAATGCGATCTCGGTGAGTCCGAGCACCTGCATTCGTTCAGGATGGACATGCTGGACATAGCCCGTAAGCGCGATGCCTTGCTTCTGAATTCGCGCGCCCCCAACTTTGCGGAATAGACCGGACCTGCCTCCGATGACAGAGAGCGCTAGGCCCGATTCGGCGTCGAGCAGGCTATGAATCGCAATGCCTGGCATCAGCTTGGGTACTTTTGCTCTTCCTCGGCGATGATGCGAAAAATCTCACCCGCCGTCGGAGCGCGCAGGAGCTTGGCGCGAAACTCGGCATCTTTGAACACTCGGCTGATTCGTGCGAGCGCTTTGAGGTGCAGTCCAGCCGAGCTCTCAGGTGCAATGAGGACGAAGAACAGGTGCGTCGGTTTCCCGTCGAGCGAGTCGAACGCAATGCCCGGTGTCGATCGGCCCACGCAGCCGATCATGCGGGTTGCTCCTTCGATCTTGCCGTGTGGAATTGCGATGTCTTCGCCGATCGCCGTGGTGGCCAGTTGTTCGCGCTCGGTGAGGATTCGATTGAGCGTCGCTGCGTCGAGACCCGGCTGGGTTTTCGCCAAATGACGGGAAAATTCGGCAAGCACTTGGGCTTTGCTCCGTCCCGCAAGCTCGGGAATGACCAGCTCAGGCCTGATGAGATCAACCAGCTTCATCGTCCGCAGTTCGCCTCAACCATTCGCCGCAGTCCCTACTTTTCGTCTTGCGTGGTCTCGATAAGACCATAGGTGTCGTCGTTTCGCCTGTAGACCACGTTGATCTCGTGCGTGAGCACGTTGTGAAAGACCAAGAACGGGTCGTGTTGCAGGTTCATCCGCATGATAGCCTCTTCGACCGTCATGGGAACGGCGACGAACTTCCTTTCGCGAATGACCCGCGGAGCCGACTTCTGGCTAGGCGCTTCTGTGTTGGGCGCGGAGGGCGCTTGGGGCTCGGTGGCCTCGCCTGGTTCGAGCGCCACGACGCGGTGCATGAACTGCCTGTGCGGACCTTGCTGCGGTTTGTGATCGCGGATGCGGTCCTTGAACCGCCGAAGCTGACGCTCGATCTTGGCCATCACCAGATCGATCGACGAGTGCATGTCTTCGGTCGCTTCGTCGCTTTTTACAACCAGGCCGTTGTGCAGCGTGATCTGGACATCGACGTCGAAGAGGTAGCCGCGCTGCTGGGCAAAGACAATGTGGGCTTTGATGGGATCGGGGAAGTACTTGTTGATCCGCTCTAGCTTCTCTCGGGCGTAGTCTTTGAGATTGTCGCTGGACTCGACGTTTCGGAATGTGAAAGCAACCTGCATAACACTCCCCTCCTCTCGTTTGTGAGCGGTGCGGCTCGCACGCCAACGCGTTTGTGCCGCTCGCTTCTACGACCTATCTGCTCCTGTGGTCAACCGTCAATCGTTCGCACCAGCAATTTGAGCATTTCTTAGCGCAACTTCGGTGCTTCGCAAAACATGCGTTTTGGGTTGCGCCGCAAGCAGCCAAGACTAAAACGACTTGCGCTGACTCGACGGCAAGATCCCGAGCTGTTCGCGGTACTTGGCGACCGTCCGCCGCGCGATCTCGATGCCGTGTTTTTGCTTCAGCAGCTCGACGAGCTTCTGATCCGAGTACGGATTTTTGCCGCTCTCGCTACTGACGATCTGCTTGATGAAGCCCTTGACCGCTTCCGACGCGATCTCGTCTTGGCCACCCTCGCGGTTGATGCCGATGTTGAAGAAGTACTTCAGCTCGTAAAGTCCCTGCGGGGTGTGGACGTACTTGTTCGCCGTCGCACGGCTGATCGTCGATTCGTGCATCCCAATGTCGCTGGCGACGTCGCGCAAGATGAGCGGCTTTAAGTGCCCGGCGCCTTTTTCGAAAAAGTCGCGCTGGAACTTGAGGATCGACTCGGTGACTTTGACGATCGTGCGCTGGCGCTGCTGGATGCTGTCGATCAGCCACTTCGCCGAGCGCAGACGCTCTTGCACGTAGTCGCGCGCCGCCTTGTTGTCCTTGTCCTTCATCGTGTCGAGGTAGTACCGACTGATGCGCAGCTTCGGCAGGCCATCGTCGTTTACCGACACAAAGTACTTTTCACCGACCTTGTGGATGTAGACGTCGGGCGTGATGTACTGCGGCTGGTCAGTGCTAAACTCGCGACCCGGCCTCGGGTCCAGCTTTTGGATGTCCTGCGCGACGAGGTGAATCTCCTCGACGTCGACCTTCAGCTTCTTGGCCAGCTTTTCCCAGTTTTTCTTCTCGATGTCGACAAGATGCTCGGTCAGCACTTTGACCATCAGCTCGTCGTCCATCTTGTGCATCTCGGCCTGCACGAGCAGACACTCTTGCAGCGTGCGCGAGCCGCATCCCCAAGGATCGAATCGCTGCACCCGCCTTAGCGCGCGCTCTGCTACATCGAGCGACACCTCGCACTCTTCGGCGACCTCACCGAGCGGCGGTTCTTTTAGATAACCGTCCGAGTCCAGGTTGCCGATGATGAACACCGCGCACTCTGCCTCGTCATCGGGCAGCCGCGCCATCCGAAGCTGCTGAAGCAGGTGTTCTTCGAGCGAGCGGCTGGTCCGTAGTGTCTGTCCCGCCGACGGAAGCTCGTCGCTATCGGGTCGCTCCTGCGCTGGCAAGCTCGACGCCGTCGCCGAGTTTTCGATGTACGAAGTCCAGTCAATCTCCGCCGGAGTCTGTCCGTCCGTCGGCACTTCCTTGCCGGCGTCCGTCTGCTCCTTCGCAATTGGCTGCGCGATCGGTTCCTCTGTCTCGCCGATCGTCTCGATGTGATCGGTCGGTTCATCGCGCTCGTGTTCTGCCTCGCTGTCGATCGCGTCCTCGAGAAGCGGGTTTTCCTTGAGCTCCTCCTGAACTTGTTCGACCAGTTCAGCGCGCGCCATCTGCAACAGCTTGATCGCCATCTGCAACTGGGGCGTCATGACCATCGACATTTGCTGTCGAATGCTCTGTTCCATCTTCATGGACATGCGCTTATCGGCCTCCGACCTTCTGCTACCAGGCTACACCGAGCGAACCGCCGGTACTAGCTCGATTATTGATTGTCGGTATACATCTTGCATGCGAGCAAAGACAAGCGGTTGCGCCGCCATCTTGACTGGGCGCGGAATCTCTACTTCGGCTGGCTGGGGAATTCGGGGCGAGAAAGGCTGTGCGGGTTATTCAGCTTGGAACGACATCTTCTCGACGAAGAAGCGGTTCTGCTTGGTGATCAGCCAGAACAGGTAAAGGCCCAGGGTGAGGGGCACCAAGATGATCTGCAAGAACAGCAGGAACAGCTCGCCGCCCTGACCCGTGAAGTCGCCGCGGAACCGACGCGAACCGATGTAGATGCCGGTGTTGCGGAGGAAAAACTTCTCCATGTTGCACTGGAACCACGGCAGGTACAGCCCGAAGGTGATCATGGTCAGGAACATCCCAAGCAGCAGCGTTCCGACGAGTCCACCGCCAGTACCAACGAAGTCCAGCTTGCCGATCTCTTGCTCGTTCTTCAGGATGCGCGTCTTTTCGTTGATGCGCTTGCGCATGTCACAGGCGGCCCACGCACCATAGATCCCGAGGGTGATGTTGGTGAGCAGGGTGTTCACTAGCATCGGGACGAACAGTTCACCACCTCGGCCCGTGTAGTCCAGTCGATAGCGGGTTCCATCGGGAGCAACGGCTTGGCTGTTGTTGAGGAAGTAGCGAAGTACGTTGGCGACGTACCACGGTGTGTAGATGCCGAGTGTCAGTATGACCAGGACCGACGACAAAAACACTTCAACGAAGCAGAGGAAGCCGGTGCCGGTAAACTCCGGGGTCAGCACGCCCGCGTCGGTGTGAATGCGAACGCGCGAATAGTAGTAGCGCTGTGCTTGGGCGATGATCCACGGATAGGCCAGACCACAGGTCACCATCAGCAGAAGCCCGGCGAGAATGCCGCCCAAGATCATCTCGGTGGGTTTGCCGAGATATTCGAATCGGACCTGCCCGGTGACGCCCGTCTGAGGCGTGCCGCCTGGAACCGGCTGAAGCTGCGCCTTGATGTCTTGAGGAAGCCCACTATCGGTCTGCATAAAAACCTCCGGAAATGTCGGACCAGCGAAAATGCCAGCCGCTCGATTGTATCGAGACAGTATCCTGCGGGCGCAGGTGTTAGGCAAAGGCGCTTGTGTCGGGTTGGTTATTCTTCGTCTGCGCTTTCGGTCTGATCATCGGACGCGAGGCAGAAGTTCGGCCGCTTCTTGCTCACATCGGTTGGTTTGGGGGGTCCGATGACGGCGCGTCGCTGCTTTTGCACTTCCGTGCGTCGGTCCGCAAGCTGCTTTGGGTAGCGACCTTGCGACATTTTGCCTAGGTGCTCCATCAGCTTTTGCCACGCCGGACTCACGGGCGCGGTCGGTTCGGGCAGCTCGGCAAGCATCGCGAGGAGCTGTTCGAGCTTGCTCAAATCGGGCTTGGCTTTGGCCGCCTCAGCCTCGACCGTCGGCAGGATGATGGCATCGCGGATGACCGTCGTATCGCCCGGGTCATACTGGCAGAACTGCAGCCGTGTCGACAGCCTCGTCAGCAGCGGCTCCACGTCGGCACGCGGCTTCAACAGTTGGCCGCGCAGGACTCGCTCAAAGATTCCTCGGCTCTTCGAGAGATTGCTGAGTGCAAAACCGAAGACCCGCAGCCGACACTCCATGTCGCAGGCCGTGCCGGCGAGATAGCCTTGGGTGAGCGCTTCGATCCGCGAGCGGAAGGCTTTTTCCAGATCGGACTCCGCCGACAAGTCGTTGCTCGCAATCGCGAGCGAGAGCGTCCCCACAAACTTTGCGCCTGGGCTCTTGGCGAGGAACTTGTCGATCGGTTCCCACATCCGTCTCTCGTAGAGGTCATGGAGAAACGGTGAAAACAGGCCGATGAGCCGCAGCATGCGCGGATACACCTCGCGCTCGTCTTGGAGCAGGCACATCGGTGAGTTCGGCCCGTCGAGCGCGCTGAGATCTTCCATGTTGTCGAGCAGCGTGCTGGCCAGGGCTGCCGAGCGCTCGGTCCACTTGTCACTCGAGCACTGCGCCACCTGCTGCGACGAAACGCCATAGCGCTGCTCACACGTCAGCACATAAGCCGTCTCCAGACGCCGATAGTACTGCTCGTCTTTGCGGTCGATGTTGGTAAGCACGCTTCGCATGTAGTCGGGGTTGTCTCGGCCTAGCTCCAGCGCATACGACACCGCCACGTCGGGCTCGAGGATGCTGCCGCGCAGAAGCGAAAGCAGAACGCCGTAACGCTGCTCGACGGTATCCCCGCCACGAGCGGTCAGCGTCTTGAGGTTTTCCGACAGAATTTTTGCTCGCTCGATGCGCCAGCTGTTGTCGGCTTGTTCGCGAGCGATCTTCATCTGCGCTTCGGCTTGCCGTCGCTGAAGCTCGCCTTGGTTGCACTGATACGTCGACGTGACAGCAAGACCTGCGATGCCGATGACGAAGCTCGAAACGACGTTGGTATTTTCTGAAATGAACCGGGCAATCGCGCTGCGCTGTCGCAAGCTCTGAGGACGAGCCGGAGTTGCCGTCGTCGCAGACGCCGTCGGTGTTGCCGTCGCAGACGCCGTCGGTGTTGCCGTCGCAGCCGAACTCGCTGGAGCGGCTTCTCCGGGCTTTGGTTCAGACCCGGATGGCATCGATGCGACCACTGGGGCTGCCGGGGCAGCTACCTTGTCGGTGGCTTCGGGTGGTGGTGCGGGCCGATGTCCCTGGCGAGCTCTGGATTTGCCCATAGCAGCCAGTATCTAGGACGGATCGTCTCGACTGCAAGCGCTGCCTGCGCCCTGCTAGCGCGCGCCCAAATACGCCAACAGCTCGGCGGTCACGCGCTGGCGAAGTTCTTCCCCTTGGTCGATTCGCTCGAGCGCCCGCTGGAGTGCCCGCTCAGCGCCCGCTGGCTTGTGTTCCTCGAAGAAGCGGACGATATCGGCGCGCTCGCTTCCCCGCAGCCGACCGAGTGCATCGACCACGCGTGAGACACCCATGTCGCCAAAGCGCTCGCGCAGCGTCGGCCAATGGGTTTTCAGGAAGTCCCACGCCGCCTGCTGCGAGTGTCGGAACGACAGAAGCTGCGCCAAGATGGCCGCCACTGCTTCTTGCGGAATCATTCCCTGCTCGATGAGGTGCAGCGTGCGCCCCACCAGTTCGGGCCGACGGAAGTGCGACAGTGTGTGCAGATAGCGGGCGACTTCTTGCGGGGTCTTGCCAGCTGCTTTGCGAC
>CAYTGC010000227.1:0-8044 GCA_964437195.1 uncultured Myxococcales bacterium | reverse complement strand
CGAGTCGATCCTAGACCCCAACATGCGTGTCCGCCCAGTGTATCACGGCAGTACAAGACCAAGAATTATGGTTTTTTGAGTAACTGTAATTTCACCCCGCAACCATTTTGCCGCGACGACGAAAACCGTCGCCATGCCAAAAGTCCTGTCTTTTTGCGCACTTGCCTATGTGTGCGCAATCTGGGTCGGTCAGTGGATCGGTATGTCGACAGCTGCCGCTCGACTTACGTTCGGCGGAGCGATCTTGGTCACTTGTGTCTCGTGGGCTGCACGTCGGATGCTGGGTTTTGGGCTGCTTTCGGTGGCGATCGCAACCGGGCTGATGGCGAGTGTCGACCGGCCAGTGCCGCCAAAAAGCCCGGCGCTTGATGCGCTGCTCTCGAAAGGGCCGCATCCAGAGCCGCTTTTTGTGTCCGTTGCGCTGCTGAGTGCGGGCAAGCCAGTCGCTCAGGGTCTACAGGTCTCTGCCGCTCTTCTTTCGATCCAGCGCGGCGACGGACAAGGTGGCTGTCTGGAACCAATGCTGGAGTCAACGCTGATGGTTCGCGGCACCCCGGACTTTGCGCTTTTGCCGGGGGATGTGCTGAGGCTCCGGGCCGATTTGCAGCGCACGAACGCTGAGCCTCACGAGGAAACAGCTCGATGGGCTGCGTCGTTTTGGAACAAACCAACGGCGCTGTTGGCGCGCACCGATGCCGAGCAGGTTGTTCACCTATCAGAGGAAGCCCAGCGCGAGTGTCCGCCGTCGCGGGATCTTCGACTGCGCTGGCTCGTCCGCAGGCCGCTGGAACAGCTGCGACAGCGTCTGCGCACGAAAGTCCTCTCGATTTCCTCGCCAGCCGAAAGTCAGGCGGTCCTTGTCGCGCTGACGCTGGGATGGCGCGGACAGCTCATCGAAGCCGATCAGCGCCGTTTCCAGGAAGGCCGACCCACAGTCACCGACGAGTTTTCAGCCGCAGGGATATCCCACATCCTTTCGGTGAGCGGCTTGCACTTGGCCATCGTGGGCTGGCTTCTGTATCGGATCGCAAGCAAGGCGCTGTCGCGGTCGGCCTGGCTTGCGCAGCGCTTTGCAGTCCATCGCTTCGCCGCGGCGCTGACGCTCCCGCTCATGCTGGGTTATGCGGAGCTGACCGGCGCGGAACTTCCAACGATTCGGGCCGCTTGTGTACTTGGGCTGTGGCTCGTCGCGATGCTGCTCGGACGGCGAACCACTCTCACGCAGGGACTGGCGCTGTCGGTGTTCGTCCTGGGCGCCCCAGTTCCCGCTGGCGGAGCGCTGCGGCTGTGCGACCCAAGCTGGCTCCTGTCGATGGCGGCGACGCTTGGGATGACCTACCTGCGCCCACTCCAAGCGCAGACGTACTGGATCATTCGGCTCCAGATCCCACAGGCATTCCGACGGCTGCTGAGCTGGCTGCTCCAGTTGTCCGATGCCACGCTCGGGGCCACCATTGCGACCGCTCCGCTGTGCGCGCTTCTGTTTGGAAAGTTCGGGGCGATGGGGCTGCTGGCGAATCTGGTCCTCGTGCCGATTGGCGAGCTAGCGGTGCTGCCACTCGGTCTGGTTGGGCTTTTCCTCGGACACGTGTGTGGCTGGCTGGGCACCTTGCCGCTCAAACTGGCACTTTCGGCAACGACCGTGCTTCTGCGCCTCACAGCTCTGTTTGCCAAAGCAGGGCTCGTGTGGACCGTTCCGTCGCCGCCAATTGCTTGGATGCTGCTCTTTGCCCTGGGACTTGTCGTCTGGGCACGGCAGCGTCCGAGGGGAGCGGTCGTCTCCGCGCTGGCCGTCCTGCTCTATCTCATCGACTGGCAAAGACCCAAATCAGAGCTTCGGCTTACGGCGCTCGCTGTGGGACAAGGTGACTCGCTCGTGGTGGAGTTTCCGACGCATCAGGTGATGGTGATCGACGCGGGACCGGCGAGCGGCGACGGCTTCGACGCGGGGCATTCGACCGTGGCGCCCTATCTTCGACGACGAGGCGTCTCTCGCATCGACTGGCTGGTCATGACGCACGCACATCCCGATCACAGCGGTGGACTGTCCTCGCTGTTGCGCGAGTTTTCCGTTGGAGAGCTATGGATCGAGCCACTGCCGGGCCGATCTGATGACATGCCGACGAATCAACTGCGCCGCGAACTCCAAGCTGCGGAAGCGACGCTGGCCTCGCTGAAGCATCTGGCCGAGAAGACCAAGGCGCTCGTCGTCCGCGCGCATCCACTGGCAGTTGGCGGCGTTTCTGTTGAGCCGCTGTCGTCCCCACATGGAGCTGCTGTGCCGTTGGGACGGAGCCTAAACGATGCATCGATCGTGCTGCGCTTGCGCTACGCCGGGCGAACCCTGCTGCTTACCGGTGATATCGAAGCCTCGCGCGAGGCGGAGCTTCTCGAAAGCGGCGAACTATCGACCGTCGACGTGCTCAAAGCCCCGCACCACTGTAGTCGAACCAGTTCCACCGACGCGTTCGTCGCCGCAACTCGACCGCGGCTGGTGATCTGTTCCGTCGGGAAAAACAACCGCTTTGGTTTCCCGCATGCTCCCGTGATGGATCGCTACCGCGCCATCAGCGCTACCATCTTGCGCACCGATTCGAGAGGCTCTTTCTCCGTTTCGGCGTCGACAACCGGAACGATATCCGTTCACAGCGCATACGAACCGCGTTTTTTCTTTTGATCCCGCAAGCTTGGCCGTGCTAGATATTCGGCTCTCGTTTGGCAGCCCCGGTCTTCGGGACAGCGTCAAACCAAGTTTTAGCTCTCTACTTTTTGGCAAAACGACCATGGCAAATCGCTGCGATCTCTGTGACAAGGGCCGCCTCGTCGGCAACAAGGTCAGTCACTCGAACATCAAGACCAAGATGGTGCAGCGCCCCAACCTCCAGCGCGTTCACGCGAAGGTCGGTGGCGTCAACCGTCGCATTCGCGTCTGCACCCGCTGCCTCCGCAGTGGCGCGGTCGAGAAGATCTCCTAACTGTCTGGTCCGCAGATTTTCTTTGCGGACCGACTGTCCCACCTGGTAAGGGTTAGGGACGATCGTTCGGGAAGCCGAACGAATTCGGGCGTTTAACTCAGCGGTAGAGTGCAATCCTCACACGGTTGAAGCCACTGGTTCAAGTCCAGTAACGCCCACTCTTCCTTTCAGAAAAGCCAGCTATGTCCTAGCTGGCTTTTTTGTTTTCATACCGACCTCGCGGCCCCTGCGTCGAGCGGCTGATACAATCTCGACATGGTTGAGTGGCTGCTGTTTCCGGGTGAGTTTTCCGCCGATCTGCCACGACGCTTGGTCAAGGTGTGGCGCGGTTCGGCACTGGTTTCTGTGTTGCGACTGCCTCGCGCCCAGGTCGTGACGGTCGTCGAGCCAATGCAGCTGCGGGCCCTGCGTGAGCCACGCTGGCCCGATGTGCTTTCCGACTGGGTCGATATCCACGAAGAGCCGATCTTCCCAACGCCCAACTTGCCAGTGGCAGGCGAAGCGGTGTCTGAAGCGGCCCCCGAGGTTCTGTGCATCTTTGCCGATCCGTCGCAGCCAGACCGAGTGCGGGGTGGGATTGCCTGGTACGAAAAAGGCGCGCTGCGCGAGCTGGAGCAGGTTGGTCGTGCAGCGGTGGCCTGGCGACAAGGTGAGCCACTCGGTCGCCCACGCGTGAGCGATGTCAAATCCCAGCTGTTTTCGTTCGGACGACGGCTCTCTGATAGCAAACGCGATGTGAACCTGTTTGAACGAGCCGATGCGGCCCGCGCCGTCACGGCAGAAGCTGTGGTAGAGCGCGCACTGCGCAAGCTGCTCGATACCGATCCGCCAGCCCTACCCGACCTAGCCCAGGCCCTTGAGCGCAGCGGACGAGCCAAGCTCAGCGTCTAAGCAACGCAGCCGCTTTGGCTACATATCGACCTTGGCCATGTCGACGGGCTTGGCCAAATCACCAGAGCTGCTGAGGTCGACGGTGGTGGTCGTCGAGGTGGGAGACTTGCAGAAGCCGCCTTGCGCCCGGGTGTTGCCGGCCAATTCGCAGTAGAGGCCCTCGGCGCAGTCTTCGTCGAGTTGGCAGCGGTCGCCTTCCGCTTGCTTGCAGGATGCCGTCATGGCCAGAAACAGAAGCGCGGCTGAAAGTCCGCACAGGCGCAGCGTAGTCATCATCGTGGGTTCTCTCTCTCGGACGATCGTCGCGCCACGTCGTGAGCCTATGCACCCAACGCGGCGAGCGCCGTGTTCATAACACGAGCGCAGCGATCTGTCGCGGCCCCTTTTCGTGTCAGGCTGGGTGCTCTGCTAACATGTCAGACATGAATCGACTGCTCTGGCTCCTCGGAGTCATCGCATTTTGTTATCTCGCTGTGACGGTTCCTCTCGGAAAACACACGCTCTTTGGACATGTGGTTCGCATCGCGAAGACCCCAGAAGCCAAGGAACTGGCCACGGGCGCCAAAGATACCGCCCGCGACGTCGCTCGCAAGGCGCAAAAAGAGCTCGACAGCACGGGTGATGGACCAGCCCCAGCGACGAGCACACCGCGGACGCAGTAGACCCGGAAGAAAAATCCGATCGGCGATGAAGTGGAGGTCGGCGATAGAGGCAGTTTCTATCGCCGAGGTGCGCTCGCTGGACTAGCTCTGACGGACGCGGCCCATCGCGAGGAGCAGGCCGGCATGGCTTGGGTCAAGCTCGAGGCCGCGCTCGTACATGCCGACGGCCTTCGGACCTTCGCCGAGCTTCTCGTGGATCTCACCGAGGTGCAGATACACATCGGCGCGGGTCACACCCGAGGCTGGGTCGAGGTTCTGTAGCAACATCGAGCGGTAGATACGACGCGCCTTTTCCCAATCGGCGTGGTGCATATACATCCGACCCAGGGCAATCAGCGTCGGCAAGTGGCCGGCGTCGATGGCATAGGCCGCGTTGTACTGCTCAAGCGCCTTCGACAACTCGCCTTCTTTCTCGGCAATCGACGCCAGACGGAAGTGAATGCGAGCGAGATCCTTGCTGCGACGACCCTTCGCAGTACGCTCGACGATGGTCTTGTAGAGCGGCAGCGCTTCGCGGGTACGGCCCGCGTTGAAGTAGATCTCGGCGAGCGGCTCAACGACCTGAATGTCGTCGGGTGCCAGCTTGTAGGCCCGCTGCAGCACCGGCAGCGCACCCTCGGGGGACTTGAGCTCGTTTACGTACAGACGACCCAGGTCGATGAGCAGTTCTTTTTGCTTCTGTGCGTCGAGAGACTGCATGCGCTCGGCCCGGACTTCGAGCAGCGCTGCGACCCGACGGAAATCTCCGCGCGCCCGCGCTTGCTTCTCGAGCGCCTCGGCGACTTCGACGTTGGTCGGGTCGGCCTGCAGTGCCCGCTCGTAGTACGGCTCCGCAGCAGCGTCGCCCTGTCGCTCGGCTTCCATGCGACCGAGTCGGTAGTACAGCTCGGCCATCTCGGCGTTGGTCTTGGCCAGTCGCACCGCTTTCTCGAGCGTCGCCTTGCAGCGCGCCCAGTCATGCTGCGACTCGTAGATCCGAGCCAGCGACATCAGTGCCCGGACGTGGTTGGGGTCGATCTCCAGCACTCGCTCGAGCAGCTTCTTGGCCTGCTCGGGGGCCTGGACCTTGCCTTCCCAAATCTCGGCGGCGCGCAGCAGCAGCGCGATCTCCTCGTCGAGCTTGTTGGCCTTGTGCGACGCATCGGCGTGGCGAACGAGCACGTCGACCAGCTCGTACCACTTCTCCCCTGCCTCGAGCAGCCGCTCCAAGTCCGCCTGTGCGTCGGGATCGCCAGGTTGCAACTCCAACACCTGCTGAAGGTGCGAAACCGCGTCGTCCACCGACTGCAGCTTCTCCAGCGACAGCTGAGCCAGCTTGCGAAGCACCGCGATCTTGTCCTTCGTCGCCGAGACGGCGCGTAGACGACGCCCGAGCACTTCCTGCACCTGCGACCAGTCTTCGCGACGGCTGTACAGCCCTTCGAGGGCGGACAGCGCCTTGAGCGAGCTTGGCTGAATGCCGAGCAGCTCGCGGTACACCTCGATCGCTTGCGCTGGCTGATCCAGTTCCTCGGAGAGCAGGTCGGCAATCCGCGCCAGGATATTGGCCTTGGCATTGCCGTTGAGCAGACGAGCCTGCGTCGTAAGGACCGACACCAGTTCCTCGAAGCGACGGCCCCGGTGATAAAGCTCGGCCAGCGACGACAGAGCCTTGCCATCGGTTTCGTCGAGTTCGAGGATCTTCTTCCACGCTTCCACTGCCTTGAACTCGTCGGCCAGAGGTCCTTGATAAAGGGCCGCAGCCTCGGTCAGCAGGGCTTTTCGCTTCGGTAGCTGCTCTTCGAGGCCAGCTCGACGCAGCAGCATCTCTGCGAGCAGCGTCGAGTCGCCTCGCTGACGATAGATCCGCTCGAGCGCCGCCAGCGCTTCGTGGTTGTCGTTCTCGCTATCGAGGACCGTCTGGTAGCGCGTCTCAGCCCGCTGATCATCGGACAGCCGTTCCCAAATCCGCGCGGCGCGCAGACCCAGCTCGCGCTGCATATCCGCTGCCATCCGTCGGCCACTGTCGCTGGACTTCATGCCGAACGTCACGCGATCGAGCACTTCTTCCAGCTTGAACGCCGCGTCGCTGTCTCGACCGCAGGCCCGCGCCAGACGCTCCATCTCATCGGTCAGTCGCGAGTCGTCCGGTGTCTCGATGAAGGCCCGCGCCACGGCCTCGAAAGCCCGAGACGGGTCGGTCAGCTCTTTTTCCGCCAGATTGGCGATTCTCTCGAGGAGAGCGGCTCGCTCTGGCTTGCCCTGCGTCACCGAAGCGCGAACCTCGAGAAGCTCGATGAGCTTGCCAAAGTCACGCTCCTGCTCCGCGAGTGGCTCGAGGAGATCGAGCGCTGCCACGGCATGTGCCGGCGAGTTGATGAGGCGTTCGACGGCAGCCCGCGCCGCAACATGCTGCGGATACCGCTCGAGCGCCTTGCGGAAGGCCGAGAGCGCTCCGTCGAGATCGTAGAGAGAGCCGGTCTTCAGCTCACCGAGGCGATACAGGAAGTCCGCCTGCGCAGTCGGAGAGTCTGCCACTTCAGCCTCACGCTCGAGCACTTCGGCGAGATCCGAGAGCGCCCCGGTCTTTTGCAGGAGCCGGTCAAGGGCCGACAGTGCCTCCATCTCGTTTCCGGGCAGCTCACGCACCCGACGGTAACGCTCGATCGCCTTGGTCTGGTCGTCAAGGTGTGTCTCGTACAGACCCGCCAGCTTGAGCGCGAAGTTCCGCTGCACTTCTGGATCACTCGCTGTCTCCAGCCGCTGCTCGAAGATTCCTGCCAGCTCGCCGTACTCGCCGCCAAGCTGTGCCAGACGCTCCAGTTCGCGCACTGCTTCTTCGTCAGAACCGTCCTCGGACAGGATGCGGCCCCAGGTCGCAAAAGCGCCCGCCGGATCGAGCAGACCCGTCTCCTGCAGGCTGGCGATTTGCGCCAAGATACGACGTCGATCGCTCGGGTCCGCAGCCGACGACAGCGACAGCTCCAGAAGGTCGATGAGTGGACGCCACTCGCTCTGCTTGCGATAGAGCGGCTCGAGAACCGCCGCTGCCGCTGCTCTTGTCTCGGGCGACTGCACCAGCCTCTCGAGCGCCAGCCGAGCATCGGCCTGGATCTGGACCACACGGAACCGGTCTTTGTTGATCGCCGTCGATAGCTCGACTTGCGCCGCCGACATCCAGCTTGCCAGTTCTTGTTCGGCCTGCGGCTCGAACGTCAGGATCTGCTCGTAGCGACGGATCGCCGCGTCAGATTCCTGGATCTTTTCTTCGGTAACACGCGCAGCTTGCAGCCACAGGGTCAGTCGATCGCCAACGTTGGTCTGGGCGTCGTGCAGCGCTGCCAGCTTGTCGAGAATCTCCAGGTGATCCGCCCACTGGTTTTCTTTCTCGTACAGCCGACCCAGCGCCGTCAGAGCATCGGTGTCGCGCGGGTTGCTCTCGAGCGCACTCTTGTATGCGCCCATCGCCTCGAACGAATCCCCGAGCTTGTCCTCGTAGACCCGCGCCATCGCGAAGCGCAGACTGCGACGCGTCGA
>CAYTGC010000226.1:0-8082 GCA_964437195.1 uncultured Myxococcales bacterium | reverse complement strand
TCGTTGTTGCGCAGCGGACGGAACAGCTGCACAGCGCCTTCTTCGGCCAGGTGAAGGAGTCCCTTTTCGAGCTGCTTGCTCTTGAGTGGATTGAGCAGCCGCACGCGGCGGAAGTGCTCCGGTGCGAAGTTGGGAATGCCGACAAACTTGAGCGGCTCTTTGTCGCTCATCGTGTCGCCGATCTTGATGGTGCCGTGGTTGTGAATGCCGATGACGTCGCCGGGATAGGCTTCCTCGACACCGGATCGATCCTGCGCCATGAAGATGGTCGCATTCTGGATCTGCACATCTTTGCCGATGCGGTGGTGGCGGACCTTCATGCCGCGCGAAAACTTGCCCGAGCAGATGCGCAGAAACGCGATGCGGTCGCGGTGCTGCGGGTCCATGTTCGCTTGGATCTTGAACACCACACCCGAAAAGCCGGTCTCGTACGGCGACACCATGCGGGACGTGGTCGGACGCGGGCGCGGCTGCGGCGCAAACTGGAGCAGCGCGTCCAGCAGCTCTGCCACGCCGAAGTTGTTCACCGCGCTCCCAAAGAACACCGGAGTCATCTTGCCGGCCAGGTACGCTTCCTTGTCAAACGGCGTTCCGGCGCCTTGCAAAAGCTCCAGGTCCGTCCGCAGGTGTCCAACCTGGGTACCGAGCACTTCATCGAGCGCCGGATCTTGGGCACCGTGATAGACGACCGCATCCTGCACCCGCTCCGATCCGGTGCCCGAGAACAGCCGCAGCTCGTTTCTGAACAGGCTGAACGTGCCACGGAACTGCTTGCCCATCCCAATCGGCCAGGTCATCGGCGCGCACTGGATCTTCAGGCTGTTTTCGATGTCCGACAAAAGATCGAATGGCTCGCGTCCGTCGCGGTCCAGCTTGTTGATAAACGTGATGATCGGCGTGTCACGCAGGCGACAGACCTCCATGAGCTTCCGGGTCTGCGTCTCGACACCTTTGGCGCTGTCGATGACCATCAAGGCGGAATCAACGGCGGTGAGCACGCGATAGGTGTCTTCGGAGAAGTCCTGGTGGCCCGGCGTATCGAGGAGGTTGACCTCGATGTCCTGGTAGTTGAACTTCATCACGGAGGAGCTGACGGAGATGCCACGCTCCCTTTCGATGGCAAGGAAGTCACTGCGGGCGTGTCGAGCGGCTTTGCGGGCCTTGACGGCACCGGCCATTTGAATGGCGCCACCGAAGAGCAGGAGCTTTTCGGTCAGGGTTGTTTTGCCGGCGTCAGGGTGGCTGATGATGGCGAAGGTGCGGCGGCGATCGACTTCGCGAGCGATCTCTTTGGCGAGCAGGCTTTCTGGTTCCACGGCTGCGCCTGGTTACCTAAACCTTGGGCGCGCGTCTACGGAAAACGACCACCGAGGCGTCCTGCGTTTTTGCCCGAGCCGATCGCCTCGTCGAGGGACTGCGAAAGAGATGCGGACTAGCTGGGCGAGTTCTTGGCTTCACAGAGCCGCTTGAGCGAAGTCGCCACCAGCGAGACCTCCATCAGCAGCCAGCGCAGCTTTTCGCGATCGGCGCGCTGATCCGCAGGATGTTGCAGCGCGACCACAAGCTTGCGCAGCCGCTCACTTTCGCCCAGGACATCAGCAGAGGAAACACCCGCGGCGGCCACACCTTCGGTCGGTAGCCACAGCATGACGCGCTCCAGCTCGGCATCTTTGTCGGCGACGGCCTGCACGGCTTGTGCAAGTTCCTTTTCTTTTTCTGCCAGCGCGGCCCGCAGCTCATCGCGTTCGCGCAGCAAATCGACCAAGTCATCCACGCTGCTGGCATCGTCCGAGTCCGCTACGATTGGCGGCACGAGCTGGCTGATCGTGGACAGCAGCATGGTCGGTTTGTTGTGAAACGCGACATCATGCGAGGTGCTTGGGTGTGCATCCGGCGTCGAGATAGGAGCGATTTCCTGGGTGGTTCGGTTGTGGATGGCTGAAGGCTTTTTGGTCCGCATCTGGATTCTCTTTGTCGCTAGCAAACAGCTAGGGCGCACCGACACCGTTTCTTTTGCAGGCTGCCCAAATCCGCTTCTGATCCTCCGTACTCGCGCTGCGGTAGGCTTCTCTGGCTTGCATGAGATCTCGTCGGATACAGGCAACCTCTCCGATGATTCCCCAGCCTGCCAGATGGCCACCACCCACGGCATTGCGCGCATCGACCAGGGCGCTCATGTACTTTTTGCGGTGGAGGTTTGCACGCGCTCGTTTGAGTGCATCCATGCCGTAGGCGTGGGAAACCAGCGGCAGGCCCGTCCGACTGCGGCAGGTGGCGGCGATCTCTTCGCGAACCGACCGCGACACAAACTTCCACGCGTTTCTGGCCAGGTCGCGCTGATTCCGCTGACAAGCGCTGAGACCGATGATTCGCCAAGCCCGCTCGGGTGCAATCGTGCGCATCGCCCAGGCCGCTCGCTGCGCGCGATCCCAATCCCCGCTGCCCAGGTGCGTTTCGGCGATGCGAAAAACATCCTCATCGTGACGGGACAACAGGCGGCGGCTTGGACTGGTTTCGCGCGGGCGCGGGCTCACTCCGCTTGCGCGATCGGTTCCTGCGGGGGCGGCCTCTTTGGCTGGGCTTGAGTCATGCGCTTCTGACACAAGTGGCTCCGCGACGATACCCGCTGGACGAGAGCTGCCCGGTGGCGACAGAGACGGGCTGGCTGCTTGCACAGAACCGAGTCGTCCCCCAGGCTGTTCCTCGGCTGTCGCTGCAGCGCTGGTCGGTCGTCTAGGCTCGGTTTTCACCACGGTGCTGGCTGCCGCCACCTGCGCGTCCTGTCTATCAAAACGCCAGTACCACAAACCCAGCAAGGTCACGCCGATCAGCAGCACGCCCGAAACAACGGCCAGCGCGCGCTTCGGTGGTTGCCACTGCTGCGTCCGTTGGGCTTGTGGATCGGGCGGCTGCGCGGTTTGGGCCTGCACAATCGGCAGTGGCCGTCCTGACTGCACCGTTCCTACCCCGAGCCGTGGCAAGGGAACCGTCTCGGTGTCCGGCGTCTGGATCGTCGTTTTTCGGGTCGGTTCGAGGACCGTCGCGCGTGGGATGGGAATCGCAGTGCGGAGCGCGGTCAGCTCCTGGGAAATCCACTGCGCCAGCTCTGCCATCGTCGGGCGATCCGTTTTTTCTTTGGCCAGAAGCGAATCCACAAGTGCGATCAAGCTGTCTGGGAGAGAGGGAACCAGCTGCGCCAGAGACGGCGGATTCTGAAACAGGTGCATTCCCTGAAGCTGGATCGCCGTTTCAGCGACAAACGGAGGCCGACCCGCCAGCATTTCAAACAAAATGACCCCGAGCGCATAGACATCGGTCTTGGGATCGACCTCTGCTGCACCGCGACACTGCTCGGGAGACATGTACGTTGGCGTGCCGATCACCACGTGGCTGGCAGTAAGACCGGCTCGTTGCCCCGTCTCCAGCTTGGCGATTCCCCAGTCGAGGATCTTCACCCGCTCGCCACCCGGCACCAGGGGGTCAGGAACCAGCATCAGGTTGCCGGGCTTGACGTCGCGGTGAATGATGTCTCGTTCATGCGCGGCTGCCAGCGCTTGGGCGATCTGCCAACACTGCTTGAGCGCGTTTTCCGCATCGAGTGGACCTTGGCGAAGCCGCTGCTCCAGGGTTTCCCCTTTCAGAAGCTCCATCACCAGGTACGCGGTGCCATCAGCAAGCGTGCCCTGATCGTGAACCTGTACAAGTCCTGGGTGGTCGATGCGGTTGGAAACCCACGCCTCGTTGAAGAAGCGCTTCACGATCTCGGGTTTCTGGGCCGCATCGGGAAGCAGGACTTTGATCGCGACCCGGCGCTCGATCGACTCGTTGATGCCTTCGTAGACTGCACCCATCCCGCCTTCCGCAAGGAGGGCAAGGATTCGATACGAACCGACGAGCGATCCGGGCCGCAGCATGAAGGCGCACACCATACCCCAGATGCCAGGTTGTGGTGGCGCAGAATGTACAAGTCGGCCAGCCCAGAAGGACGCTGCTAGCCAAGTACGCGCAGGCGGAGCTTGCCCTCTTCGTTGAGGTTCTTCACGTACTCGGGCACGCCGGGCAGCCGCGAGGTCAGCGGGTTTTCAAACGTCGGCAGATCCACAGGACGGTTCTTGGCAAACACCTTGTGTCGACCGTTCTGCTTGTACCACTCCGATACCGTCGCGTTGGCCATCATCTGTTCGACGATGTTGCGCCAGCCGACGCCGGTGTTGTAGGCGCAGAAGCTGATCTCGCCCATCTGCGTGCCGTACGGAATGATGCACATCTCGGTGCGGCGGAAGTCGTAGTTGAACAGGTCTTGGAACCACATGCCGGCGACGAACAGGACGCGCCACTCGAACTCGTGGGCATCGGACTCGAACTCGCCGACTTTTTTGCCGCGCGCGCCGGTCTGCGACAGAAACTGCTTAAACAGCGTCAGCAGGTCGTAGCCT
This sequence comes from uncultured Myxococcales bacterium, assembly GCA_964437195.1. Taxonomy (GTDB): domain Bacteria; phylum Myxococcota_A; class Polyangia; order Palsa-1104; family JAEUJZ01; genus JAEUKA01. The sequence goes on along the minus strand of CAYTGC010000226.1, from coordinate 3,646 downwards.
TCGGGCGCCCTTTCGGGCCGGAAGTTGCGAATCAGCGCCAGGGCTGTCTGGGCCATCGCGATCGGCTTGGGCAGGTTGCCATCGGTGATGACGTTCACATCCTTGGCGAACTGCTCGACATCGAGGAACTCGAGCAGCGGCACCATCTGCTTGGTCCGCTTGTTGACAAACAGGATCGTGCCGACGCCGCAGTTCGGATGGCAGCCGCAGTTCACCGCGCCAAACTTCGCATTCTGTTCAATCAGCAGATCGGTCAGGTTGGAAAACGGCCCCATCGCCGACAGCGGGAACCAGTCACGCATCGGCTCGGTGACGCCAAGCTGGTTCTTCATGTCGTGGACCAGGTGCGACAGCGTATAGCGCTGCTTTTTGCGCGTCTCGTCGTCCACATCCTCGTCGCGGCCCGTGAAGCTGACCGGCTGGAACGAAACGACGGTGATCTTGTCGCTGTTTTCGATCGCAAAGTCGACGATCTTGCCGACCTGATCGTTGTTGACGCCGTTGACCAGCGTCACCACCAAGATGACGTCGATGCCGGCCTTGTGCAGCTCCTCAATCGCGCGGAGCTTGACGTCAAACAGGTTCGAGATCTTGCGGTGCGCGTTCGACTCGTTGGTGGTTCCGTCGAACTGCAGGTAGGCCATGCGCAGACCGGCCTCTTTGGCTTTTTGCGCAAAGCCCGGCTCCATCGCGAAGCGCAGACCGTTCGTCGCGCACTGCACGGCGAAGTAGCCGACCTCACGCGCGTAGCGAATCGCATCGAGGAAGTACGGGGACAGCGTCGGCTCCCCACCAGAGAACTGGATGCTCATCTGGCGGCGCGGCTTGACGTTGATCGTGTCGTCGAGGATTTGCTTTATCTCATCCCACGACAGCTCGTGAACGAAGCCGACCTGGTTGGCATCCATGAAGCACGGGTCGCACATCATGTTGCAGCGGTTGGTCAGGTCGATCGTCATGACCGCGCCGCGGCCATACTTCATCGACGAGCTACCGTGCGAGCGGAGCGTGGTTTCCATCGTCGGGAAGTCACGTCCGGGGAACAGGCTCTCGATCCGCGACATAAACTGCGGGTCGATAGACATCACGTCCACGCAGACGCCGTGCTTTTCGCACGACTTTTCCATCACGATTTGGCCGTCGCGCTCAATGATGCGGGCCTTGACCTCGCCGGGGCGGCCATCGACCAGATCGGTCAGCTTGCGTCGTCCCGACAGAATGTCGCCGCGCACTTCTTTGACGCACTTGGGACACAGAGAATCGGTCTCGCGCGGCCAGCCGAGCTGGGGCTTTGTTCTCTCTCGGGTCTTGAGCAGTGGGCCTGGTGCCCACGTCGGATGAGGCGACGGGCGCTCGAACTTTTCATTTAGGATCTTGACGAGAGGCCACGCGGCCTGAGCCAAGGCGACGGCAGCCTTCGACGTCTGCTTGGCAAGCTGAGAAGGGAACTGCATGGGGAAACTCCTAAGAAACTTCGGTACTTGCTGCGTGAACACGCGCCGCAATCCTAACAGCAAGAAAACGCGGCTCGCTCCCCATACATACGCAAAACCGCAAATAGATTGAACCAATAGTTCAGTGTTTCGATGATCCTACAACTTCCGACGGGGGGTGGGGGAAAAGACCCCACCTGCAAAGTGTCCCAAAGCGTGCGTTTTGGCTAGCGTTTTCGCACTTTTGACAGACCGCTCGTAGGACCAAACAGAGCCCTTGGGCCGGTACATGACCAAGGCCTTCCAGGGGCAAGTTCGGGAAGCGCGGGAAAATCGGCCGGGGACTAGGCTGCGCGCGATGGATTCCTGGCCGAGACACCGATACAGTGCGCAGGACAAACGAGACGCTGATGCTCACTGCAATCACCTTCGAGAACTTCCGCAGCTACCAGCAGGCCAGGTTGCCCCTTGCTTCGCTCACTGTCTTGATCGGTGCCAACGCCTCCGGGAAGAGCAACGCAATCGAAGGCATGCGCCTTCTATCGTGGCTCGCGCAGGGGAACAAGCTCCAGGCCCTTTCTCCGCTCAGCTATGGCGCGGGCTCGATCGTGCGGGGACGCATCGAAGACTTGGCGTGCTTCTTCAAGGACAGCTTTGGATTGGGTTGCGAGCTGGGCAGCGCTCCGTGGGGACTGTTCGAGCTATCCATCCATCGCCGTCAGGACGGTCTCCACATCGTCCGCGAATCGATACCTGCGCGCGATGGTGGTGTTCCACTGTATGTACTGACTGTTCCGTCCAAGAATCACGATACCGACGTGGAAGTTGCGTATAACAACTTTGCCAAAGGTCGCAACAAGCCGCACATCACCTGCAGCGATCAACAAGCCATCTTTACTCAGCTTACGAGTCCGGCTGCGTTCGCCGATCGGCACAGTGAGGCCAGACGTACGATTCCCCAGGTCGTTCGTCGATTGGAACGTGCCCTGTCGAGCATCTTGTTCCTTGATGCGGTGCCGGCGCGGATGCGGGACTACAGCCATCCGATGGATCAGCGGCTGCATGGAGACGGTGGCAACCTGTCGAGCGTGCTGTGGCGCCTGTGGGGACAGGATGCGAGCGCCCACCAAGAACCGTTTGTCTCGCAGCGGCAAGCGATCTTGTCGTTTATCCAGAGCCTTCCCGAGCAGGATATTTCCGGTCTCGACTTTCTCGAGGAACCGCGCGGTGGGGTGATGGTCAGGTTGCAAGAAACCTTTGGTGGCATCGAGCGAAAGTACGACGCCTCGCTGTTGTCGGATGGCACGCTGAGGGTGCTGGCGATTGCAGCGGCGATGCTGTCGGCAGAGCCGGGCAGCCTGGTGGTCATCGAAGAGATCGACAATGGCGTCCACCCAAGCCGCGCCCGCCACCTGCTCGAGCAGATTCGCGCACTTGCTGAAAAGCGGCAGCTTCGCGTTCTTTTGTCGACCCACAACCCTGCGCTACTCGATGCGCTGCCGGATTCGGCCCTACCTGACGTTGTGTTCTGCTATCGCGATCCGAAAGATGGCAGCAGCCGTTTGCTGCGCTTATCAGATGCGCCGCAGTATCCCGAGCTTGTCGCGCAAGGAACGCTTGGTCACTTGGTCACGACGGGTGTGCTGGAGCGCTTCGTCAAGCAGCCGCAGTCAGCCGAAGAACGTCGGAAAAAAGCGCTCGAGTGGTTGGAAGCACAACGCGCGGGGGGCAAGTGATGGGCGCGATTGTGCTGATCGACACCTCGGTCTATCTGAATGTTCTCGACATCGCGGGCTGGAACCAGGACCGAGCGCAGATCTTGGACGACTTCGCGCAGCGAATCGAAGCCCAGGATTCCCTCCTGCTTCCGATGGCAACAATCTGGGAAACCGGCAATCACATCGCTGACCTTGCGGATGGCGGCAATTGCTTCAAGTACGCACACAAGTTCGTGTCCGATGTGAAGAAAGCAATGATGGGTGAGGCTCCCTATCGTCCGACGTATTTTCCTGACCGCGACACCTTTTTGTACTGGCTGTCCGAGTTTCCTGACTACGCCAAGCGCAACAAGAGTGAGAGAAAAACTCGCGAGGGCGTGAGCTTGGCAGACCTCTCCATGATCAAAGAATGGGAGCGGACGCGCGAGCGACATCCGCTAAGTGACGTAATCTTGTGGTCTCTCGACAGTGACCTGCGTAGCTATCAACACCGCG
>CAYTGC010000225.1:0-8130 GCA_964437195.1 uncultured Myxococcales bacterium | reverse complement strand
ATCGCTCGCCAGCCGAGTCCTGAAGCTTCAAGCTGGCGATTCCCAATGAGCTGGCCCAGTTCTGCCACTTTGGCCGATTGTGTGTCCATCTCGGCAAGCTCGTGCCGCTCTAGCAACACCGAAATCAACAGCAAGCGCATCAGCGCTTCCTGTCCCGCTTCTTTTCTTCGCTGCGCATCCGCTACCGCGGCGTGATAAGAGCCCAGCGCACTGTCCCACTCTCCCGAGGCCTGGGTGCACAGCGCGGAGTAACAGTGGTAGCCCATCAGGGATTGTTCCCCGGAAACTTCCTGTGCGAGGAGCCGGGCCCGGTCCAGATAGTATTGGCTGAGCTTCTGGGGCGCAAACAGAGAGGATGTGTACCCAACCATCGCAAGATACTGTGCCTGCTGACGGACGTCACCGAGCTGCTCTGCCACATGCAGTCCACAGAGGCTGGTGTAGAACACAATGTCGCGCGGTGCTCGACTGACAAAGAGAGAGTCACCCGTGCCCAAGAGCAGGTTGAGCTGCTCTTGTTTCAGGACTCTCTGCTCATCACTGCGAAGCTTGGGAATCCCCACAATCCGCGTCTTGACCTCGGTAAAAAGCTCACCCGCCATGGCCACAACTCGCTCGGTCCGGGTCCGGGGAAGCGGGGCCCCAACCAGCGCCATCGCTTGTCTGAGAATCTGGGAGCATTCCTCAGGCTGACCAAGGCCATGCAGTGCCTGGGCCAGCCTTCGTAGAGTCACCGCCCGTTCGTTTACCGGCGAGCCAAGCTCTGTCTGCAAATCGACTGCGCGTTGCAGATGTTCTCTGGCCTCACGAAGCAGACCGCTGCGAAGCGCGGTGGCGCCTGCGATCCCGTAAAAAGGAATGGCTCGCCCTGGCCGCTGCGCCCGTTCAAAGTGGAATCCGAGCGAAGCAGCATGGGAAGGACTGCTTGGATAGACTTTCTCAATGGCCTCTGCGAGCCGGAGATGGCACTCGACTCGCTCGTAGTCTGACAATTCCGAGAGCACGCCTTCGCGGATTTTGCTGTGCGCAAAACGCCATCGAACGTCCTCGACGTCCAGAATGGACGCCTCTGCACAGATCTGCAGATACCGATCCGCGCGCGGCTCCAGTGAGCGCAGGACCGCAAGGTCTAGCTCTCTGCCTGCCACTGCGGCCACCTGAAGCATGGCCCGGGCAGCATCCGGAACACGCCGCAGCCTGCGCCGTACCATCGCGTCAATTCCCCCCGTAACGACCCTACGTGGCAGCGTCCGCTCGGCCACTGCACGCAGGCCGCCCGCTTCTTCGGCCAGCGCACGTACCACTTCGACCACAAAGAACGTGTTGCCTTCCGTTTCCTGCTGCACCAGCGATTGCAGATCGCGACGGACTGCCGCTTCCCCAAGCATCGAGACGGTCAGCTCTGTTACTTCATCTGGATCGAGTCGGCGAAGCGGAATGACCTGTGTCCCCGGAAGCTGCGACGGCAGATCCTGTCTTTCATCATTGCGATAGGAACCAACGATCAACATCGGACGCGCGCCGACCTGTCTGACAAGAGCCCCAAGCAGCTCAACTGTATCGGCGTCCACCCAATGCAGATCTTCGAGGATCAAAAGCAGCGGCTCGCTGTTGCGCAATAGAACGGCAAGCGTCGTGTCAAACAAGCGACGCCGGGTTGACGCTGGATCTAGATACGGAGGATCAGGAATCGCTTTCCCAAGGAGCTGGGGTAGATCCGGTGCCACTCCTTTTAGCACACTCTCTTCTTCCACAGAGAGCGTTACAGAGAGAGCCAGCGCCCGTATGACATCACGAAACAGCTCCAGTCCTAGCGTCTTCTCCTGGATGGCCTGCCCCCGCAGGACGCGCATTCCCTCCACCAGCGCGTGGGAGCGCAGTTCCTCTAGGAGCCGTGACTTTCCGACCCCACTCTCCCCGCCAATCAACCAAGCTTCTCCCTGACCAAGCAGAGCGCGATCAACGGACTCCTTTAGCCGCTTGAGTTCCTGCCTTCGGCCAATGAATCGAGCCGCAAACAGAAAGCTGTCTCGCACCGAAGCAGTCTCCAGCACCTCTTCTATCGCATGCTCTGCCAGCAGCCGCTGGGCAACTTGATCGGCCCCCATGGAACGCTGCGCGGGATCCTTCGCGAGCAGCTTCGCAACCAAAGACTGAAGGTGAGGCCACGCCGCGAGCGGAGACAGGTCTGGGGTCTCCTCCAGAATCGCCCGCAGCAAGAGCCCCGCGTCTCTGTGACGTGAAAATGGATGCCGCCCGACCAGCAGCTCATAAGCGATCACGCCCACCGCATACAGATCGCTCTCAGTCCCCGCCCCTTCTCCCCGAAACAACTCCGGCGCCATGTAGGGAAGCGTCCCGTAGCATTCCAGTACAACAGTTCTCGCAGTTGGAACCACAGGGACCATCTGGAACGTGTTGCACCCGGTCGGAGAATTCACCGATGGAAAAGTCAGCCCCGTCGGAACTACAGTCAGCGACGCTCAATCATCGACACTGCATGGTCTACGCATTCCCCAGTTCAAGGCACCGACTTGGTCTACGGCGTGGCTCGACCGGTTGCAGTGCAGCCCCCCATGGAGGAGCCGCGGTCTACGCGCGCACGCCGAGGATCAAATCCCCGCTTCGTGTACCCCCACAGTCGCTTGCATGCTAGGATGTCAGGTCTCGCCCGCTTGCGGATTCATCATGCGTACTGGCGCGGTCATCCGCGCACTCTCGCAGCTGCAATCGAGCGGTTGAGCACACAACCGAAACACGTACAGAGAAGCAGCAATACATGACTCTTCACGTCGACGTCTTCTCATCTGACACCGGACCGCCAGAAGCGGAGCGCCGCACAGCACACCTGACCGCGATGGGTGAAAACAGAGTTGCGGTGGTGACTGTATCAGGAGGAATGATGGACATCGGCTGGGCACACCACCTTTTGCAGCCCGCGGCGGACATTGCAAGCCGCTTTGCGACTGCACCGATGGACTTCACCGACGCCAGTGCGCGCTTCGTGCAGGAAGTAAGGAAGACCCTGACGGAGAAAGAGAAACACAACCGCTACTTTTGCACGGCAGAGTTTCTGCTTTTGGAGTTGTCGGCGACGATCTATCGCGTCGCGCGGCTCGGCGGCCTGCGTTTGTGGAGCTGGGGCCCGCACTTCGTGGGTCCGGTCGGAAGAGAAGACGTGCTTGCCTTCCCATCAGGAGGCCCACCTGCGATCAGCACCGCTTCGCTTCTTCCTGATGTGCACTGGAAAGTTGCGGAAGGTGGAGGTTTTAAGCTGCTCGACGAGCGGGCGGATGCGGACCGCTTTGCTGCGCAGGTCCGGAGCGCTGAATACGACCGACACGGACTGTTTTCTCTGGCGGTGCTGACGCATCCATTCTGGACCGAGATTCCGGATGCCGACTTGGCCAAGCTGTCATCCACACAGAGCATCGCGAGTTCGCTGCAACGTCAGGTCGAGGACGCGCAGCAGCGACGGCGAAATGGCCTGGCGGCGCTGGTTCGGACTTCCTGACCCCGTTTGAACCTGCGATCAGACCTCAGTGCGGATCCACCGCCGAGCTATGCCGCCACGCCTTGAGTCGACCGACGTTGCGGCCATCCTGTGGTTCCATCGCCGCGAATCCAATCCGCGACTGTGGACGCAGGTGCAGATAGAAGGAATTGGACACGACTATCTCCCCTGCCGCCGCCGCATTCATCAGCCGCGCCGCAACGTTTATGACATCGGCAATCGCAGTGGTGTGCGTTCGGCTCGCCGGACGGAGAGGCATGATCTGAATGTCTCCGAACGCGACTCCGATGTGCATTCCGGTTGAAGGCTGAACGCGATCGATCTGTCGCTGCCAGTTTTCACTGACCGCAGAGCCGATCCGTTGCAGGGCCTTGGCTGCGCCCAGAGCGTCCTCGATGTAGTCAGGACGACGGTCAGGGATGCCGAACAGGGCAAGGATCTGGTCGCCGACGAAGTTCTCGAGCATTCCGCCGCGATGGACAACCTCGTAGCGAGCCTTCGAGAAGAAGGAGGTCAAGCTCTCGCGCACCACGCGATCATCGGGACTGTCGCGCACAAACGATGAAAAACTGCACAGGTCAGCGATGACAACCGCAACTTGTCGGTAGTGGCCGGGCGGCAAGATCTGTCGCGGGAGAACTCCCGTCGCTTCCCGAATCTGTCGGAGCCGCCAGTACGCGAAACGCCAGAGGAGCTGTTCGCGCAGCGGGTCATTTTCGTAGCCATCAAGAGAGCTCCCGCCGAACGCATGAAAACCGCTGACGCGCGAGCATGCATCACGAATGTCGAGCAGAGACTCGGCGGTGATCTCGTGACGAACCAGACGGAGGTGTTTTTCTGTCAGTGCAAGGAGCATCTGCTCATCCCAAAGCTCGACCGTGATTCCTTGGGCCACTGCGCGCTGAAACTGCGAGACAAGCTCTGCTTGAGACTCGCTGCGTCCTTTGCGGTCAAGCACCACCACCAGTCGCCGGGTGGAGAGAAGATCGGGATGTGATTCCAGGTTGCGCGCCGCGTACTTTGCAGACAGTCGCTGCACGATCTCCTGGGTTGGCATCCCGTTCTTTATCTCGATGAAGTACGGATCGATCTCTGGTCCCCGAACATGCAGATCCGCATAGACATGGGGTGCGATGGGAATCTCGCGCTCGATTCCAAATGCTTCAGGAGGCTGGCCCGTTTCGGTCACATGCCGGAAGCGGCAGAGGTCAGAGCACAGCTCTTCCAGAAACAGCCGCAGTTCTACGTCAGTAAGCGATTCTTCAGGAAGATCGGACACAGCATCAAGCGATGAGGCCATGGGTCATCGTAGCATGTTTGGTTTTCCGGGAGGACGACAACTCAGTGTGTTTGTCTGTCTGGTAGCCCCGGGAACAGCCAGGCACCAATTCGCTGCGGCTGAACGACACCTTGACTTGTCAGTCGCTCGCAGAGTCCTTCGGGCTGTACATCATCGGGACCGCAGGGATCAAGCTGCGTCAAGTAACAGCCGACCGCAGACTCGTGAAGCCTCATTCCAAGTGATCCGAACACCTGCTGGGCCGCGCGTAGCTGCGCAAAGCACTCGGCTGCCAGTCCTCGCTGCCAGGAAACGGCGGCGCGCAGGGCCAATGAGAGCCCGGCAGCCCATTCTATCTGCTCGTCTTCAAGCAGGGTTGCCGCGCGCTCGGCGTCGTTGAGAGCGCTTTCACCACGCGTCTTGGCCAATAGCAGAGCGACCTGGCCGCGCATGTTGAGAAGACGAATGCGAATGGTCTGGGCGCGGATTTGGTGCGACGCTTCGACTCGTGGCTGTGCTGCGTCGAGGAGCTGCTCCGCTTCGATCGGATTCCGCTCATACAGACAGATCTGGACCCGTGTGCACAGGTGTTGCCAGTGCTGCAAGTGCCAGTCCTTGGATGACCACGCCCCGATCGCATCGTCGGCAATCGCGCGCGCCTGTGCTGGCAAGTCGGCAAGAATTTTTAGCAAGGGAATGGTCGAAACCCGCAGGTTGGTGAGTGTGTAACGGTCTCCCAGTGCCGCGGCGTCCTGTTCACAACGCACCGCTTGGATTCGCAGTTCTTCTAGCTCTCCCGCTGAGAACAGCGATGGAAACCACCACAAAGTGGAGAGCGTACCTACTTCCCAGGCAATGTCCGCGCACTCCTCGCGAAACAAGGCAATGCTGTACCGACAAAGATGGACAGCCTCTGCCGCGCGTCCCTCACACGCTGCTGCTGCTGCCGCTGCTGCAATCGACCAAGCCAGTGCATGCGGATGAGCAACTTGTTCCGCCAGCGCTTCTGCACTTGGTGCAAGAAAGTCGCGCGCTCTGGTGATGTCGCCTTCCATCGCGGACAGAATCGCTTCCCACGCCAGCGCTCTGGAGATTCGATAGCCCTCCCCTGCCTCGAGCGCCAGCAAAAGATGCTGCGCCTGGAAGTTCGCGCCCCGAACAAAGTCCACACCACCGAGACCATTGCCAACCGACCAGCACGTATCGATGCGAGCCAGGAGGTGAGGCTCGATCTGCTCTGCGTCGCGCAGCGCAAAATCCAAACCGCGACGAGCCAACTGCTGTCGATGCCGTCGCAAGCGCACAAAGGCGGCTTCCTGCGTGGTGGGCATCGAAAGCTCAACAGGACTTAGAACAGACGGAAGCAGCTCGATTCCTTCATCGATGTGACCACTGCGCAGGAGCTGCTCCACCGCGCGTCGGCGCAGCCGCTGCGACTCATCTGCAGAGGCCCACTTCTGTGCGAGCAAGTACAAGCTGGCCGACTCCTTGCCATGCCCGGCATTGGCAAGGGAATCAGCAAGACCCAAGACCAGCCGTCGGCGGACTCCGCTCGGTTCACGGTCCTGCAGGTGGTCGAGCAGCTCCAGTGATTGACGGAACATGTGAACAGCTCGCTCAAATGCGAGTGCCTGCACGGCCTGATTCGCAGCTTGCTCCGCACAAAGCAGCGCTTGGCGTGGATTCTCTGCGGCTCGATAATGCACGACCAGCTCGGCGGGATCGGCGGCACCTGCGGCAGCGAGAGCGTCAGCCAGCCGAGCATGACAGGCAGACAGAGCGGCTGCGGTCATGAGTGATTCCGTCATCTGCGAGACACGGTCGTGGGTCGGCTCGATGAGCTCTCGCTCATTCACAGTCCGTGTCCGAACCAGCTTGGCCGACCGAAGCTGCGCCACCGGCTGCATGCTCGGTCGTTCCTGCGCAGCCTCCCATGCAATGCGAAGTGGAATCGGACGCCCGGCCAGAGCGACTACATCCAACAGGCTCCGCGTCGTGTGCGGCAGGGCTTGGATTCGCTCGCTCAGTACGTCGGACCAAGACACAGAGGTAATCCCAGGCCGAAGGAAGCTGCGCGCGTGCTCTGCCAGTTCGCAGACAAGCCGAGGGTTTCCAGCAGACTCAATCGCAATGGCCTGGGCGATGTGATGTCCCCCTGCCGGATAAATCTGCAAGGCCATCTGGATGGACTCCGCCGGGCTCAGCTTCGCGACGTCTAGCTCGAACGAATCTATTTTGTTTGCGATCTCGGAGCGCAGGTCACTGACAAGCGATCGCTCCGCTACTCCATCACTCCGGTAGCTCGCAATCACGAGCATCCCAGGAGCATCGGCAGAAGAGAGCAGCGAAGCCAGCGGTGCTGCACTCTCTGTGGCTCCCCACTGCAGATCATCAAGCACAATAACCAGCATGTGTCGCTTGGTCAGCGCCCACACCAGCTCACGCAGTGCAACAAAAGCGCGTCGACGCAGCTCAAGTGGATCTGGCGCTTCGTTTTGGGGTCCATCCGATTGAATCGCGGCCACCTGTCGCAGGCTTGGAAACAGACGACAGAGCGCGTGCCGATCGCGCGGCAGCAGTGACGCGGCTTCCTCCACTGGAAGTCGCGCAAGCAGACGGGCCAGGGCATCTACCAGTCCATCCAGTCCTTTGTATGGGACCGACTCCCTCTCAAAGCAGCGGGCGTAGATCGTGACAGCCTGCATCGCAGTGCGGGCCAGGAACTGTTGGCACAACACCGTTTTTCCACAGCCAGCCTCGCCGCGAACATAGGCAACCACTGGTCGTCCAGACTGGGCTCTCTGCAGTGCATCATCCAAGCGGCGCGAGATGTTCTCTCGCCCCACCAGGATACGGTCAACAAACGACTCCTGTAACTGCAGCGCGTGAAGGACAGACTCTCCAGCGCCAGCGCCTTCGGTCACCGTCTTTGGACTGGGAAACAGACAAGCCATCACCTCTGCGGCGCCCCATCGCTTGCCTGGGTCACGCCGCAGAAGCCCCATGCACATCTCGGCCAGATCCGCAGAGATATCAGGAACGAGCTGTCGGGGGTCGGCCGCATCGACTGTCTGTTTCTGCCGCAGGACGTTGAGCACCGTTCCAACAAAAGGGAGCGTCCCGGTCAACGCCTCAAATAGCATGACTCCGATTGAGTAGTAGTCCGCAGCCTGTGTCAGGTGCTCACCCGCCGCTTGCTCGGGAGACATATAGCCAGGAGTACCGACGAGATCAGAGTCATCCTGATCGCTTGCATCTTCTAACTCGGTACTGGTCACCAGACCGAAGTCCAGAATCACAACCCGTCCGTCAGGAGTCACCAGTACGTTGGACGGTT
>CAYTGC010000224.1:0-8138 GCA_964437195.1 uncultured Myxococcales bacterium | reverse complement strand
CGGCGTTTCGGTACGACGGACACGCGGTTCGGCCATGTGCGCATCATACCTGCGCCCGCTGACGCTTGCAGGTGGCACAGTGCAGACAGATTGTTGGAGAGATGAGTTCTCGAATCAGAAACGGGAGATCTAGCCGCCGAACGGGTCCGCGGTGATGACGTCATCTCGCAGCACGTTCGGGTGCAGAACTTCGCGCTCTTCGTGCTTCATGTGCTCCAAGAGGCTGTCGAGGAGCTTGCGGAGGCTCGCCATCCGTTCGGGTCGCTGCTTGGTACCAAAGGACTGCTCCAGAGCCTCCAGCGCGAGCCGATGCTCGTCGTGATGGCGGCTGTCCATGAGTGACTCGCGCTCTTTGCCCCACGCGTCCAGCTTCACAATCAGGCCGCGCAGGCTGGCTTCTTCAAAGCGGTTGTGCTCGCTAAGCGCCGCCGTCAGCTTGCCCAGGCTTCGACGGAGCTGCTCGTCTCCGGAATCGTCCTGGCTGCGCTCGTTCTGGGCGGCAACCTCGCCGACCAGCTCTCGCAGGTTTGCATGTTGCTGGAGTAGCTGCTCTCGGAGCTTGCTAAGCTGCATGGCGTTCTCCTGTCGACGAAACTAGGCCCATCCTAGCACGCGGTCAGGCAGCGCAGATTCGATATCTGGACTGGCTTGGGCAGAATATCTCAGCGACGGGAAAGCGACTACGCGGGGGTGACCAAGCGGACCGATGTATCGGCCAGATCGATGCGCATGCGGTCGCTGCGCGCCGGGATCAAGTCGCCACCGCTCTGCATCGGGACGGACTCAGAGACTCGAAGCTCAACGGCATCGCACAGAAAGTCATGCAGCGACGGACTGCGGTAGTCTCCTCGCAGCACCGCGGGCAGATGCGCGAGGGTTTCGCCGGCGCTGGCGTCGGTGCAGCGGAGGTGAAACATGTCCTTGCGCATGTCGGCAAATGGAAAGATCCGAACGCCGAAGCCGTAACAAGGGACCGTCGCTGCGCCAGCGAGAGTGCAGCGCCCACGATAGAGTACGGTGCCTCGGGGAAGGGGCGTCGATTCGGGTTTTCCGTCGAGTCCGATCGCGTAGGCTGGGCCACCGACGTTGATCACCTCGACTTCGGGCAGCTTGCGCAGCACAAACCGTGGCACCGAGCGCAGCGCCACCGCGAGAACATAGCGCAGCGGCGAGCCAATCAATCGGCCCAGCCCCATCGCGTCGAGCGCTCGTGTGGTTGCTCCATAGTCTTCGAGGATCTGAGAGTCGAGCCCGGTGCCGGCAAACGGAGTCAGTCGACCATTGACCCGGAGAAGGGGAAGATCACGCACTGGTCCGTCGGCAACGCGCGCCTGCGATAGCTGACCGGCCACACCACGCAGCGACGGTCGAATGCCTTGATAGTAACCAATGGCATTGCCAGTCCCGAGCGGTAGGACTCCCACCCTCGGAAGCATGCGACCACGCCGACGGCATGCCTCTCGCAGATCATTTAGACAACAGACAAACGTCCCATCGCCACCGCCGAACAGGACCGTGTGGTAGTCCGCATCGGAGAGCTGCTCGGCGATTTGTCGGCTGTGATCGAAGCTCTCCGACAAAAAGACGTGGTTGCTCGGGTGGAGCGCGTGGAGTCTGCGGATCATTCTCCGCGTAACGGCGCGGGCGTTGCGATTCAAAACCACCGCGACCCCGCCCGAGTGTCCGACGGAAGCCGCGTGAAAAAGCGACTGAGCAGCGCTTGCTGTGGATGCGGTCTGAAACTGCATGGTCCGCGGTAGAGCATTTCTTAGGCCAGCCTGCCAAAAATGCCGAAGGCACGAATGTACCGTCGGGGACAATCACAGCCGCACGCATTGCGCGGGGCGCAGGACACGCGTTTGCCGCGTTATAGGGGTGTCACTGCATAGCTGTTTACGCAGTGAACTCAGCGAATGCTGGCGGTGACACCGCGGAGCATCGCCGCAGTGCGTTCAAGCAGCTGGCGCGCGTCGTGGATGGCGACTGTCTCGCCGCGGATGATCGCAATCCGGGCTCGCTCGATGGCGGCCCGCGCCCGACGCATCGCATCAAGGCCGAGTTCACTGCCAGCAACGGCTTGCTCCGCGCGTGGCAACATGCCGAGGATGTCACTGATGAGCTGCTCGGTTCGGCTCTGTGTGCGCGAGATTTCGTCGTTGCGCTGCGCTTCAAGCTCGTACGAGCTCATCGGGCTTTTGCTTCCGTCGGTGTCGCTGCTGAGCAATCGACCCGACAGTCGGAAGGTATGCTGCTCTCGTCGCTGCTCGCGAAGATCGGTGGCGCTTACGGTTAGCTCGCCGTTTTGGGCAGCAGTAAAGCGGATTTCGACCTCGGTGTTTTCCCGTGCCGTTGGCAAGATGCCTGCAAAAACAAACTCTCCGAGGATTCGGCACTCGCTGGCGACGTCGCTGTCACCCTCGATGATGACGAGCCGGAGCGCCGTCTGCTGATCGCGTGCCGTCGTAAAGACGTGGGCGGATTCGTACGGGAGCTGGGTTCCTGCGCTGATCAGCCGGAAGACTTTGCCGCCACCGACGAGAAGTCCAAGGTGGTGCGGGCTTAGCTCGAACGTCGTGTTGGCAGACGGGGTTTGCGACAGCGCTGCCCCTTGCAAGGCTGCACCTATGGCCAACGCTTCTTCGGGAATGACGCCACCCATCGGCGCGCGCCCGAAAAGCTCGTAGATGGCCCGTTGCACACGCGGAACTCGACCCATGCCACCGATCAGAATCACCGCATCGACCGAGGTCGGTTCGACGCCTGCTTCGGACAGTGCACCGCGCGCGAGCTGGACCGTTCGCTCGATCAGATCTTCGGTCAGCTCCTCGAACTTCGTCCGCGCAATCGCGCGCTTCAGATGCAGTGGCTCCGACGTTCCCGTCGAGATGATGAAAGGGATATCGATCGTCACCTCTTCATCGACGGAGAGATCACACTTGGCCTTTTCCACCGCGTCGCGAAGTCGCTGAAGCGCTGTGCGGTCCTGCCGCAGGTCAATCTTGTGGTCTTTGGCAAAACCGAACACCAAGTAGTCAAGAAGCCGACGGTCGAAGTCTTGCCCGCCGAGGAACTGATCGCTGATGTGGGCGCGAATTTCGTGCACACCGCTGCTCATTTCCAGCAGGGCAAAGTCGAACGTCCCGCCGCCGAGGTCGTAGACCGCGACTCGCTGCGCTCGCTTTTCGCTCGTCCCAAGTCCGTGCGCCAGAGCGGCAGCGATTGGATCCGCGATGATGCGCAGCACTTCCAGTCCTGCCAGACGCGCAGCGTCGCGAAGTGCGATCCGTTGTGCATCGGAAAACGACAGCGGCGCGGTCAGGACGGCGCGATTGACGGGCTGGCCCAGATACGCCTCGGCGGTGCGCTTGAGCTCGAGCAACATTGCCGCAACCAGCTCGACGACGGTGTACGGCTCGTTGCGGAGCACAACCCGTAGTTCGTCGCTCGGTCCCGAAACCAGCCGATAGCCAACCAGTTCCGAAAGCTGGCGAATCTGCGGATTGGCAAAGCGCAGACCCAGAAGTCGTTTCAGCGCCGTCGCTGTGTTTTCGGGATTGAGGACTGCTTGTCGCCTGGCACTTTGACCCAGCAGGCGCTGCCCTTGTTCATCGACGGCGAGCACCGCTGGATACGAGCGCTGACCGCCTGGCGTCGGCAGCAGCAAGGGAACGCCGCCTTCGACAATCGCCACGCATGAGTTCGTGGTGCCAAAGTCGATTCCAATGACGCGTTCCGAGGTCATAGGTTGGGCCCGCAAAGAGGGGACAATCCGATTCATAGTACACGACTTCCTTTCGGAAATCGGCTGTCTGTTCGTGATAATAGACAGCGCCATGGCAGATGTTCCTGCGTCGGTAGCTGGCAAAGATGCTGCGCCTGCGTTTTCTGCGACTGTGGCTCCGTCTGTGCGCGTAGTGAGAGAGCTGCTTTGGGCACTGCGTCGCCCGATTGATGAGCTGTGTGGTCGTGGTCTCGGTAACTTGACGGACCCCGACGGAGAGACTCGCATCCTTGAGCTAGCGGAACAGATCGAGGCTGCCGCGAGAGCACTGTCGCTGGCCTTTGCTGGCAAAAGCGCACGACCAGCGACGGATGAGGAGCTGGCTCGGCGAAAAAAAACCGCGGAAGATCTGGCGCTTTTGGCCGAGCGCGTCTCTGCGATGCCCAAGCTGCCTCTCCCGGAGCGACAGAGGCTGGTTGCACTCGGGATGCGCCTGTGTGCAGGCGTGGCGATGTATCTGCCAGAGCCGACGCAGAAGCGGCCCGCAAGTGCGGTGGCCCCGGCCCCGATTGCCAAGCCAGCAACGCCGGTTCCGAACCGACCGTCATCACCGTCGAACCGACTGCCGCCACAAGCTAGACCTACTGCGACATCAGACGAAAAGTCCTCCTCCGATTCGCCCCCCGATCCGCTGCTTCAACCACTTCTCGGAATGCCTTCCGTCGGACCTGTAACGGCAGAAAAGTTGGCGGCCAAGGGACTCGAGCGGGTGATCGACGCGCTCTACTTTTTGCCCAAGCGATACGACGATCTGCGTCAAGTGACTCCCGTCGGTAAGCTTGAGCCCGGTGTGCTGCAAGCGACGGTGGTCATTGTCGAGCGGGCGAGGGTGGTGTGGGCGCGTAAGCGCTTTTTCGAGGCGACCTTTCGCGGCGAGGACGGCTGCGAGTTGGTGGCGCGCTGGTTCTATTTCCACGGTGGTTACCAAAAGCGGCTGCTGCCGGGGAAGCGGTTTTTGCTGACGGGAACGCCGAACAAGTTCCGCGATAGCCTGGCGGTGAATCATCCCGAGCTCACCGATTTGCTGCCTCGCGGAGAGGGCGAAGAACAGGGGTTTGTTGACGGAACTGGCCAGATCCGCACTCGCTATCCCGACGTCGAAGGTGTTCCGGGAAAGCTCGTCGAGCGACTGTGCCAAGGACTGTGCGAGAAGTTTGCGGACAGCGTTCCCGACGGAGTGCCAACGCAAATGCTTCAGCGGCTTAGTTTGCCGTCGCTGTCTGTGGCGCTTCGCGAGCTTCACATCTTGCCAAAAGACACGTCGCAGGAACTGCTGGCTCGTCTGAACGAGGGACTTGCTCCGGCCCAGCGACGGCTGATTTTCGAGGAGCTATTTTTTCTTCAGCTTGGCCTGCTGCAGCGGCGACGTGCGATAGCCGCAGACGATGCGACCGTGTGCCCCAGCGATGAGACGGCTCTCCATGCACTGCGCGGAATTCTTCCGTTTTCTCCGACGGGGGCTCAAGAACGGGCGATCGCCGAGATCCGCAGCGATTTGGCGCGGCCACACCCGATGCAGCGGCTGCTGCACGGCGACGTCGGTTCGGGCAAGACGCTCGTCGCATATGCCGCATGCGAGCTGACGATGAGCGCCGGGCACCAGGCGGCGGTGATGGCACCGACGGAAATCTTGGCGGAACAGCACCACAAGACGTTGCGAGTCTGGGCGCAGGCGACGGGGAGAAAGATCGCGCTGCTGACTGCGACCACACCCAAGACGGCACGCAAATCGACGCTGGCGCAGCTTCAAGCGGGTCGCTTTGCCGAGGTGTTCCGAATCGCAGAAGCGACGGGGCAACCCTTGGACCGTGAGTCTATTTTGGCCATGCTAGCGGCAGGTTTTCTCGACATGGTCGTCGGGACGCATGCATTGATTGCCGACGCCGTCGAGTTTAAGGACCTCGCCCTGGTCGTGATCGACGAGCAGCATCGCTTTGGTGTCAGTCAACGAGCGGCGCTGCGCCGCAAAGGCCGACAACCGCACATTCTCGTCATGACGGCGACTCCGATTCCGCGCACCTTGGCGCTGACGCTGTACGGTGATCTCGACGTGAGTCAGCTCGACGAACTGCCACCGGGACGGACTCCTCCCTTGACGAAAGTGCTGCCCGGTCGAATTGGCGAAAAAAAAGCACTGCTGGCGGTTCGCAAGGCGGTGTCCGAAGGGCGGCAAGCGTACTGGGTATGTCCGCTCGTCGAAGAGAGCGAGAAGCTCGAACTTTCGAGTGCAACGTCACGCCACGCTGCGCTTTGCAAAGCCCTGCCGGATCTACGGGTCGGCTTGGTACACGGTCGTCTGGCCAGCGACGAACGTGATGATGTGATGGAGCGCTTCCGCAAGCGCGAGCTGGATGTGCTGGTGGCGACGACGGTGATCGAGGTTGGCGTCGATGTTCCCAATGCCTCGCTCATGGTGATCGAGAGTGCCGAGCGGTTTGGTCTGGCGCAGCTCCACCAGTTGCGCGGTCGCGTCGGTCGAGGCAGTGGATCAAGTGTTTGTCTGCTGCTCCACGGCAGCGGGCTCAGCGATGAATCGGGGACTGAGTTTCCGGCGAGCGCCGAAGAAGCTGACGCTGAGAAGAGACCCGTGCGACGACGCAAGAGCGCGGACGCCGAAGCGGATTCGGGGGCAGCAATTCCGTCGGCAGCTCATCGTCTGGATGTTGTCGCAAAAACCAGCGATGGATTCCGACTCGCCGAAGCAGACCTGCGGATTCGTGGACCCGGTGAAGTGCTCGGGACCCGGCAGTCTGGGCTGCCGCCGCTGCGGTTCGCCGATCTGCTGCGCGATATTGATCTGCTGACGATTGCTCGTCGGGAGGCTTCGGCGCTTCTATCGCGCGATCCCAGCTTGAGTCGGCCCGAGCATGCCGTGACCGCGCGTGTGCTCGTCGAGCGCTGGTCACACTGCGACCTTACGCTCGAATAGCGTGGCCACCCAAACCGACGAACGGAGTCCGAACCGAGAAAGGTTACGGACGCGCGGGCTGTTCGTCGTCGTATCGGTACGCGGACTGCGCTTCCAGACGCAGGTCTGCCGGTATCTGCAACGGCAGACGCGGCGCGTCAAACCACATGCCCTCGAGATCGTAAAATTCCCGCAGTGGATGCTCGAAGACATGGACGACGGTGTCGCCGAAATCGAGCAAGGCCCAGCGACCCTCGCGAAGACCTTCTGAGCCCAGCAGCCTCACACCGCGCTCCTCCATGGCCGCAACAATGCCTTCCGCGACGGCGCGAACCGCGCGATCAGCATGCGCAGACGTGATGAGCAAGTAGTCGGTGTAGCTTCCTGCTTGGGTCAGGTCGAGGAGGACTGGCTCGATGCCTTTTTTGTCGATCGCAGCTTGGGCACACGCGATCGCGTCCTGTCGGAATTTGTCGTTTGGGGCGGTCGGGTTCTTGCGTGCTGGCAAGTCGCTCTTCCTTCGTTAGTTGGGTTTCTGACTGACGGTAATTACCGCCGGTCCGGTCCACTTTCGGTCGAAGTGGGCGGTCAATTTCTTTGCGTAGTTCTGAAGCCGCAGCTCCGATACCAGCTTGGTGGCGCTCTGCGTGACAGCGGCAAGCTCCGGGAGTGGCACTGGCGCAGCGGCGCCTTGGCTCGCGACCCGGGTCCAGACGTAGCCGGGGAGCGCCAGCGCAACCTGTCCGACGGCCATTGCGAGACCGGAGATTGCGTCGTTTAGCAGTTCTTTTTCCGTGGCCCGAGACGATTCGAGCATGGTCTTCCGAACGGAGCGGGCTTGGTCCGCCGACAGCCGCTGTCCCATATGGGAAGTCGACAGGTAATGGGCAAACATCGAGCCAATTTCGAAGGCGCGGAAGCCTGCCTCGACGCCGCTTACGAATTGAAGACCAACGAACACTCGGCGGAGCTGTTTTTGTCGTCGCAGTAGACTTCCCAGCTTGCTTAGCGAAGCCAGGATTCCGAACCTCTGAAACTCCGGCGATTCTTCGAGCAGCGCGGAAACCGCTCCCTCTTCCAGCTCGACGTTGTGCTCGCGCGCGAGGTGTTCAATCAGACCTCGTCGTGAAAAATCGACCAGCAGCTCGGACACACCTGGCAGCGGCACCAAGTTGGCGATGGCAATGACGATGCTGCGCACCATCACGATGCGGCGCTGCTTCAAATCCGGGCCTGGGCTGTCGTGGGCATCCATTGCCTGCACTCCTTGATTCGCTTGCTAGCGGAACGACGGGATCAGTCCCCCGAGTAGCTCCTGGCGATCCAGCTGCGGACGAGGCCGAAGCGGAGGGTCAGAAAACTCTGTCGGGAAGGCAAATTTCACCGCCTCTCCACCCAAGGCTACCACCTGCATGACATGTGTGGCTTCAACCTGGACTCGTTCGTCGG
>CAYTGC010000223.1:0-8162 GCA_964437195.1 uncultured Myxococcales bacterium | reverse complement strand
GGCGGCGGCGGCATGGTCGGGCCGCAGCACTCAACTTTGACGTCCAGGTGGCCGGTTCGGCAGGCGGTGCCGAAGGATAGCGACTTGACAGTTGCACCCTTGGCCTTGCAGACAGCCTCGGCGCGGGACTTCCACGTGCCGTCGTCAATGCAAGCGCCTGTCGGATCCTTCAGGGCTTCGCCAAAGCACATGCTCGGAGGCGGCGGCGGCGGCGTGGGGCCGCAGCACTCGACCTTGACGTCAATGTGTCCGGTGCGGCACGCGGTACCGAAGGACACGTTCTTGATCGCCATGCCCTTCGACTTGCAGAACTCCTCGGCTTTGAGCTTCCAAGTACCGTCATCCACACAGACGCCCGCAGCCGTGCTGAGCGTCTGGGCAATGCACATGCCGGGAGGAGGTGGTGGCGGCGGCGGTGGAGGCGGCGGCGTGACGGAGTCACAACAGGTGTAGGTCGCCTCGCGCCAGCTCGCCATTCCACAGGACGTTGCAAACGTAACGCTCTTGAGCGCCAGGCTCTTCGACTTGCAAGTCATCTCGCCGTAGCTGCGCCAGGTCTTCTCGTCCTTGCAGCTCGTCGGATCACCTTGTTTCACACTGATGCAGCGCGGCGTAACGTCGGGTGCCAGGGACTCGCTTCCCGTGGTCACTTCACCGGCACTCTGTTCGAATTCGGCGGGTGCGCCGTCACAAGCGCCCAACAGCGCTGCGGACCCAACCACCGAAAGCAACCAGTGCCTTTGACGTCGCGAGCTACATCGACCAAGCTTCTGTTCGTTCTTCTGCATGCGGAGTCTCCTTCAGAAGGTCTTTGGGGAACGGCTTGCGCCAAGGCAGATGCTACGCCGCTATTCTGACTTTGCAGTAGGAAGTGGCGAAAGCTCGCGGAAGCGGCTCAAAAAAACCGCAGCGGCTCGGACGAACGACAAGCGGGAGAACAGAGAGCGGGCTATTCCTTGGTGCAATCGACGGGACCGGACACTTTTCGGACGACACACTTGGCAGGGTAGTAGGCGTACGTAAATGCCTTGTCGTAGCAGCAGGCTTTCCAGACCGTCTCTTGCTTGTTTTGCACGAACGTCTGGATGGCGAAGGCTTCGCACTGCTTTCCGATGCTGGCGAAGTCGATAAGGGCTTGGTTTTTTACTTGGGCGTCGATGCGTTCGCGGGCACCGCAGTCGGCGGGGGTCCGCAGTGATTCGGGCTGCAGGTCAGACTCTGGATAGCAGCTGGTGACGACGCACACAAGAGCGAGCGGTAGGAAACGGGCTGAGTTCACGGATGCCTCCCCGGCCCGATTGTAAAACAAAATTTATGTATCTAAAGTCGCATTTCTTAGTCTGAGCGCATTGCTAATTACAGAAACGGAGCTGAGGCTCATGGCGGCGCTGGCGATCATCGGGCTCAGCATCGCTCCAATGAGCGGATACAGAACCCCGGCCGCGATGGGCACGGCCAGCAGGTTGTAGCCGAAGGCGAATCCCAAGTTCTGACGAATGTTGCGCCGTATCTGCTTCGACAGCGCGATGGCCTTGAGCAGCGAGCGCAGCTCTCCGTGAAGAAGCGTTACCGCAGCGCTCTTGATTGCGACGTCCGTGCCGGTTCCCATGGCGACTCCGACGTCGGCACTCGCGAGTGCTTCCGCATCGTTGATTCCATCGCCCACCATCGCCACACACTGTCCCTGCTCGTGCAGTTTCTTGACCAGTTCAGCCTTTCCGTGTGGTGTGAGCGACGCAAAAAGCTCCGTAATCCCAAGCTTGTGGGCAATCGCATGCGCCGTCTGCTTGTTGTCTCCCGTCGCCAGGACCAGGCCAATGCCAAGCTTCCGTAGCTTGCTCACCGTTTCATCGACACCGTCGCGGAGCTTGTCATGGACGGCAATCGCGCCCAGCCACTTGCCATCGAGAGCGACTTGCATCACGGTCTGGCCCTCTTGCTGAAGCAATGTCACCTCACCGACGGCATCGGGCGGCACCGCAATCCCTTGCTCGTCGAGCAGCGATAGCGTTCCAACGACGATTTTCCCTGCGTCGCTGTCACCACACAGTCCGCGACCGGGCAGCGCCACCACGTTTCGCGCCGTGGGCATCGGAAGCTGCTTGGCCTTGGCTGCAGCGACAATCGCGACGCTGAGCGGATGTTCACTGCCCTGTTCAAGCTGAGCAGCCACCGACAGCAAGCGCTCCTCGCTTTCATCGTCTCGCGGCAGCAGCGCAGCGACAGCAGGCTTGCCCTCTGTAAGCGTGCCGGTTTTGTCGAGGACAACAGTGGTTACGAGCGCAAGCCGCTCGAGCGCTTCGGCATCGCGGAACAGCACGCCTTCCTGCGCGCCACGACCCGAGCCGACCAAAATCGACATCGGGGTCGCCAGTCCCAGCGCACAAGGACAGGCCACGATGAGCACCGACACCGCAGACACCACTGCGAGCGGCAGCTTGCTCATTCCGCCAAACCACAGCCAGACGACAAGCGACAGCAGCGCAACCGCAAACACCGTCGGGACGAACAGGGCCGACGCGCGATCCACGATTCGTTCGATCGGCGCTCGGCTGCGCTGCGCTTTTTGCACTGCCTGGACGATTTGTCCGACGAGAGTATCGGCTCCAACCTCAGTCAGCCGGATGAGCAGTGCGCCGGTGCCGTTGACTGCGCCACCGACGACGCGATCCCCGACGGTCTTGGCAACCGGCAGGGACTCTCCCGTGAGAAGCGATTCGTCGACCGAGCTTTGACCTTCGAGAATGATTCCGTCGGCGGCCACACGCTGACCCGGCAAGACGCGGACGCGATGGCCCGGAAACAGCTCGCTGACGGGGACATCTCGTTCCTCACCGGTTGGAAAGACGCGACGAGCCACTGTGGGGATGAGCGTCAGAAGGGCCCGCAGCGCCTCGCCGGTTTTGTATCGCGCTCGCAGTTCGAGCACTTGCCCGAGCAGGACCAGCGACGTGATCACAGACGCAGACTCGAAATAGACCGCCGGCGGATGACCCGAATGACCTCCGACGAGAAATTGCAGAATCCGCACCATGCTGTAGCCGTACGCCGTCGCCACGCCGAGGGTGATAAGCGAAAACATATTGAGATGCAGACTCTGAAACGATCGCAGCCCCCGTCGCCAAAGCTCCGTCCCTGTTGCCAGCACCGCAGTCGTCAAGATGGATTCGAGGACAACGATCCATGTGGGAACGTGATGTCCGACGACAAGCATGCTTCCCATCTCGAGCCCGAACACTGGTAGCGCCAGCGCCAGCGACGCCCAAAACCGCCGCGACATCTGCTCTAGTTCGTGATTTTTGTCGTCGGCAGGAGCGCTCATATCGAGCTGATCCGGTTCCAGCGCCATCCCGCACTTTGGACACGGCCCCGGTTTTTCCTCTCGTACCTCGGGGCACATCGGGCAAATCCAGCGCGCGGACGCGGGCGCCTTGCTGGGCTGCGGCTTGGTCGCGTACAGATACCGTTCCGGGTCCGCCGAGAACTTTTCGCGGCAGCGCGGATTGCAGAAAAAATAGGTCGTACCGAGGAAATCGTGACTGCCGCCTTTCGGAGCCCGCCGATCGACCTTCATCTTGCAAATCGGGTCAATGGCGATGTCGGCATCGGTCGGGGATGGCAGCACAGCGTTCATGCCAGCATGCTAATGCCGATGTCGCTGCCCCGCATCCCCCACGGACGGCGATTAAGGCAGGTAGGGAAAGGTCGGCAGCGGTGTGTTCGTGATGGCCACAGAATCGGTGGCACCGCTTCCAACGAGGAGCGAAAACGTCCCATCGACGACGTCATAGTCCAGCTTACGACCGCCACAGTCGGGACTCGACATTCCGGCAAGCGCGAACTTTTCGACGTTGAGATATCCGGCGCAGGCTTGCTTCGAGGTATCGACGATGATCGTATCCGCGGCGAGCAGCGACGCCATGGACGCAAATCGGCTGGCTCCCAGCGTCGGTGATGCGAGCGCGTGTCCACACGTTCCATCGAGTCCGTCATATAGAGCGAGCGTCGGAGCCAACGTCGAAGCCCAAGCCGACCACGGGAACGATTTGTCTTTGTTGTAGCGTTCGCGAGTCGTCGCGCTTGCTTCGGGCTGACCGTTGACCATCACGGTGTCAAACGGATTCGTCACTGCCAAGTTGATGAGCGGACGGCCCGCGCGGTCGATCAAGTCTCCGATGGGAAGTACGCAGAATCCGGTCGCACCATCGCAGGCAAGTGGACCAGCGCAGGTGACCCCTGTGCAGCGCGAAGGCTGTGCCTCGCAAGCGCCGGTCGAAGGATTGCAGACTTGACCCGTGGCACAGACGGTGGTGCTGCACGGCGGAACGGCGGGAACGCCGGCTCCACAACCGACCAGCAGACCAAAGAGCGATGGAATGATTGCTTTTGTCATCGGCATCCCTCGTTAGTTGGTCTTGGCTTTTTTGTGCGTTGCGCCCCACACGCCAAAGATTGGGCCGCCACGGCTGAGTAAGGTTTTGTCGACTTCCAGCACCAGCGCCAGGACGTTGGCGCTTGCCCAGGTGTTCGTGGCTGGCGTCGAGCCAAGCGCTGTTACTGCCGTCTTGCCGGTGGTCGCCTTGCAGCCCGACGCGTCCGGCGCAGCTGCCGAAGCAAGCGCTGTCTTGGCCGCGCTCTTCATCTGATCGATGTTGGCAATGCTGGCGAAGCTGGGATCTTTGCGAAGACCGGCGAAGACCCGCAGCTTGTTGTCCGAGCGAGCGAGGCCCGCCGCGATGTTCGCATCACCAGTCACGGTGACCGATGCGTCCCCGACGGCACAAGCGATCTTCTGGGTGTCATCGAAGGTACAGGCGATGTCCACGAGCGTCGCTGTCGTCGAGGTTATCGCGGCGCGGCTGCTGGTGTGGAAGACGTACACCGTATCGGTCGCAAACTTCGCGCTCGCCGGTGCAGTGGGATACAGCGTCATCGCGAGGATGACTTTGCTCCCGTCGGAAGACATCCAGCCAAATAGATCGGCGATGTCCGCGTTCGGTGTGGCCGCAAGCGACGGTGCATCCTGATGATCGATGGCGTGAACCGACGGTGGCCCAAGCAGCGTAAGCAGTCCAAAAACGAAGGAGCGACCAAGCAGTCTCATGAGGGCTCTCCCTACATAAGGTCAAGATGCGCTACGTTGGGTATTCGCGCGCCAGCAAGGACAGGCGTTCCCGACGCAAAAGATACGATGGCGCTTCGTCGGAAAGCACCAGGCCCGGTAGCTCGCACGCCAGAAGACGTGGGCCGCCACCCTGAGGACCGACGAGCATTGATACATCCACCTCGGCGAGCTGAAAGCCCCGACGGATCAGAAGCCCGCGCAGGATCGTCGAGCAGCCCGGCGGAAGAATCAGCGTCCCGCGGACGTTCAGACACTCACTGGCGAACAGCGAGGCGTCTTCTGCCGACAGAATCGACACCTCGACGTTGTTTCCGACAAATGGCCCGATGGCTTCGGGCGTATGCGACCTGAGCGCCGAGCGAGAAACCAGAACCAGCGACTTGTTGCTCGGATCGGTGATGCAGCACAGCGCCGCACTGCCGCGTGGACAGCTCGGCGACAGCTCAACTGCCATCACCTGCGCACCGAGCGGCAGCAGCTCTTTGATTTCGTCGATCACATGTGGCGACGATCCCTGATCCGCTTGACCGTGGGTCAAGATGAAGCGGTTGCGTCCGACGGGAATGATGTCGACTTGGCCTTGCCAGCGGTGCTGCGCGACACGGACCTGCAGCCCCGAATCGCTGATTGCGCGATGCACTGCGTCTTCGCCTGCTGTTTCGCCGTGGTTGGCGCGCAGAAACACCGGCTGGGGAAGTTTGCCTGGCGACAGAAAGGGAGAACCAAGAAGCGCTGCATAAACGGACGGAACCGCGCCACTGCTCGAAGGATCAATCACCAAGATGCGACCTTGGTGTCGATGAATTTCGTCGCACAGCTTGATCCACTGGGCAAATGCAGCACCTGAAGGAGTGCTTGCTGTCGACGCGCTTGCGCCACGAGGGACAAACGCTTTGTCGGGATACGACAGGATAAAGGTAGCCATCCTGTCCAGGCTATCACGCTTTGTTGCAGGACTTTTTTGTGTTTCAGAACCCTGAAAAAAAGATCGAAATTGGGCAGCGCTAGAGACCGAACTTGGCCAGCTTTTTGTGCAGTCCTTCGCGGGTGATGCCCAGCGTCTCGGCGGTGCGAGTCTTGTTTCCGCCGTGATCCTTGAGCGCTTGAATGAGCAAAAAGCGCTCAACCTCTTCCATCATGTCCTTCAGCTGGCCCTTTTGCGGCGCGATGCGGTCCATGAGCCCTTCGGCTTGGCGCATGCGCGGCGCGAGCAGATCCGCCGTAATAAACGCCTCTGGATCGACCTGAATCACCAGTCGCTGGACTTCATTTTCCAGCTCACGGACGTTGCCCGGCCAGTTGTAGGCGGCAAGCTGAGCCAGGGTTTCCGACGTAAAGCCCGCCACCGCCTTCTTCATCTCGCTCGAGTACTTGTGCAAGAAATGCTCGGCGAGCAGACCGACATCTTCTCGTCGCTCGCGCAGCGACGGCAGACGAATCGGATAGACCTTCAGTCGATAATAGAGATCCTGACGGAATCGGCCCTCGGCGACTTCCTTTTCGAGCGAGCGATTCGTTGCGCAGAGTATTCGCACGTCCACTTTGCGTGGCTGGGTCGCACCAATCGGGCGCACTTCGCTTTCTTGCAGCACGCGCAGCAGCTTGGCCTGAAGGCCGAGAGACATCTCGCCGATTTCGTCGAGAAACAGCGTGCCTCCATCTGCAACCTCGAACAGGCCTTTTTTGTCCGCGTCCGCGCCGGTAAACGATCCCTTTTTGTGACCGAACAGCTCGGATTCGAGCAGCGTGTCTGGAACCGCCGCGCAGTTCTGGGCGACGAACAGCTTGTCGCGACGGCTCGACTGCGAGTGGATAAGCGACGCAATCAGCTCTTTGCCGGTGCCCGTTTCGCCCTCGATACAGACGGTGGCGCGAGTGTCGGTGACTTTCTGAACTTGCTTTAGGACATCGCGGAAGGCAGGGCTTTGGCCGATTGGCTCGACGGTGCGGCGCTTTTCCTCCCGGCTCTTGAGATAGCGATTCTCGGCCCGAAGCTGTTCTTCTGCGAGTCGCAGGCGCTGATGCAGCCGGGCATTTTCGATCGCCAGCGAGGCTTGTCCGGCGAGAACCAACAGGACCTCCAGGTCTCTCTCTCGGAACATCGCAGCCGAATTGCGGTTGTCACACTGAATGACACCGCGGATCTCATCGCCATCCCACAGGGGCACACCAACTATCGACTGAATCCGCGCGCCCATGATCGACGCTGCCCCAGCGAGATCCTGCGGCGCATTGGCAATCAACACCGCCGCTCGGTCCGAGAGCACGCGACGGATCACGGCCCGTGACGCCCGAATCGGAAGCGCCGGTTTTCCGTCGGTGGATGGATCTTTTTTGGGATCCGTCTTGGCATCGGTTTTGCGGGTCGCCCCAAATACCGTCGCCATTTTGCCTTCGCTTCCGTCGGTAAGCTCAATCGCCAAATGGGTTGCAAGAGGCACAAGCTCAAACACCGACTCGGCGATGCCTTCAAAAACGGCCTGCAAGTCGAGCCCGCGTCGCCCGAGTCGCTTGGACAAAGTGAGCAGCCCAGTCGCAAGAACCGGATCTCGCTCCACCTTGCCAGCGACGGCTTCCGCTTCAGTGAGAGGTCGTCGCAGCAGCACTCGTCCTTCCGGTTCGGGCGCGTCGCTTTCTGTCGGCGTGCTTTTCGCGGATGGGCTGGCTGTCGTCGGCTGGCCACTGCGACCCAGTTGAATCGCTGGTACCGTCGGGGAACTGCTTCCCGCTGGCGCCGTCATCGGAGTCATCTGTACTTCAGACAGCGAACACGACAGGACGACGGGATCGATGGGATCGCCGAGGAGCAGTCTATCTCCTTCGCTCAGCACCGATTCAAAGCCCGTCGTTGCGTCGACAAACAGCACAGCTCCGTCGCGTTTCTGTATTCGCGAGCCGTTGGTGGACCGCAGATCTTTGAAGATGTACTTGTCATCCTCGCGAAAGATCTGAGCGTGCTCACTCGACAGATGTACGTCGGGAAGCACGATGTTGTTGTGGGGCGCGCGACCAATTGTGAAGCTCGCTTCCCGAATCA
>CAYTGC010000222.1:0-8167 GCA_964437195.1 uncultured Myxococcales bacterium | reverse complement strand
CAAGATTCGTCGGTTGAAGTGGCCGCCGCGGCCCAGCTTGTCTTCCCACCGCTTTCGGAGAGCGAAGCGGCTTCGTAGTCTGCTCCGCTTGGTTACTTCAGACCGCCGTACGGATCGGCGCTGGGCTCACTGCCGGACTCCTCACCGCCGCTTTCCTTTGGCTTGTCAGCGGGTTTTTCCGTCGGTTTCTCCGCCGCTTTCTCGACCGGTTTCTCCGCCGGCTTGTCTGCTGATTTTTCTGCGGGCTTGTCAGCGGGTTTCTCCGCCGCTTTTTCGACGGGCTTTTCGGCGGCCTTCTCGGTCGGCTTCTCGCTCTGCTCCGCTGGCTTTTCGGTCGGCTTGGGCGCCGCAGGTGCCGGGACCGCCGCAGGTGCAACCGCGGGCGTCGGTGCAGCCACAACCGGAGCGGGGGCCGGGGCTGTCGCAGGTGCAGCAGCCGGCGGTGGAATCGCGGGCGGAGCCAGCGGCAGCGGACCTGTTGGCGGCAGGGAGCCTGTCGCCGGAACGAGCGGAGCAGAAGCCGAAACCGGGACAGACAGGCCCGCGGGCTTGCCGGGGACTGCGGCGGTCGGAGCGGCCAAAGGTGGGCTGGGCCGGCCTGGGCTTGCGGAAGGGCGCGCTGGTTGGCCAGGCTTCCCGGTGGGCGAAACCAAGGGCTGAGCCGCTGCCGGTAGCGAGGGCGGTGGTGTCACGGCTGGCGGCGCAGGTGGCGTGGTGCGGAACTGCGCATAAATCACCCCGAACAAAAGGCCGACGGTAATCGCGCCAAACACCCCGAGGAGCGGCTTGGCGTGTCGCTTGTAAAACGGCTCGGCCACCGCGTCGTCTTCCTCTTCGAAGACCTCGCGACGGGCAAACGCTGGCTCGGGTTCGATCTTGCGCGGACGGCCACTCTGCGGACGACCGGAGCGCGGCACACTCTTTGGGGTCGGATCGGCACGACGTCCACTCTTGGGAAGACTGGCCGCACCACTTGGCGGACGACGGGCAGACAGAGGGGGCTGGCGCCGCTTTTCGACAGCCGGTGTCTCATCAAGCTGACCGCTTGCCCAGGCATCCAGAGACGGTCCGTCATCGCCAGCGCTGTCTGCTTCCTCGACATCGCCGTCATCGTCGTCAGGCTCGTCTACCGGGTCGGCTTTGGACGCGGCTTTGCCTTTGCGGGTGTCGTCTTTGTCGGCACCTCCGCCGAACGTGAGAAGCTGGGCCCGAACATCCTTGGCCGTCTGCGGACGCGCCGCCGGGTCTTTTTCGAGCAGGCTTAGGATGAAGTCGGCGAGCGCATCCGAGATCTTTGGGTTTAGCTCACGCGGATCGACGACCGGATCGCGGACCTGGGACAGCAGCACTTGCAGTCCAGCTTTGCCATCAAACGGCACGCGTCCCGTCGCCATTTGATACAGAATGCAGCCCAGCGAGTAGAGATCGGCGCGACCATCGACGGACTGTCCCGACGCTTGCTCCGGCGCGATGTAGTGCGGCGTGCCAAACACCGTGCCCATGCGCGAGATCGCGTCTTCACCCGGCGCATACGAGACGAGGATCTTGGCGATGCCAAAGTCGACGAGCTTTACGACATCGGGCTGGCCACGCTTTTCGCTGACCAGGATGTTTTCCGGCTTGAGGTCACGGTGGACGATGCCCTGCGCGTGCGCTTCGGTGAGAGCGGCGGCGATCTGGCTCGAGAGCTGCACCAGTTTCGACAGCCCGATGGGCTTGCCCTGATCGAGCAGCGCCGACAGCGGTCGTCCTGGTACGTATTCCATGACGATAAAGGGCACGCCGTCTTCGGTCTGACCGACCATGTGAACGGTGGCGATGTTGGGATGGCTTATCTTGGCACCGGCACGGGCCTCGCGGACGAAGCGCTTGACGATGTCTGGATCCTTGAGCAGATCGGCGCGCAAGACCTTGACCGCGACCTGCCGTTCCATCCCGACCTGCGTCGCCAAATAGACGGTTCCGGTGGCGCCCTGGCCACAGACAGACTGGATCTGGAACTGACCCATGAGCAGCCGTCCGACCCAGGGCTTCTGGGGCTCCGTCACGGGTACGACCGCAAAGCCGTCGACCGGACAGAAGCGTACTTCGTTTTCATACCGTTTTCGGCAATGGGTGCACTCGGTCACGTCTTGTTTTTAACACTTTCCTTGAACGACTCAAAAGCTCGGTCGTCAGACCAATGCACAGCCACTAGACGATCGGGCTTTCCATACTCGACGGCGTCGCTCTGCATATGGCGTCGCTCCACGCGGTATGGTACTTGAATCGACAGGAGAAATTCGACGATGAAAGTCCTTCATGCTTCCGCCGCACTTCTGCTTTTTGCGGCGAGTGTTCCCGTTAGCGCCAAGGCCCCGCCCGCTGCCCCACCGGCGAAGACCGCTGCCTCGCAGGTCTCCGCAGAGTCCGCGGGTCGCGCCATCGGAGAGCTTGCCGGCAAGTTCAAGTTCGGCATGACTCCGGAAGAAGCGATGACCCTCATGGAGAAGGACATCCACACCAAGTTCCAGCCCCGCATCGAGGCCGAAAAGGAAGCCGCCGATCAAGATCGCATTCGCAAAGAGCGGCAGGACGCGATCGATCAGATGCGCGGCTCGTACATCAAGTTCAGCGGCCAGAAGACCGGCTGGGACGTGTCGATCGTCGACCGTGAGTTTGGTCACCGCAACAACGAGTCGATGCTGGTGCTGTGGGAAAAGGACCTCAAGCGCTTTCTCTTCTTTTGGAAGGAAAAGCTCTACAAGCAGTACATCGTCTACAACGCCGAGAAGTTCAAGGGCATGGACTTTGATACCTTCGTCGGCGCGATGGAAGGTCGCTACGGCAAGGCGTCGATGAGCTTCGCCAAGAAGCAGACCGATGATGAGATGGCGCTCGACTACTACGAGTGGCCGCCGCAGGGCGACTACACCCTTCGGGCCTACGACGCGACGACGTTCTACAACAACTTCTGTCTGTCGATCATTCAGAAGTCGCAGTGGCCGCAGATCGAAAAAGAGCGCGCCGTCAACAGCCCGCCTCGCGTTCGCCACACCAACACCCACGTCATCGACAACGTGACGACGGGCGACTCGCAGACCGACCCGAACGAAAACATCGTCGACAAGATGCTT
This sequence comes from uncultured Myxococcales bacterium, assembly GCA_964437195.1. Classification (GTDB taxonomy): domain Bacteria; phylum Myxococcota_A; class Polyangia; order Palsa-1104; family JAEUJZ01; genus JAEUKA01. The sequence goes on along the minus strand of CAYTGC010000222.1, from coordinate 5,051 downwards.
GGCATCAAGGCCGGCGCGAGCATCGAGCAGAAGCGCATCGAAGAGCGCGTCAAGCGCCAGCAAGAAAAAGAGCGCGGCGGCAAGTAGTCCCCCGCTTTCGCCGTCTTCCCTGTTCAACCGCATCCACTTCGATCGCGCCGCCACTGCGGTGGGCGCGACCGTTCGAATCATTCCCGAAGGACAACCATGGCAGGCATCTTCAAGGCGTATGACATCCGCGGCACCTATCCCGTCGAGCTAGATGAGAAGCTTGCTTCTCGAATCGGTGGCGCAGCGGTATCGGTACTTGGTACAAAACGCATCGTCATCGGACGTGACATGCGACAAAGCGGCCCAAGCATTCGCCGCGCCCTCGTCGATGCCATCTTGGCGGCTGGCTGCGATGTCATCGACATTGGCGAAGTCGGTACGCCGACGCTCTACTACGCTGTCGCAAGCCTTGATGCCGACGCGGGCATCATGATCACAGCCAGCCACAACCCGGCCCGCTACAACGGCTTCAAGCTGTGTGGTCGCGGCGCGACGCCGATTAGCTACGACACCGGGATTGCTGCGATCGAAAAAATTGCGAAATCGGATGTCGAACTCCCAGTCTCACAGACGCCGGGCAAGCTGGCAGAACGCAGCGTCATCGCCGACTACCACAAGTTTTTGCTCGGGCTGACACCGCCGAGCAAGCCATTCAAGGTCGTTATCGACACTGGCAACGGAATGATGGGCGCGGTGCTGCCCAACCTGCTTGCGCAGCTGCCGTGTCAGGTGACGCCGCTCTACTTTGAAGTCGACGGCAGCTTCCCAAACCACGAACCCAATCCACTCGATCCGCGCAACATGGTCGACCTGCAAGCCAAGGTCAAAGAAGTAGGCGCCGACCTGGGCATTGCGTTCGATGGCGATGGCGATCGCGCGATGTTTGTCGACGAGCGTGGCGAGCTGGCGCCAAGCGATCAGATCACTGCGCTCCTCGCCGAAGAGTTCTTGGCGAGTGAGCCGGGCGGCACGGTGATTTATGACCTGCGCTCGTCGTGGGTGGTCCGGGACCAGATCCTCGCGCACGGCGGCAAGCCACTCGAGAGCCGTGTCGGTCACAGCTTCATCAAGAAGAGCATGCGTGAGACCCGAGCCATCTTCGCCGGTGAGCTGTCGGGCCACTTCTATTTCCGTGACGCGTTTTATACCGACAACGCCGAGCTGGCGATGCTGTGGCTGCTCGGCGTGCTGACCAAGCGCAATCAGTCGCTGAGCCAGGTGCTAAGGCCGCTGGCCTGCTATTTTGCGACGGGGGAGATAAACTTCGTCGTGACTGACAAAGATGCGGTGCTGCGACGCCTGGAAACCGCTTTCCCTGGGGCCGAGGTGTCTTGGCTCGATGGAATTACGATCCGCCTCGCCGATTGGTGGTGCAACGTTCGTCCGAGCAACACCGAGCCGGTCCTGCGTCTGAACCTCGAGGCGAAGACCGCGGCGCTGCGTGAAGCCAAGCATCACGAAGTCGAGAAGCTGATCGGCGGCAAGCCTGCGGAGGCGCATCACTAGGCAATGCACGAGCTAGTGCTTGTGCAGAAGTTGCTGTCGCTCGTCGAGGAAGAAGCCGCGGCAGCCCAGGCGCAGCACGTCGTTGCCGTGACGGTTTCCATCGGAGCGCTTTCTCACGTCGAGCCTTCCGCGCTGCAGTTTGCTTTTGCCGCTGCCAGTCGGGGAACGGCTTCCGACGGCGCGCAGCTATTGATTGAGCGAGTTGTGGCCACTGCACGGTGTTTGTCGTGCGACATCGAGAGCCCGATCGAGACGCGCGGGGTTCCCTGTCCTCACTGCGGAGAGTTCTCGCTTGTCGTCGCAAGTGGCGATGCGCTACGGCTCGTCCGGTTGGAGGTCTGGTAAGCGATGTGTGCGATCTGCGGCTGTAGCGGTGCCGGGCCGCAAGACCGTCCCGAGCACGCGACCCACGGCGAACACGAGCATGTGCTGGCCGACGGTCGTGTGATCCGTCACCGTCATCCGCTCGCGCTTCGGACGCGGACGATTGAGGTCGAGCGCGACTTGCTTGCGGACAATGACGCGATCGCGGCGCAGAACCGCTTCCGCTTCGCCGCAAAAAAGACGCTGGTCGTAAACCTTCTGTCGAGTCCGGGCGCGGGCAAGACCACGCTGCTCGAGAAGACCCTGCATTCGGTTGCACCCGAGTGTCCGGTGGCGGTCATCGAAGGCGATCAGCAGACGGACTTGGATGCCGAGCGGATTCGTCAGACTGGCGTCGCTGCGGTGCAGGTACAGACGGGCAAGGCGTGTCATCTCGATGCGCAGATGGTGCAAGATGCTCTTTCGTCGCTGCCGGTGTTGCAACATGGGCTTTTGCTGATTGAAAACGTCGGCAACTTGGTCTGTCCGGCTGGTTTTGACCTCGGTGAGCACAAGCGCGTCGTCATTGCGTCGGTCACCGAGGGAGAAGACAAGCCGCTCAAGTATCCAGCGATGTTTGCGTCGGCGGATCTCCTGGTGGTGAGCAAGACGGACCTTCTGCCGCACCTTGATTTTTCCGTCGACACGCTGGTCGAACATGCGCGGCGGATTCGTCCGGGGCTACCGGTGATCTTGCTGTCCGCGAAGTCGGGCGAAGGCTTGGCCTTGTGGCTGCGCTGGCTTGCGGAAAAACGCGCCGAGCTGGGCTAAACCGATGCGGCAGCGGCTGCGAGTCCAGGTCTGCGGTTTGGTGCAAGGCGTCGGCTTTCGTCCGTTTGTGGCCTCGCTGGCGACCCAGCATGCGCTGACCGGCTTTGTCCAAAACAACGAGCGCGGCGTTCTCTGCGAGGTCCAAGGTGAACAGACCGAGGTGTTTCTTTCGGCGCTTGCCGCGACCCCACCCAGGCTCGCGCAGATCGAGTCGATCGATGCACAACAGCGTCCGCTTCTCGATGGTGATTCGCCGTTTCACATTTTGTCGAGTGTGCCGACGGTGGCCAGTCAGACCCGGATCGGTCCCGATCGGGCGCCGTGCGAGGCCTGTCTGTCCGAAGCCACGCAGCCCGGATCACGCCGGTTTCTCTATCCGTTTTCGAGCTGTACCGAGTGTGGCCCGCGGCTCACGATTGCGCGCAGCCTGCCCTATGACCGAGCCCGCACGACGCTGGAGCGCTTTCCGCTCTGTTCGGCCTGTTTGCGTGAGTTTGGCGATCCGCGCGACCGTCGGTTTCATGCCCAGCCGATGGCCTGTCCCGATTGTGGACCGAGGCTGAGCCACTCGCTCGCGACCATCGTGTCGGCAATCGAGGCGGGTCAGATTGTGGCGCTCAAGGGTGTGGGTGGGTATCACCTGCTGTGTGATGCGCGCCGCGACGAGGTCGTAAGGCGGCTTCGCCAGCGCAAGCAGCGCGACGACAAGCCACTTGCGGTGATGGTTCCCAACATTGCCAGCGCGCAGCTTTTCGTCGAGTTATCTGACGAGGAATCACGGCTGCTGCGCGATCCTCGCCGTCCCATCGTCCTCTTGTCCCGGCGGTCCGATGCACCGCTCGCTTGCTCGGTGGCGCCAAACCTTTCGACGCTGGGCTTGATGCTCCCACCGGCGCTGCTGTACGACCTGGTGTTCTTTGAGTGGCTGTCCCGACCGCAAGCGCCTGGCTGGCAGGATTCCGCGACGGAACTTGCCATTGTGGCGACGTCGGGAAACTTGCACGACGAGCCTCTCATTTGCGACGACGAGGAGGCGAGGGAAAAGCTCTCGCCGATCGCCGACTTGGTGGTGACCCATGATCGCCCGATCGCTGTCCGCTGCGACGACAGTGTTGTCCGCCAGGTCGCCAAGCAGACGGTCTACATCCGTCGGGCGCGCGGTTATGTTCCCGATCCGATCGCACTTCCTTTCGATGCTCCGTCGCTGCTCGGCCTTGGGGGCGATCTAAAAGCGACTTTCTGTTTGACCCGCGGGCGGGAGGCGTTCGTCTCGCAGCATCTGGGGGATCTCGGGTCGCCAGCGACGCTGCGGGCTTATCATGAAGCGCTCGATCACTTGTGCCGACTGCTGGATGTCCGTCCGACGATGGCCGTCGCCGATCGTCATCCAGACTTTGCGTCTCGTCGCATCGCGAGTGAGCTAGGGCTGCGCATCGAGGAGGTTCAGCACCATCAGGCGCATCTGTGCGCGGTAGTGGCCGAGCGTGGCGACCGAGGGCCTGCGCTCGGGCTGCTGCTCGACGGGTTTGGCCTGGGTGATGATGGAACCGCCTGGGGTGGTGAGCTGCTTTTTTTCGACGGAGACAAGACCCAGCGCATCGGCCATCTGGCACCACTGCGGCAGCCGGGCGGCGAGCGTTCTGCGCGGCAGCCCTGGCGCTTGGCGACTGCCGTGCTGGCGCAGATGAATCTCAGCGATGAAGCGGTGCGGCGGTTTGGTTCCCGCTGGCCAGTCGCGCCCGTGGTCGGAATTTTCAGACACAGCGAAGTGAGCCCGCCAACGACGGCTTGTGGTCGCTATTTCCAGGTTGCAGCGGCGATCCTCGGGGTGTGCGAGAGCGAGTCCTACGAAGCGGAAGCCGCCATGCGACTCGAATCACTCGTCGACAAAGCCGAACCACTCGCAGGTGGTTACCAGATCGTGGCGGCGTTGGACCGACCGACGCAGCTTGATCTGTCACCGCTGTGGCGACGACTTCTCGACTGTTCGCCGAAGGACGGTGCGTCATTTTTTCACGGCACGCTCGCCGCGGGCTTGGTTGCCTTGGCGATGCCGTTTTTGCGTCGGATGGGCTTGTCAGAAATCGTGCTTGGCGGTGGCTGCGTGATGAATCGAGTGCTATGCGAGTCGCTGCGTGCGGGGTTCTCTCGGCAGGGCATCGCAGTGCGCTTCCCGATGCTGCTGCCACCAAACGACGCCGGGCTGTCACTTGGTCAGGTCTACGCGTATGCTCTGCGCTCGACGAAGGAATGGGAGTAACTGGCGATGTGTCTGGCTGTGCCCGCCAAGGTAATTGCGCTTCATGACGACGAGCATGCGACGGTGGACCTGGGCGGAGTCAGGCGACGCGTCAATGTGATGCTCGTCGACAACCTGCAGC
>CAYTGC010000221.1:0-8253 GCA_964437195.1 uncultured Myxococcales bacterium | reverse complement strand
TGCGGGCCACAGTGAGCAGCTCGACAAGGGAATCCAGGATCTGACGGCTGCCATCACGAGCAAGGATGCTGCGGCCGTCCAAACGGCGGTAAAGAGCATCGATGGCGCTTGCGGCGCGTGCCACAAGGAGTTCAAGCAGTAGTAGCCTGGTGAGACGATGCGCGTGCGGGCCGGAGAGCGGGAGAAGTTTTTTGCGCGGCTCTCGCTGCTGTTGGGTTGCGCGCTTGTGGGCGTGATTCTCGGCGGCGTGGTGTCGAAGCTTCGGCCTCGGCAGCACGGTACCGCCCAAGATCCGGTTGCCTCACCCATGAGCGTACTTCCCGATGCAGGTACGGCGTCCGTGGGGCCGATGTTCGGTTCGGCTCCGGTGGATCTGGCTGCACCACCGACGGATGCGGGCGCGTTTGCCTCGCGTGAGCTGTGGGTGCTGGTGGTTGATCCTGCCGGGCAGCCCGTCGAAGGCGTGTCGGTGTTGGCTCGCCCTGGGATGCTCACGGTGACTTCGGCAACCGGACGCGGGGCGGCGATCGGCGAGCTAGGCGTACTGCCAGGCGCGTTGCCTTTTCCGGATGACGTGATTTCCGGGCAGACGGCTCTTGCTGGTCGAGTCGAGCGCTCAGCAGCGGCGAACCAGTCCGCTTGGGTGATTCGCAGCGACCGCAGTGGCCATGCGCGCTTTTCGTCGCTACCGAGTGGGCGATTGCTGCTCCTCGCGAACTTTCAGGGCAAAAGTGCGTCGGCGGAAGTAGAAATGCCTGCTCAGGCTGTGATCGCCCAGGCGGAGTCGTCGCTGCGAGTTGTCCTTCGCTTGGCCACACCGGTCGAATGCGCCGATCCTCTGCTAGGCGATCCGAATGATCCGTCGAGCGGTGCGGGGCTGTCGGTACGGACGGATCTGCGCGGCAGAGTGCTAGACCATCGCGGCTTTGCGGTGGCTTCGGCGCGATTGGAAGTCCAGGTCGGCCAAAGTCGTCAGCAAGGAACAACGGATGCGCGTGGACAGTTTGCGATTCCCCTGCTTCCGTCGGGAGACGCCCGCGTGACCGTTCGTGCGGCAGGATTTGCTCCGCTTTTTCAGGTCGTAAGAGCAGAACAGCGTCGAGACGAGGCTCGACTGGAGCTACGCCCCGGCGGTGGAATTGCTGGACAGATTGAGGATGCGCGCACCAGCGGCCTTCCCGATGGGTTAGAGGTTTGGCTGGAGCTTCCGAGTGGGGAGCGATGGCCCGTCAGTGTCACCACCGATGGTCACTTCGCACAGACCGGCGTTCCAACCGGACAGGTCATGGTGAAAGCACGGGCGAAAGGCTATGCGCCGGTGCAGAGAGCGGTCCAGGTTGTCGAAGGCGCATCGCCCGACCAGATCACCGTACGCGACGTTCGGCTGCGCTTTGTTCGTGGTGCACAGCTTCTTGGGCAGGTCCGTTTGATGGGCAGCCGTGTCGATGGGGCAGATGTGTTGATTGTGACCGAAGAAGGCACGGTCGTGGCGCGTGGCCGATCGGACGTTCGTGGTGAGTTCGAGCTTTCGGACGTACCACCGGGCAAGCTCAGAGTCCAAGTCACCAGCGGGCAGGGCAGTGCGGCGCAGCCCATCGAGCTTCGTCCAGGTGACCGGCAGCGGATCGAGCTAGAGCTGGGCGGTCGATAGCCATCAGCGCTTCGCGAGCCGCAAGACTTCGTCGGCGATTCGTTGTGATGCCTCGGGTTTGCCCAGCTTTCGACTCGCGCTGGCCATCGCCGAAAGGACCGTGCGATCTTGGACCAGCTCCGCGATGGTGCTCGCGAGAAGCTGGGGCGTTGTGTCTTTCTGCTGGAGCATGCGCGCCGCTCCGTTTTCGACGAGGTAGCGAGCGTTGTGTGTCTGATGGTCGTCCGCGGCAAACGGAAATGGAATCAGCACGGCAGGCCGCCCAATCGTCGTAAGTTCCGCAATCGTCGTTGCTCCGGCGCGCCCGATCATCAGGTCGCAGTCCTTGTAGGCCGACGCCATGTCCGCAATAAACGGCTCGACGCGGACCATCTTGGCAAGCTGCGGTCGTTGGGCATACAGCTCTTCCGTCGCTGCCAGATCCGATGCCCCGGTCTGATGGTGAACAAATACATGCTCATCGAGCGGAGCCAGTGACGGCGAGGGCTGCTTGCCTAACTCACTCAGCGCCTCGACGACCAGTGCATTCACTGCTTTGGCCCCGAGAGAGCCACCGAGCACCAGCAGTCGGACTGGCCCGGCTCGTTCAACAGGCTCGTGTGCCTCGGCAGTGATGGACTGACGCACCGGATTGCCCAGCAGCGATACCTTGCGCCTCGGAAAGAACCGACTTGCATGCGGAAATGCGGTGTAAACTGCCCGAGTGAACCTCGACAAGATTCGATTGGTTACGCCCGGCACTGAGTTTTGTTCGAGCACCACCGTCGGAATCCGCATCAGCGCGGCCAACAGCACCACTGGTCCTGATGCATATCCACCGACGCCCACCACCACCTGCGGCTGTAGTCGTCGCAGCAGGCCAATCGTCTGTAGCAGCGCAACCGGAAGCTTGAGCAGCGACCGCAGTGTGGGAACCACGCCTTGCCGTTTCAGCCCCGCCACATCAATCAGCTCCAAGGGATAGCCCGACTGCGGTATCACTTTGGCCTCGATGCCACGGGCGGTGCCCACGAACGTGACCTTTGCGCCGCGCGCCGTGAGCTGTTCTGCGACAGCCAGACCTGGGAACAGATGCCCGCCGGTCCCGCCGCCAGCGATGACCACCCGAACGGTCGGGGCCTCCGATGTGCGGAGCGCTTCCGTCATGCCGTCGCTCCGGCTGTGCGGGGGGCGACTTTTCGTCGATTCTTGCGTCTAGCGACAAATGCCCACACGGAGCGTTTTTTGGTCGTTTTTTCCACCGGTGCTGGCTCTCGTCGCGAAATGTTGAGCAGCATCCCAATCGCACAAAGATCAATCACCAGCGTCGAACCACCGAACGAAAGAAACGGCAAGGTGAGCCCTTTGGTCGGCAGTGCACCGAGGACCACGCCAATGTTGAAGGCCGCTTGGAGCCCGAACATCGCAGTGATGCCGACGGACAGGAACATGCCAAACGCGTCCCGAGCCCGAGCTGCCGTCGCACAGCCGCGTAGAATCATCAGCACGTAGAGCGCAATCACTCCGGCGATTCCGACGAAGCCCAGCTCCTCTCCGATGATGGCGAGGATGTAATCGGTGTGGGCTTCGGGCAGAAACAGCAGCTTTTGTCGACTGTCACCGAGCCCCTGGCCGGTAAGTCCACCGGAACCAACCGCGATCAGTGAAGCCGCCATCTGATAGCCGAAGGTGTCGCGGAACTGCCAGGGATCGAGGAAGGCGAGAATGCGTCGCAGTCTCCACGGCGTGCCGACGATGGCGTTGTAGACAATCGGCAGCGCTCCGAGACCCGCAATCGCCAGATAGCTCACGCGGGTACCAGCGACGAACAGCATCACGATTGTTGTGCCACCGACGATCATCGCCGTGCCGAGGTCCGGTTGTTTGAGCAGCAGTCCGGCAAACATCGCACACACAATCAGCGGTGGTAGAAAGCCGAGCAGAAAGTGGCGAACCTTGTCGGCTTTCTTCGCAAGGATGTGCGCCAAAAAGATGATCAGCGCGACTTTGGCAAGCTCTGCTGGTTGAAACGAGAGCGGTCCAACGTGAAACCAGCGACGGGCGCCATTGACTCGAACGCCGACCACGAGTACCGCGCCAAGCAGAGCGGTGGCCACGCCAAGAATGGGATAGGCCAGCCGCCTGTAGAGCGAATAGTCAATTCGCATCGTCAGCGCCATCCCCACCAGGCCGAGCAGCACCCAGACGAGATCCCGAACCAGAAAATAGCGGCTGTCGCCCATCTTCTGTTGGGCCAGCACCGCCGACGAAGAATACACCATGACCAGGCCGAGCCCGACGAGCACGAGCACCACGACAAACAGCAGTGGGTCGGCCCGGTGTAGCTGCGGCTGTGGTAGCGCGGCGTCGTCGTTTTTCACGAGTTCTCTCCGTCGCTGGACAGAGAAGGGAGCATTTTTGCACCCGGCAGCGCTGCGACGGACTCGCAGAAAACCGCGGCGCGATGCGCATAGTCACGAAACATGTCAAACGAAGAACACGCGGGCGACAGCACCACCGCATCGCCCGACTGACACCAAGACATCGCTTGGCGGACTGCGCCTTCCATCGACGCAGCGTGGGCAATCGGGAACGAGGTACCGGCGAGTGCTTGTTCAATGAGTGGCGCCGCTTCTCCGATCACGACCACGCCGCGGGTCTGCTGCTCGCTCAAGGTCTTGCGGAGCGGCTCATACGAGCCACCCTTGTCGCGACCGCCGGCAATCAGCGCCAGCGGACGAGGGAAGCCAGCCAATCCTGCGACGACTGCATCGACGTTGGTGCCCTTGCTGTCGTCGAAAAAAGCCACTCCGCTGGCTTCCCCGACGAGCTGCATGCGGTGGGCGAGGGCGTGAAACGAAGCTGTCGCTCGCTTGACCTCGTCGTAGCTGGCGAGGCCAGATGCCCGCATCAGCAGAAACGCCGCCAGCATGTTTGCTTGGTTGTGCCTACCGACGAGCTGAAAGTCGCGAAGTGGATAGCGTTCTTCGACCGGCTCTCGGCCCGCCATCGCCGCCGCGAGACCGCCTGCTGCGCCGCGCAGGACCAAGTCGCCCCCGTTTACAAAACCGCCAAGCTGGAGATTTCGCCCCTGAACTCGTCGAGTGGGCAGAATCGAGTCGGTCGTAAACAGGAAGCTTGGGTCATTTGACCCCAGGTGGCGCGCATAGAGCGCTTGCACGTCGGGATCGTCCGCGCTGACCACCCGCGTTGCCCACGGTGCCATGTTGCGAAAAATGCGCGCTTTGGCATCGCCGTACTCGCGCATTGACGGATAGCGGTCCAGGTGATCAGGCGTCAGATTGAGCAGCGCGGCGGCGTGGCAGCTTAGGCTCTCGCAGGTCTCTAGCTGATACGACGACAGCTCGATGACGACGATGCCTTGCGGACTACCGGCTGCGGTTCCAACCGCGTCGATGAGCGGCGTGCCCAGGTTGCCACCACAAAAGCTGGGACGAGAGGTTGCTTTCGCAATCGCGCCGCAGAGGCTGGTCACCGTCGATTTTCCGTTGGTTCCTGTGATGCCGATGACAGGCGCGGTGATGTATTGGCTGGCCAGCTCGATTTCGCCCGTAATGGGTACGCCAGCGCCGCGTGCGTCAACCAGTGGCTGCCTCGTTGGTGGCACGCCCGGAGAACAGACGATGAGATCGACGCCGCAGAGCACATCGCTCCGCAGGCCACCGAGCATCAATTCGAGCCGTCCCGTCGAAAGAAGTGGTGCGATGGATCCCAAAGACTTGGCCAGCGCGGTTTCACTGCGATCGTCACAGGCCACGACCCGCGCGCCGCGCTCGATGCAGAACCGCACCACCGACAGGCCACTTGTACCTAGTCCAACAACGGCAACCCGTCGCGAAGTGAGTTGTGTGGGCATCGACTAGCGAACCTTCAGCGTCACCAGCGAGATCAGCGCCAGCGCTATCGAGATGATCCAGAAGCGGACAATCACCTTCGGCTCGGCCCAGCCTTTGAGCTCGAAGTGGTGATGCAGCGGCGCCATTTTGAAGATCCGCTTGCCCGTCAGCTTGAACGACGCGACTTGCAGCATCACCGACAGTGTCTCGGCAACGAAAACACCACCGAGGATGACCAGCGTGAACTCGTTTTTGGTGAGAACGGCGAGGGTTCCGAGCGCTCCACCGAGTGACAGCGAGCCCACGTCGCCCATAAAGACCTGCGCCGGGTAGGTGTTGTACCAAAGGAAACCAACGCCTGCCCCTGCGAGCGCCCCGCAAAAGACCGCCAGCTCGCCTGATCCTGGAATGTACGGGATCTTGAGATACTCGGCGATGTTGAAGCCCTTGATGATTGTGCCGGCGCCGTAGCTGAGGATCAGGAAAGTGCCCGCCGCAACGATGGTTGGTCCAATCGCCAGTCCGTCGAGTCCGTCGGTGAGATTGACTGCGTGGCTCGCGCCGAGGATGACAAACACCGCCAGCGCGTAATAGACCGCCGGATACATCTCGAGCGGATACTTGTTGAAATCGAGCAGCGGCAGCGCAACGCGGAAGCGCAGGCTCGGGTCATACAAGTTGGACCCGAAGATGTATGCGACGACAGCTATCGTGATCACCGTCTGAAGCGCCAGCTTCATTTTGCCGGGCAGACCCTTTTTCGACACCCGCAGCTTGCGGTAGTCGTCGAGGAATCCTACTGCACCGAAGCTCAGCGTCACGATCAGTGCGATCCACACGAAGCGGCTGCTCAGATCACACCAGCACAGCGTCGCCAGCGACACGCAGAACAGGATGAGCAGCCCGCCCATTGTCGGGGTTCCAGCCTTTTTCTTGTGACCTTCCGGTCCGTCGGTGCGGATGCTCTCGCCGATCTGCATTTTGCGCAGTCGTTCGATAAGCCAAGGTCCCAGCAGAAGCCCGAGGAGCAGCGCCGTCAGAATCGCCAAGATGCTTCGAGTCGACACGTAGCGCACCACGTTCAGGAAACGCAGCGACGGGATGTTGTGCAGCGAATAGAGCAGATGGTAGAGCATAAATTCGTATCCCTTAGCCAGCGCTCGCAGGCGGTGGCGGAGACAGCAAGGTCACAAGTTGATCGAGCACTCGCTCGAGGGCCATGCCGCGTGAGCCTTTGATGAGCACGACATCGCCCGGTTCGGTGGCCGCGACGACAGCTTCGGCGGCGGCTTGTGGGGAATCGACATGAATCGCATCACAGCCGAGTGCTGTCGCTGCACTGCCAATGTGACGCGCACGTTCTCCGAGCGTGATGAGCTTCTTGAGCTCAAGTGTCGCGGCCAGGCGTCCAATCGTCGCATGAAGCTCCGTTTCCGTCGGGCCAAGCTCGAGCATGTCACCCAGGACTGCGACCGCTTTGCCGCCTTGTCGCAGACCGCCGAGCGCTTTTAGTGCCGCAGAAACCGACGAAGGATTGGCGTTGTAGCAGTCATCGAGCACCCGGCGTCCACCCAGCTCGACGAGCTGCCCGCGATGCTTGCCGGGCCTGACCCGTGACAGTCCGGTGGCAATCGTCGCTGGTGCTACATCCAGTGCGAGAGCCGCCGCCGCCGCCAGCGCTGCATTGTCGGCGTGATGGGGGCCAATCAGCGGCAAGTGCAGCGTTTGTGATGAAGAACCCGTCTGCTGTGGGCAGCTCAGTTCGATTTTCAATCCATCGAGATCTTCACTGACGATCCGAACATGAGCAGTCGCCTGCGCGTGTGGATGCGGACCGCTCGAGCCAAGCGCCAGACGGAGCCGGGACGAAAACGCTCCGGCGCGGACCGCTTGGTCGCGAATCAGGGCATGTCCATCGAGGAAGACCGCCGTGGCTCCGTCTTGCATACCGGCGAAGAGCTCCCCTTTGGCCTGGGCGATGTTCTCGATCGTCCCGAGCGTTTCCAGGTGGGCCGGGCCGACGTTGGTGATTACGCCCACATCCGGACGGCACAGTGATGTGAGATAGGCGATCTCGCCCCGCGCGGACATTCCCATTTCGACAATGGCGTAACGCTGACCCGGACGCAGTCGCAGCAGCGTCAATGGCACGCCGAGGTGGTTGTTCAAGTTCCCGTCGGTTTTGACCAACTCTCCTGCGTCAGCAACATGGACCGAAAAGATGGACGCGATGAGATCTTTGGTGCTCGTCTTGCCCGAGGAACCCGTGACGGCGACGACTTTCAGCTTGGCCGCAATCTCTGGGGCTTCGCGGTGGGCGCGAGCGAGTTGCCCGATAGCGACGATGGTGTCAGCGACTTCGATGACGGCGACGCCGGTCGATTCGGGGACCAGGTGAAGCTTGTCTCGCTCGATCAGCACGCCGCCGCAACCGCTCTGCACAGCCTGGGCGATGAACGTATGCCCATCGAGCCGCTCGCCACGAATGGCCACGAACAAGCTGCCGGGTGTCACACCTCGGCTGTCGATGGTCACCGCAGTGAAGCGATGGGTGGACCCACGTACCAAACGGCCTCCAGTTGCGCTCAGGACGCGTTCCAGTGGCAGTTCAATGGATGGTTGGATGGAAACGGTGGCCTGCGGTGTTGGCGTGCCTGTGCGCGCCTGGGCGTCAGTTCGAAGTGCCAAAGCCCGCTGGGCCTCCTCTCGATCATCGAAGTGCTGTTTGCTGGTGCCAATGACTTGGTAGTCTTCGTGCCCCTTGCC
>CAYTGC010000220.1:0-8261 GCA_964437195.1 uncultured Myxococcales bacterium | reverse complement strand
TGTAAAGGACCAAATACACTCAGACGAAAAAATCGTAATTCCCCCGTCGGTGACTTGGTTCTGATGCAGAAAAATCATGTAGTTTTGGAAACAGTCCGTGCGCTCAGCCCCATGCGCGCCATTTTGTCGCTTGAGCTGTGCGGAGTGGGTCGCGGATGGGTTGGCCGTGTGGTCAGTTTCGGATGACCAGGCCACGCAATCGCGGTGTACCCAAGCCAGGTAATTTTTACCTGTGCTTGGACGCTTGGCTGTGGCGACTCGTCCGTGCTAGCCCTCACAGGAGGTAGGAGTTTGTCGTGGAACAGTCAGAGAGCATCCCGGTCAGAACCTTGTTCTCGGGGACGATTCAAGTTCTGGATCGTCTGATCAAGCAGAGTCCCAAAGAACGACGTGTCGAGCTGCGACGTGCTCGGGAGACGTTGCGGGCATCCCTGAACGACGCCGAGAAGACGCAGCCCGTAGGCCCTAGTCCCGAGGCGACGCCGCTGCTACAGCTTGCCGCAGGTATCGTCGAGCCCGAGAGCAACGAACAGACAGTGCTGCGGTCTTGGGGGGCTGACCTTCAGCGTCGGCGACAATCGGCTGGTCTATCTCGACGGGTGCTGGCAGAACGGGCTGGGATTTCCGAGAGCACGCTGAGGAATGTTGAGAAGGCGCTTCGTCCACCGACGCGAACGACGATCATGCACCTTCAGTCGGTACCAGAGCTGCGCATCGACCCCAGCCCCATCGGAAGCCACATCGTCAGCCGACGACCACAGACCCAAGACTTCGCGCCGAACTGCTGGTTGGCACCGGAATACGACGCGCTGAAGCTGCACAGCGAGCTGACGATGCAGCTCAATGGTCGTGGTGGCCACGTCGAGCAGACCTATCTGTATCTGGAACCGACGAGCGCCGCTGCGTGGTGTTCCTTTGCCGAGCAAGACAGCTACACCCGTGTCCGAGCGTCGATGCAGCTTGGGCAGGTGGCCGAGCGGATCGCCGAGTTGGCTGGTCCCGTCGGACTCGATGTGATCGGGCTCGGATGTGGCGATGGCAAAGACGAAGTACGGCTGACACAGCGACTCCTAGAGTACAACCAGAACCACAATCTCCGACTGTATCTGCTCGATATTAGCCAGCCGCTCTGCTCGGCGGCGTACCGGCACGCTGCGGAGACACTGGGCGACGAGTCGAGCGTGTCTGTGTACGCCATCCAAGGCAACTTTCACAACCTCCAGCGCTATACGACGCTGCTGCATGCTCCTGAACGAGCGCACCGACGGCGGATTTTGTGCATGTTTGGTAATACGTTTGCCAATCTGCCCAACGAGATCATGTTCGTGCGGAGCAGCCTGTTTGGGTTTGCGCCGGGCGACTTCTTGCTTCTGACGGTGCCTGCGACGATGGCTTCGGCGAGCGAGCCGAAGGAAATCCTACGCAAAGATCCTCGTCTGTCTGGGCGGGTCACGTCGGGAATGGGACTTTCTCGACACGACGAACAACTGATTGGAGTACTGCGTCGGTACATCGCGGGTGTCTCCAGTGTCGAGCTATCGTCGGTACTCGATCTGGACGCATGCCCGGTTCCGGGTAGCTACGCCGCCGATGTGCGTGCGACGGTGAAGACGCTTGCGGGCGAGACAAAACAGTTCTCCGTCTACTACAGCAAGCGCTACGACCGCGAACAGCTCGACTGCAAGATGTGCAAAGAGGGCTGGGAACCCGTCGGGCACTGGCGATACGCCGAGGACCAACATCCGCGATTGCTGCTTCTGTACCAGCGCAGCCGACGAGGTTGCGACGAGCAGTAACGTGATTTGTCGGTCATTGCCTGATCTTCGCAACGCAATTACCGAACTGATGCTTATGTTCGTTGTCCCGTCTCCCCTTCGACGCTTAGCGCACTCAAGGAGTGCTGCTGATGCGTCGCCATCCCGTCGGTTTTCTCCCCCTCTGTCTCGCTGTCCTTTGTGAACGCTGCGCTGCGTTCATGCTCGCGTCGTCGCTGGTGCTCATGTTGTGCGAGCGCTACGGCTATCCCCGCGATGAGGCGTTACGCACGGCGGGGCTCATCACCGCCGCTGGCTACCTCGGCAGTCTCCCCGGTGGGCTTGTCGCCGACCGATTGCTCGGTCCTCGTCGAGCCTTGACGGGCAGTCTGGCTCTGTTGATGGTCGGCTACGCACTGCTTATGCTGCCATCGCTGCTTGCACTTTGGTCGTCGGTGGCTGTGCTCGTCCTCGGAAACAGTTTGTTCAAGCCGAGCGCGCAAGCGGTCCTCGGTCGCCTCTACACCGCCACCGACCCGAGGCTCGACCGAGCGCAGGTCTGGCTTCATCTGATGATCAACATCGGTGCGCTAATTGGGGCCGTCGTCGCCGGACTGGCAACACAGCGATGGGGCTGGACCGGGTGCTTTGCCGTCACCGCATCGGTCGTGTGCATTGGGCGAGTCTGCCTGTCCGTCGGTCGTCGCGATGTACCAGTCAGCAAGCAGACCGATGCACCGTCACCAATCAACACGCCCACCGATGACCTCTCGACGTGGCAGCGAGTCAAGACGATCGCCGCCCTGACGCTGGCGATGTTACTGTTCAACATGGCGCTCGGCCAAGTCGAGGGCACGCTGCTCGTGTGGACCGGGCAGCACGTCGAGCGCACGCTGCTTGGCTTCACGGTGCCCCCGTCGTGGTTCGTCGGCCTTCCGGCGCTGCTGGTCCTTGTCATCGCACCCGCCCAGCTCGCGCTGCTGCCAGGCCTCCAGCGCAGGTTTGGCGTCTTTCGGCTCATCGCTGTCGGATTGCTGGCAACGTCGCTGGCCTTCCTTGTCCTGTTTCCCGCCGTCCTCTGGAGCAAGACGCAGCTCGTCAGCATGGGCTGGCTTGTCGCCTGTCACACGCTACTGGTCATCGGCGAGACGCTCGTTGGTCCACTCGGTCTGGCCCAAGTGCTTCGACTCGCGTCACCTCGATTGGTCGGCGCGGTCATAGGCGTCTGGTTTATCTCCGGTGCCGTCGGCTATTGCCTCGCTGGCGAGATCGGCGCGCTGTGGGTCCGGTGGTCGCCTATTGGCGCATTGTCCATCTTGACAGTTTTGCCACTACTTGGCACGGGCATGCTCTTTGTCGAAGAGATAAAAGGGAACGCGAAGTAGCCTCATACGACCGATTTTACACAATGATTAGGCCACCATTCGCGATGAGCAAAGCGCCATCGACATAATTGAAATCATGATATGATCAAAGCGCGCAGGATGTGGTAACGAGTGTCCTGAGATCGCGGCCACGATCGGCTAGCGTGGCCACGCTGGACCCTGGCGCGGCCACGATCGCGATCAAGCCCCCGTCGAGAAAAAATTCCGATCAACCTGAAAAAAGCCGATCGTGGCCACGCCCTACATGTCACCGTGGCCACGGTGATGGAAATTTGACCAGGGGATCGCCTGTGGCGGGTGACTGGCGGCTGCTAATGCTCAATCAGCCACGAATGTCAAATATCCTCGTCTGAGATGCTTGTGTCGCTGTTGAGCATGTTGCGCATCACATCGACCAAGCTTTCGCGCTTCTGGGTCTTCGGCAGCCGATCTTCTGGAAGATTGCAGATCGGCTGAATGATCGACTTTAGGCTGGCTGGCGTAACGCTTCCGTGTTCCTTCTTCGCCTTCTTTACGATTTCATCAAACAGATCGAATATTGCGGAGAAGAAATGACGCTTCAGCACAAGCGACTTGTCTTCCAACTCATCGTGAAAGGACCGAAGGAATTTTAGGACAAGCTCATACTGCTTATCCTTGGACGTAACGCGGCGTAGCGAGTCGCCGCGAATGGCACGCATGACGGCTGTGTTAAACGCCGTCCGTGACAGCTTGCCGCTCGTCGCCTGTGCGGCGCTGAGCCTGCCGAGAAGCGGTGATTCTTCGTCGGTATTGAGCCGGTCGAACAGCTCGCGCAGCAGCTTTTCTTCGTCGCTCTCACTGCCAGCCAGCCCCTTCACGTCGAGAATCAGCGCCTTGGGCACTCCCTGGTGCTTTGTGTTGATATCGACGAACAGCCGAACCTCATCAGCCCGCGACAGCCCTTCGTAGATGGCGACGGGGACACGATGACGGGCCGGACATTTGTGATAGCCCCACATTCGGTGCTGACCGTCGAGGATTACGAACGCATTGGGCACCCGCTTGAACGAGATGCCCTTGTTTTCGCGGATGTGCCGAAACTCGGCCTCGGGCTGTGCCGATAGCACGATGTTGATGGGAATCGAGTTGCCCTCGGTGTTGAGGTACTCGGCGATCTCGTCGGCCCGCGTGGAGCTGAGCCGTCGCTGAAAGCCATCTATGGGGTTCTCATGCCGCCGCTCGACGGTACAGAATTGAAATAGCTCGTCGATAGGAATCGTCGTCAGATAGACCGCGTGTCCGTTCTGCTCGATCTTCAACGTCGAGTACCAGGGCGACCGCTCCCCCGAAGGAGGAGCGGCAGAGGGAGTGACAGGCGGCTGGTTCCTTTTCTTCTTAGTCATGGCGTCATAGACTCAAGGCAAAGGATCGACCCCACCGACGGTCAGGGCCGATCCGAATGAGCAAAGTGGTACCCATTCATAGTACAGAACGTGCGGTCGCTAGGCTAGAGGGTTGTGTTGGAGGCGGGTTTGCAGGCCGCGTCTCGGCGGGCCGCCCGGAGACAAGCATCTCCCGCCCCAGAGAGCACATACGTGAGATTGGCCGAAGAGGAGGCATGGCGTACTACCGCAAACGGCTTGCCGAGAAGCCGTAGTCGGTAATTCCGACGGTCGCGGAGCTTGGTGAATGGCAATGAGCGGCTTGTTGGGATGAGCCGTGAGCTGCTGCCCACCATCGCTGAATGCTCGCCGTCAGCACCAGCGCGTCCATCGATTCCTTACGGCGTGCGGCGATGCAGGATCAGTCCCTTTGTCCCGACGACCCACACGTCCTTGCCTCCGCTGGCCCAGACCCCGGATAGATCGCTGGTCGTTCCCAACAGGACGCGGAACCAGCCGGTACCGTTGAAGTGCAGCATGGTCGCAGACGGACCCACGATCCAGACATCGTTGGGACCGCTGCCAGATACCGCGCTGAGGGTGACGTTGGCGTTGAACCCGGTCGGAACTACGCTCCAGGAATTGCCATCCCAGTGCTGCACTCTGCCAAATCCACCGACGGCCCACACGTCATTGGCGGCGCTGCCCCAGACTCCCGTAATCGGGGGGAGCACGCCGGAGACTTTCGACCAGGCGGTGCCATCCCAGTGAATCACCGAGCTTCCCATGGCCCAGACATCGTTGGCGGCACTACCCCACACTCCGTTGAAGGGGCCAGAGACACCAATGGGTATCGGCACCGCAGAGAAAGTGCTGCCGTTGTAGTGGGACACGCCACCGAGTCCCACGGCCCAGATGTCGTTGGCGGCACTGCCCCAGATAGCTCGCCAGTCATTGGTCTGTCCGCTGAGCAGGGCGTTCATGGTGGTCCCATTCCAGTGACCCAGTGCGCCGCTGGTTCCTACGGCCCACACATCGTTCGGGGCGCTTCCCCATATTCCGTAGTAACTTCCCGTCCCTAGGCCCGAGGTGCGAGTCCACTGGCTGCCGTCTGAATGAACGGTCGTTCTTGAGACACCAGCTGCCCACAGATCCCCGATACCGAACCCCCACACAGTTTTCAGATCGTCGATCGTGACCAGTGGGGTGCTCGTCCAAGTGGTGCCATCGTAGTGCCGAATTTGGCCGTAGTCCCCGACGATCCAGATGTCATTGCTGGCCGTTCCGAACATCGCGTTCATGGTGCCCGCGATGCCTGTCCCAATCCACGAAGTCACGTAGCGCATCAGGGAGCCGATGTTCCCCGTGGTCCAGACGTTGTTCGAGGCGCTGCCCCAAATGGTGAGCAGGTTTGAGCTTGATCCGGGATTGAACACCAGGGTCCACTTCAGTCCGTTCCAGCGAAGCGTCGTGCCGTTGCTGCCGACGGCCCACACGTCGTTGGGTCCAGAGCCCCAGACACCGCGCAACATGCTCGTGACGCTGGTGCTGACAATGATCCAGCCCGTGCCATCCCAGTGCGAGGTGTGACCGGCGCTGCCGACGACCCAAACGTCGTTGGCGCTGTTCCCGAATACGCCGAATAGATCGACTCCTGCAGTGGCGCCCGCGCTCCACTTGGTCCCGTTGTAGTGCAGCCGCGTGCCCCCTTTGCCAACGGCCCACACGTCGCTGGCGCTGCTCCCCCAGACTGCATACAAGTCTTGCGTCACCGGGCTTGCAACTGCGCTCCACGAGCTCCCGTCAAAGTGTCTGATCGCCCCAGCGGTGCCGACGGCCCAGATGTCATTGGCGCTGCTTCCCCATAGGCCGAGTATGTTCTGCAGCGAGGTGGCTCCCTGGACGAGATACCAAACACTGCCATCCCAGTGTAAGAGCGTTTCACCGTCTCCAGCTGCCCAGGCATCCGTAGAACGGCTGGCCCAGACCGCGCGCAGGTTCGCTCCCTGCGGCAGCGGGTTTTCCCAGCAGCCAGGAGAGATTGGGCAGAATAGCTCCGTTGGTAGCGTTCCGCCGTCGCTGCCACTGCCACCATCGCCGCCACTGCCACCATCGCCCATCCCTGGGCCATCCGACACCGCCATGTCGACGATGCTCGCTGGTTCGCAGGCGTGCGTTTGCATATTGCAAACCTGCGCATCGGAGCAGAGGCCGGGGCTTAAGACGCAGTCCGAAATGCTCTGCGTAGCCCCCGAGTTACAACCAATCACCAATAGCAACACGAGACCAGAAAGCCAGAGCCTTTGCATCAGATCCCCCTTTGTTTGAAGCAACAGCCAAAAAATGAACAGGACGAAGGAAGTATAGTGTAAGCGTCGGAGCAGATTCCGACACACAGCTAAACACCCAAAACGCAAGCGGTCTGCTTGGATTGAGTGTTCGTAACCCCCCAGCACAAGACAACTTGCCCTCGGCCTTCGGTTGTGGCGAGCTGGTGCTCGTCGGGCGTGTGTTGGGAACACGGGACCGCTTCCTTTGGCTTGGCGTCGCGCAGGCAGAAGCGGGTAACTTCACTGCGCTTTGTTCGCATGGGGTTTCTCGTTTGGAGGGAGATGCGGTGGGTCGCGCAGTTACCTTGCCCTGGACCGCCCGTAGTCGCGCTGCGAGCACCGAGTTGAACACACCGCTGAGTCCGTTGCCCACGGAGAACTCGGATGAACCGGTTAAGTACCCTTCCGTCGCTGTTGTAACGGGAAGACCCTTGCGAATTTCTTAGAAACGTGCTGAACTGCGGTGCCATGGAGCTGGCGATCGTTCGTGGAGATGGACGCGCTGAGCTGTGGCAGCTGGCGATCGTTCATGGGTCTGGCCGTGCGGCGCTGCCAATCCACCAGGCTGCTGCTGCTGTGGGCCACTTTGCCGATAGGCATGCGGCCCTGCTGGCCCAAGACTGCCGCCCGTACGTCAGCAGAACGCTTCGGCCTCGGCGTTCTGCGTGCGGTAGTGCCCATCAAACCGCCCCTCCATCACCTGCGCCACCTGCGCCGGCCACCAGTGGTCATGCCCCCGTGGCGTCTTGTACCCCGCTTCCTCCAGCATCTTCGCCAGCACCGGCAGCGTCGGCTTCTCGAAGGGCTCCCCCGGAGACTCTTTCTCATGCGTCCGCTCCATCCTCGTCAGCATCATTTCCAAATACCGTCGAGGGCTAAGCAATCTCGCCGCGTCGCTGCTCCGTAGCAGCCCTTGGACATTCCTCTCTGTGAACTGCCGTCCCTTGAGCGGAATCCAGCCCTGCTCATTCAGAATCGACGCGATCTGCCTCGCCGTGTGACCCTTGGCGCGTAGCTCGAGGATTCGCTCCCGGATCTCCACATCGGTGTACGGTCGCTCGTTGTGCGCCCTCGGGGAAATGTGGCGCAGCCTCAGTCGCAGGTTGTAAATCAGACTCTTGGTCCACGTCTCCCCTTGCGGCGGTTTGGTTTCTTTGGCGTTCAGTCGCTCCGCCATCTCCGTGATTCCGACTCCCTCCTTCGCCCACTCCTTAATCTGCGAGATGACCGCCAACTCCTCCTCATCGTCGACGAGAATCTTCATCCTCGGATGGTCCGGCGCCGGAATCGTCCGCTTCCCAAACGGCACTTTTCCAAAGTGGTACCCACTCTTCCTGATGTGGTTGATCGCCTCCTTCGTCCGCTCCCCCGTCGCCTCCCGTTCCATCTGCGCAAACACCAAGAGGATTCCCACCAGAGCCCGCCCCAGCGACGAGTCGAGCCGGATTG
>CAYTGC010000219.1:0-8263 GCA_964437195.1 uncultured Myxococcales bacterium | reverse complement strand
TGGCGCAGATTCTTTAGCTCAACATCACCTTGCGTCAACGTCAAGACTTGCCTTGTGATTCCGAATATTTGGTCGTGTTACTTGGCGGAGGTCGCGTCTTTGTTGCCTGGTTCTTTCGATCCGGCGTCACGCGGCTCGATCTTCATCGCGAGCTTGCCGTTTTCGACCGTCACCCGCACGACGCCACCGTTTTGCAGCTCGCCAAACAGGATGGCATCGGCAAGTGGTCGCTTGAGCTCGTTTTGGATGATCCTCGCCATCGGACGAGCGCCGTTCAGTCGATCGTAGCCCTTTTCGGCCAGCCAGCTCCGCGCCTCGTCGGATAGCTCGATCGTGACCTTCTTCTGTTTGAGCTGGTCGAGGAGCTGCGCCACAAACTTGTCGACGACACGACGAATGACATCAGGGCTGAGCGCCTGGAACGTAATCCACGAGTCAAGTCGGTTGCGAAATTCGGGGCTGAACGTCCGTTCGATCGCCGTCTTGTCGAGGTTCTTCGTCGGACCTGCACCAAAGCCAATCGTCCCCTGCTGAATTTCCCGCGCCCCGGCGTTGGTGGTCATGACGAGCACGATGTTGCGGAAATCCGCCTTGCGCCCGTTGTTGTCCGTCAGCGTCGCGTGGTCCATCACTTGAAGCAGCACGTTGTAAATGTCGGGATGGGCTTTTTCGATCTCATCGAGCACCAACACTGCATGTGGCGTCTTGCGCACCGCGTCGGTAAGAAGGCCGCCCTGATCGAAGCCGACGTAGCCCGGCGGCGCACCAATCAGACGCGACACCGTGTGCTTTTCCATGTATTCGCTCATGTCGAAGCGAATAAACTCGACGCCCAGCACCCGCGCGAGCTGCTTGGCAAGTTCGGTCTTGCCGACGCCAGTTGGACCCGAAAACAAGAAGCAGCCGACTGGCTTTTCCGGATTGCCCAGGCCCGATCGCGACAGCTTGATCGACGTGACCAGCGATTCGATCGCCGTGTCTTGTCCGTAGATGACCTTCTTCAGCTCTCCTTCCAGGTTCTGGAGCTGGGTTTTGTCGTCGGCGCTGACGGACTTGGGCGGAATTTTGGCCATCTTGGCGATGACCTGCTCGATGTCGGTGGGACGCACGACTTTTTTCGACTTGGCCGCTCCCCCTGGCAGGATTCGCATCGCGGCGCCTGCCTCGTCGATGACATCGATCGCTTTGTCGGGCAAGTGGCGATCCGTCATGTGTTTGGCCGCCAAGTCGGCTGCCGCCCGCAGCGCCGGATCGGTGTAGCGCACGCCGTGGAACTCCTCGTAGCGCGCCCGTAGACCCTTCAGGATAAGGAACGTCTCATCCGCAGTCGGTTCGACGAGATCGATCTTTTGGAAGCGACGTGAAAGCGCCCGATCTTTGTCGAAGACCGTCTTGTACTCTTCGAAAGTCGTCGAGCCGATGCAGCGCAGCTCGCCTGATGCCAGCGCAGGCTTTAGCAAGTTCGCGGCATCCATTGCGCCGCCGGACACTGCACCCGCACCGACGATGGTGTGAATCTCGTCGATGAACAGGATCGCCTTTTTGACTTTGCGCAGCTCCCCCAAGATTCCCTTGAGCCGCTGCTCGAATTCCCCACGGAACTTGGTCCCAGCGACGAGTCCGCCCATGTCGAGCGCAAACACCACCGATTCTTTCAGGACTTCGGGAACTTCACCGCGGGCAATCTTCCAAGCCAGGCCTTCGGCCAGCGCCGTCTTGCCGACACCCGCGTCACCGACGTAAAGAGGGTTGTTTTTCCGTCGCCGACACAGCACCTGCATCGTCCGCTGGATTTCGCTCTCCCGCCCGATCAGCGGATCAACCCGTCCAGCTTTGGCTTCAGCGACGAGATTGACGGTATATTTTTCCAGCAGCGATCGCTTCTTGTCGCTTTCACCGCCGTCCTCTTCATCCGATTCGCCGTCTGAAGATGTCTCGGGCCGCGAGAGCTGAAGCTCGTTTGGTTCGCTATCCTCGTCGCCGGGTCGATCTTTTTCGATTCCGTGCGAGAGGTAATTCACCACATCGAGCCGTGACACGCCTTGGCTTTCGAGGAGAAAGATGGCGTGGCTGTCCTGTTCGCGAAACATCGCCGCCAGTACATCGCCCGAGCTTATCTGCGATTTTCCCGACGAGTGCATATGGAAAATCGCCCGCTGAAGGACGCGCTGGATGCTCACCGTCTGCTCAGGTTCGTGATCCGAGCCGTCGGGCAAGGACTCAACCTTGGTCGACAAAAATTCCTCTAACTGCTTGCGCAGTTTGGCGATGTCGACGGCGCAGGCGCGCAGGATCTTGGCCGAGGTCGGTTCCTCGGTGAAGGAATACAGGACGTGTTCGAGGCACAGATACTCGTGACGACGCTTCCGGGCTTCGGACATCGCCGCGAGAAGCGACTCTTGTAGCTCTTTGGTAATCATGGGCTGCCGCGATGTAAGAACGAACATAACGCTGCCCCGAGTGCCCCGCCATCCCCCGCCATGCACTTCGCTGCAAACCACATCACTTTGCACAAGTCAGCCGACGATGCTTGCGGATAAACTAGCGATATAGTCCAGGATGCAAGTCTGTCCGCAGTGCACGCATGAGCTAGGCTCGGCCATCGACCTCGAAGCTGGGGTTGTTCGGCGCTGTCCGCACTGTGGGGTGGACGTGCAACATGCGGCGGTGCACACCGAGCTGCTCGATCTTCCGGTCCCACTGCGGGCCCCAAGTCCGCATCTGCGCATGCACGAAGAGTCACTGCCCGTGCCACTGCGCGCAGCACCCGACTATCGCCTGGAACGACCGAAATCGAGTCCCCCGAGACAGCCGCAGCCGCGTCCTGTCTCGCTTTCGGTGGTGGCAGGCGAGCCCGCAGCGGATGCGCTCATCGAGCGTCTCATGCCCCCACCAGGCGTTCCCACGCTTTCCGTCGGACCGATCAGCAATCCGCCGCCGACCGCCGCGCAGATCACGCTGCCGGACCAGGCAGGGCCAAAGACTTCCTCACCCAGTCTGCCGACCATCTCGGCGCCGCAGCTCAAGCTCGATATCAGCGAACGCTCGCAAGCGGAGCGCTCGACGACCGACGCCAAACCGATCGTGCTTGCAATGGAACGTGGCGAACCTGCGTCGGCACAGGCGGCCCCGACGGATTCCGCACCACAGGTTGGTGTCGATCCGCCGAGCCCACCGGCCAGCCAGCCGCCCGTTTCAGCAAGCGACTCGGCTCAGCTTGCCAAGCTCTCGGTCCGCGCCGGTAGCACGCAGAGCGCCAAGCCGATCTCGCTTGCTGCACGGAGTCCGACGCCATCGTCTCAGAACAGCGCCGGAAGTCAGCCCGGCGAAATGCCGCTGTCTGCGATGTTCTCGCTCGCGGCATCACGGCAGAGCCTCACGTCGCAGACACCGCAAGCGCTCAAGCTCGGCTGGCTGATTTCTGGGTTGGCGCTCGCTGCACTGCTCTTGCTGCTGACGATCTTGGTGCTGATCGAACGAGGACGCCCCGACCCGCCCGCGCCGCTCGTGCCCCAGGCAGGATCGATGCAATAGTCGCGTTTTCGACGCAGGCGCCGGTTCAAATCAGCAAGCCAAACCGCTCGTGAGCTTGCTTCGAGAGAGCCTCGCGATGATCCGGGTGCGCAATATCGATAAGCTGCTGGGCCCGCTGACGCAGGCTGGAACCGTACAGCATCGCAACGCCGAACTCGGTGACAACGTAGTGGACGTGCGCGCGAGTCGTCGTGACGCCCGCCCCGGGCTTGAGCATCGGTACAATGCGCGACTCACCTCGGCTGGTTACCGACGGCAATGCAATGATCGGTCGCCCATTTTCCGAAAGTGCGGCGCCACGGATGAAGTCCATCTGTCCACCGACGCCGGAGTACTGCTTGCCCCCGAGCGTGTCAGCGCAAACCTGCCCCGTCAGATCGACCTCGAGCGCACTGTTGATGGCGGTGACTTGTGGATTGCGCCGAATGACATCGGTGTCGTTCACGTACGCGATGTCGAGCATCTTCACCATCGGGTTGTCATCCATGAAGTCGTAGAGTCGACGACTGCCGACGGCAAAACCAGCGACGATCGCCCCCGGATGGACCTTCTTGGACTCGTTGGTGATGATGCCTCGCTCGACAAGATCGATAACCCCGTCGGAAAACATCTCGGTGTGAATCCCGAGCCGACGGTGTGAACCCAGCGCAGCCAGAACAGCGTCAGGAATCGCGCCAATCCCCATCTGCAGCGTCGCGCCGTCTTCGACAAGGCCTGCCACCTGACGACCGATTGCTCGCTCGACGCTCGTCAGTGGCTTGGGGGCGCACTCGAGAAGCGGTTCAGAGCATTCCACCATCGCGGTCAATCGGCTCACATGAATCAGTCCGTCGCCATGCGTGCGCGGCATGTGGGGATTGACCTGGGCAATGAGGATCCGCGCACAGTCGCTGGCAGCCCGCGCAACGTCGACGGAAATGCCCAGCGAACAGAAGCCATGGCGATCGGGTGGCGACACATGCAAAAGCGCCACATCCAGCGGCAGTATCCCCCGTCGGAAAAGCCGAGGAACCTCCGACAAAAAGACTGGAATGTAGTCGGCGCGCCCGGCGTTTACGGCTTCCCTCAGGTTGTGACCGACGAACAGCGCGCTGGCATGAAAGCTGTCGCGATACTGGGGCTCGGTGTACGCCGCCGAGCCTTCGGTATGCATGTGAACAATCTCGACCCCACGCAGCTCCGCCGCCCGATCAACCATCGCCGAGATCAACAGCTGCGGAGCGGCTGCCGCCGTTTGGATAAACACGCGCATTCCCGAGCGTACAAAGCTCAGGGCTTCCGCAGGAGTGACATACCGAGTCATGTGGGCCAATTCTGCTGATATGGGGCGCAAATGCAATGCCACCCCGGGACAAAAGCGCGAGCCTTGGTGATTTGGGCGATTCGAGCGGCTACTGGGCGAGCCGTTTGGCGAGCATTTCTTCGACGGCAACTTGGGCCTTGGCAAAGTCAGCGATCCCTTGGCTGAGCTTGTCTTTGGCCATGCGATTCTGTGCGTGCATGTGGCTGAAGGTGGGTTCGTCCATCGCGATTCGCTCGATCTGCAGCGTCTGCGCCGCGCCCGCATCCAGCTTCCGCGTAAGAACGCCCTGCGTCGACTCAAGCTCCGCGAGGAGCTTTGGCGAAATGGTCAGCAGATCGCAGCCCGCCAGCTCGCAGATTTCGCCAATGTTGCGAAAGCTGGCGCCCATGACTTCGGTTCGGTGACCAAAGCGCTTGTAGTAGTTGAAGATCTCGGTGACGCTGCGCACGCCCGGATCTTCGGCAGACGGATACGAGCTGCGACCGGTGTCCTTGAGATACCAGTCGAGAATCCGTCCCACAAAGGGCGAAATCAGCGTCACTTTGGCCTCGGCACAAGCAATCGCTTGGTGCAGCCCAAACAGCAGCGTCAGGTTGCAGAAGATGCCCTCTTTCTCGAGCACTTCGGCAGCACGAATGCCTTCCCACGTCGCAGCGATCTTGATGAGGATGCGGTCCCGGTTCTGACCCCGTGCCTCATACTTGGCGATGATCTGACGGGCTTTGGCGATCGTCGCGGCGGTATCGAACGAAAGTCGAGCATCGACCTCCGTCGACACGCGCCCGGGAATAAGATCCAGAATGCGCAGGCCAAACTCGACGGCAAGCTGGTCGAGGGCCGCACTCGCTTGCTCGGCAACTGGCCGCCCCGCTAGCGTCTTCTGGGTGTGGCGCAGCGCCCCATCCACCACGTCGCTGTACTCAGGCTGAAGGGCCGCGGCCTGAACCAGGCTCGGGTTCGTGGTGGCGTCGCGTGGCTTAAAGCGTGAGATTCCGTGAAAATCCCCGGTGTCAGCAACGACGACTGTCATCGACTTGAGCTGCGCAAGCAGGTTGCTTGGCGCGTCTTGGCTTCCGTTCATGGGGGTGACTTTAGCAAAACCACAGAGTCAGCGGCGCGGTGTCTCTACTTGGACGTTTGCTCGCGCTAGAATTGGCCCGTGCCTGGGGCTTTCCGCTACATCGATCACGACGGGGACAAGCGGGCGGTTTTTCTGTTGCCAGATGGCTGTGCCGTCGGTCGGCGGCCGAGCAAACACCTGATCTGCCTGTCCGATGACAGCGTGAGTTCTGGCCATGCGTGGGTTGAGCTTCGCGACGAGGGCTGGTGGGTCACCGACTTGGGCTCGTCGAACGGAACGTTCGTCAACGACCGCCGAATCATGAGCAGCGCGCTGCGAACCGGCGATGTCCTGCGCTGCGGCAGCTTTCCTCTGCGCTTCGAGTCGACGGCTCCGTCGCAAAGTCCGCTCCTCGGTGGATTGCTCTTTCTTTCGATCGACGGCCAACGGCAGACCGTTTCGCTGCATCCCGAGGGTGCCGTGCTCGGGACGTTTTCCGGCGCGACGGTGATGGCGCAGCATGACAGCATCGCGCGGCTTCACTCGTTCATTTACTACGATGGTGAACAGTGGATGGTGCTACCGATCGCCCGCGGTTTTGACACCAAAATCAACGGTCACACCGTCGGTGGAAGTGGAACCAGGCTCCGCGCGGGCGATGTCATCATGTGCGGTGCGCTGCACGTTCGCTTCGTGCTTCTGCGCAGCAAGCTGCCGCCCCTGGCGTCGGAGCAAAGACAAGCACAGCTCAACAGCTGTCCAACGGAATCCGCGCCTTTGTCGGTGCACAACTCATCGCCGCTCACTTCGGGTGGTTCGTCGATGCTGGCTGCGCCGTCTGGATTTTCCGTGGCGGCGAAAGCGCGACTCACCTACCGGGATGACAAGCAGCTCGCCGTTACTGTCGAAGTTCCCCCAAGCGGCGGCTTTTTGGGTCGAGCCCTCGAGTGCCTGTTTCCATCGACTGATCTTTCGGTCCCACGCAAGTGGGGCCGCATCTTTTGCACCGATGGCCGGTGGCTCTTCGAAGACCTTGGCAGTTCCAGTCCGTCGTTCGTAAACGATCAGCAGCTGTTTCCCCACGTTCCGCGCGAGCTGCGCACCGGCGACACCATCAGAAATCGCTCGATGGTGCTCATCTTCTCCGTCGATGGAATGATGTCGCAGGGGACCACGATAGGTTTTGCCAAGCCTGCGCCGCCGCCCATGCCACCGCTGTCGGGCGCGCACGTCCTGCTGCTCAGCGACGATGGAGAAAGCAAACAGATCCCGGTTCCCGAGGACGGTGCGATCATCGGTCGCTCGCGCGGCTGCCTGCTGACCACCGAGGATCCGATGACCTCGCGTCAGCACGCGCGCATTTTTTACGAAGGCGACGCGGCGTGGCTGGAGGACTTGTCCAAAGAACAGGGCACCTGGTACTGCGGCGAACGTCTCGTCGGAGAACGTCGGCTTCTTTCGACTGGTGACCTGATTCGGGTCGGCAACATTCGCACCCGTTTCGTCGGCAAAGATGCTCGTTTTCCACAGCTTGATGAGCGCTTTCGCCCGTTTCGCATCCGCTGTCCGATCGGAAACATCGGGCCGCTGCGACTCTACTGGGCGGATCATCCAGAGCTTGCCGCGACGGTCATTTTGCGCGTTCTGCCGCCGAAGGTGTCGCAACACGATAGGTGGCTGGCCATCCTGGCGGCGGAGTCGCGTCTTCTGCGCGTCCACGCCAGTTCGAATCCGTCGGGAGGAACGCTGCTCCGCGAGCTACAGAGCGGAGAGCGTCTGCTCTCTGCACCTCTCGGTTGCGGCCTCCTGCTGAGTGAGTTTTTGGCCACGTACGGAGCGCCGCCGCTGCCGCTGGCACTCGAGCTGCTGGGTCAAATCTGTAGCGACCTGGAGCAGCGCACCCATCGTGATCCGACACGTCAAGACGGACAGCTTCCGGTTCGTGAAGTCTGGCTCCATGCCGATCCGCTCGCGCCACTCGGCCTGGCCACACGCCTTTTGCCACTATCGGGGAGCACAGGGCAGCGCCCATCGCCGATCTTGCAGTCCCCCGAGACAAGCCAGACCAAAGCGCAGCCGCAGCGCAACAGCCAGGTCTATGTCTATGGACTGCTGCTGTACGCCTTGGCATCAGGGAGCCTGCCGTCTTTTGGTACGTCGCAAGACAGGCTGCTGTCCGATCTGCGGCCCAAGTTGCCGCCGGTTGTGTCCGACCTTGCATACGAACTTCTCCTCGACAGTCCCGAGCGGCGGCCCGACCCATATCACGCCAACCGCTGGATTGCCGAGCTACGCAGCCTGCTGTGCAGCCACGGCGCAAGCGAACAGAACTTCCCCGCTATTTCTTGAGAATAGTCAGACGGGTG
>CAYTGC010000218.1:0-8371 GCA_964437195.1 uncultured Myxococcales bacterium | reverse complement strand
TTATCGGGCTTGAGGAAGCAACAGCGGTTTCCGTCTAGAAAACAAGGAGTTGGATGGGGTGCGTATGGGTTGCGTACGGGAATGCCGCGGCAGTGTCACCCTCTGTTGCGGTGCAGCGCGACCAGGCTGTCCAGTACTTCGGGAGGAAGCCGTGTGAGCAGCCGTTCGGCGGTCCGTTGAGGCGAGGCGATGGCCCCCTCTCCTCCCAAGCTGAGCAGCTCCATCATGCGTGCGGTCTTTGCCCCGCTCACCGCTTCCGGCTGTGCATAGTGCCGCTCGGTCATGTCAAACGATCCGTGCCCAAGACTGGCCGCGACCGCATGAGAGACTGCACCGGACTGCACACCGAGCGTTGCCCACAGACCCCGCAAACTGTGCGGACAGACTCTTGGTACTTGGGCACGCGCGCAGAGGTCAGCCACGACGCGCCAAAACACCTGTCGCGAATGAGGCTTTCCAGTTCTCCCAGATCCAAACAGTACGGACTGTGGCTCTCGCCCTTCCGCAAGCAGCTTCAGTCGTGAGCGCAATACGTCAGGCACATCCAGAAAACGTCGCGCGTTGCGGCTCTTTCCTCCCTCAATCCAGAGTATCTGTCCGTCTCGATCTACGTCCCGAACGGTCCGGCTGAGGACTTCCCCTGCGCGCATTCCAAGCAGCAGTGCCACCGTCGCAGCCAGCGCAAGTTCGCTGCGGTGGCTGTCATACAGACGTAGCGCCTCGCCGAGAAATCGTCGTGCTTCGTCGATCCGCAGCTGGGGCTTGCCTGCCGACACTTTGCCGATGGGAGCGATCGGCGCAAAAGGATTGTCACGGACGAGTCCTGTGCGCACAGCCCAGGCAAACAGCGCTTTGGCCAGCCCAAGGTAGTGGCGATGCGACGCTGCCGAGACGGGCTTTCCGGTCTTCTTGCTCGGGCGATCGACACAGTCCCGGTACAACGCCTCGGCCCGCTCAACCGACAGAAGCGATGCATCCTCGTCAAGAATCGGGTGCAGAAACATCGCCAGCCGCGCCTTTTGTTCTCTGCAGGTCTCAGGCCTGGTGCTGCCTTGTCGTACTTTTTCTGTGAAATACGCCTCCACCAACAGCCCGATCGTCTGCTGCGGCTGGGCTGACAGCTCGCGCCGGGCCGTCGCAATCGCGGCCTGCGCCTCACGTTCGGTGTGAAAGTAGAGATCCTGGCGCACCAGGTTGCGGTGAAAGATGCGAACCCGAAAGCGTGTACCGCCCCGGTCTGGATAGGGACCATTGACCCGCGGTGGCGCTTTCGGACGAGGCATGTTGTGACTCCGGTTCGGTGCGTGCGATGGATCGGCACGGCTCACCGGCCTCGATTTTATCATGTCATCGGCTACGTGTGCGAATCGACTTGTGATTTGGCTTGCAGGTGATGCTTGCGATGGCACCGCAGTTTTGCGAAAAGCGGCCAGCAGGAAACAGCCGTGTTGGAAGCCCAGAAACGCTGGTACGCAGAGTCATTGCCGCTCGCAGGCGAACACATCGTCGATGCCGGAGCCAACGTCGGAGAGCTGTCGGAATTTTTCTTCGATTCGCTGCAAGGCCGCGGCCATCTTCTTTCCGTTGAGCCACTCGCCGAGAATGTCGCGGTTATCGAGGAGCGCATCGCCCGAACGCAAGCCAGTCCGCGCTGGTGCGTCCGACAGTGCGCCGTCTCTGCCATCGATGGCGAGGTCAACCTTCTGGTCGGGAGCGGTGAAGGCATCGAGCACAACAGCATTGTGACCCGTCAACCAGCCGAGGGAAGCCGCGTGCGAACGGTTCCCGCTCAGACGCTGTCGACGCTGTGTCCGGATGCGACGGTGGTCAAGCTCGACATCGAGGGGCATGAGTACGAAGTCTTGGCCCAGTCGCTCCCTCTGCTAAAGCGAGTACGAGCCTGGGCCATCGAGCTGCATCTGGTTCCCGGTCATTCGCTGGCGCAGACGGTACGTTCGCTCGTCAGCGTCGGCTTTTCCGTCTATTGCGCCGGGCGACAGCCTGGGGACCAAAGTGGGCGCTGGATATCGGTTGAAATGCCAGACGGCCTGGACTGGGATGCTGTTCCAGTGGCGCAGAGGCGGCCCGATGGACGCGTCTTCAAGATGCTCCACATCATCGCGCTCCGTCGATAAGCGAAGAAAAATCTATTCACGTTTCTGACATCAGACTACACTGCTTCCATGCGAAAAACGATTGTCGCAATTGGTTCTCTATCGATATTGCAATTCTCTCCTGCACAAGCTGCGGAAAAGCACGTTCCCGAGGTTGTGGCGCAGATCCTACAAAGCAAAAAAGAACTAGAGCAAAATCCTGTCTGCAAAAATGGTTGTATTTTTCTGAGCGCATGGGATTTCGATGGAACCATTCTCAAGGGCGATGCCAGCGAGGGACTCAGCGAAAACAATCAAGTCATCTATCCCGGATTGATGCAAAAATCGGTCGAAGCCGGTTTTTCAGGACTTTATAAGAAAGATCAGTTTCCCAAGTTCTGGAAAGATTATGAAGACATGGACAAGACACAGGGACATATCCCTGCGTATACGTATCTTCCCAGGGCAATGAAGGGCACAAAAGCTGAGGTGATCAAGAAGCTCGCCGCCGATTATTATGCGAATGTTCTTCGTCCCAACTACTTTGAATCCTCGATGGAGATTTTCCAAAAGCTTAAACAGAGCGGTGTCGTTCCCTATATTATTTCCGCCGCACCGCATGTGTTCGTCAGCACCGCTGGTCCAACGCTTTCCACCGATGAGCGGCATATTTTTGGCATCGAGGTGGCCCTTGCTCCAGACGGTACGCTGACGGATCGAATCGTTCTACCGATTCCATACGCTGAGGGCAAAGCCAAGCGGCTCGCGATGATTGTGGAGCAAGAACAAGCGCAATCCAAGAAGCCAGTGTATGTCCTTGCTGCGTTTGGCAACAGCTATCACACAGATTCGGCATTTCTGTTGTGGACATTGGCGCAGAAGTTTCCCGCAGGGAAACCAGTTTCCATGATGATCAACGGTGGGGCTGCGCCACGCGAACTGACGGGGAAATTTACCGAAGTGACGCAGACAGCCGTTCTTTCAAAGACAGCCAGTCCGACGCCTGCGCACTAGCCACTGTTCCTGAGCGCTGTGGCGATGGCATTGATAGACAAGTGAATGCCTTCTTTGACCCGCGGATCTCGTTCACCCATGCGATAGCGCTTGAGCAGCTCGACTTGGAGCAGATTCAGTGGTTCAATATATGGCAATCGCAGCCGTATCGACGTATCAAGAGCGGAATTGCTTTCCAGTAGACGTGATTGCTGCGTGATTGCGAGCAGCCGGTCATGGGTCGCTTGCCAGCCATCGCGGATGCGACCAAACATGTGCGCTGACAGTTCGTGATCTTCGACGAGAGATGCATAGCGCGCAGCAATCCGCAGGTCCGACTTGGCCAGCACCATTTCCATGTTGTCGAGTGTGGCCCGAAAGAACGGCCACGTCGCTGCCATCTCGCGCAGCAGCCCAAGGTCAGAAAACGCCTGGAGCGCGTGCCCCACGCCGTACCAGCCTGGCAGCATGACTCGAGCCTGCGCCCAGCCAAACACCCACGGAATCGCGCGCAGATCTTCGATGCGATCCGACTTGGTACGCGACGCCGGACGAGAGCCAATCTTCAGCTCGGCGATCTCCGTCAGTGGCGTCATCTGACGAAAAAACGTCTTGAACCCGGCATGCCCGTACACCAAGTCGCGGTAGGCCGAAAATGCATGCCGCGAGATCTCTTCCATGGCCGAAAAGTAGCGGGGTTCGCTGGCAGCCAGACCCGTCGGTGGCTCTAGCGAGGCCAAAAGCGTCGCCGCCGCCATTGCCTCGAGGTTGTTCATCGCGCTCTCGCGGGTTCCGTACTTCGCGGCGATGACTTCGCCTTGTTCGGTGATGCGGATTCGGCCCTGCACTGTTCCCGTCGGTTGGGCCAAGATCGCAGAAAACGAAGGTCCACCGCCCCGCCCGACGGCGCCGCCGCGACCGTGGAAGAGCTGGAGTCTCGTCCCAGTTTTGGCAAAGCTCGCCGCAAGGGCACGGGTGGCCTTGTGAAGCCCCCACACCGATGTGAGGTATCCGCCGTCTTTGTTGGAATCGGAATACCCGACCATGACTTCCTGATAACCGCAGAGCGCGACGCGTGCGGCCACCTCGGGGAGCGCCAGCCACGCCTCCATCACTTGGGCCGACTGATCGAGATCACCGATGGTCTCAAACAGTGGCACCGCCATGATGCCCGGATGCTGTGGGTCGCCCACGCGGTACAGGCCCGCTTCTTTGAGCAGAACGTGTACCTCGAGCAGATCCGACACGCTCTCGGTCTTCGAGACGATGTAGTGCCGAATGGCTGCAGGGCCGTAGGTCGTGTGGATTTGCTGCGCCATTCGCACAATCGCCAGCTCGGACAGGGTTTCCTCGCTGTATGTGGCAAACGGACTCGCGAGCAGGCGCGGGCTGGCAAGCTCACGACGGAGCAGCGCCACCTTGGCCGATTCATCGAGAAGCTGATAGTCCGCCTCGACAGATGCCACAGCAAGCAGCTCTGCAATGACACGCTCATGCACATCAGCGTTTTGCCGCAGATCGAGCGTCGCCAGGTGAAAGCCGAATGTCTCGACTGCCCGAATCAGCCGTCCGAGCGCTCCTGCCGACGACAGCGTGCGCTGACCATGTCCCGATAGCGAGTGCGCGATGTCGACCAAGTCGGCGCGCAGAGCATCGGGGTCGCCATAGGCCTCCGCCATCAGAATCGACGGACGGATGGGCTGACGACCAGTCACCCGAGCATACGTCGCGCAAAGGCGTGCATAAACCACGGCAAGTGCTCGACGGTAGGGCTCATCGCTACGCGACGGCAACTTGTCACCACCTGCGGCGGCGAGGGCCAGAACGGAGTCACTGACTGCGGCAAGCTCACTCGAGATGGACAGTTCCGCGGCCAGCTCATCCACCTGTTTGAGATAGCTCGAAAGCACGGTCTCCCCCGCCCGCCGGAACGCCTGATCCAGAGACGCGGCGGTGACGTTCGGATTGCCATCACGGTCCCCACCAATCCAGCTACCGACCCGGACAAAGCTCTTGGGGCGATGCTGAAGAACGCGCTCCCACCGTGCGTACAGCGCTGGCAACGTCGGAAGAAACACCTCGCGCATGTAGGCCAGCGCCGTTTCGATTTCATCGGTCACGTACAGTCGTTCGCGTCGCAGCGCCCGCGTCTGCCACAAAAGGGCAATCTGTCGAACAATCGCCGCTTCGATGACATCTCCGTCGGGGGTTTCTGTCTTCCCGTGATCACGCAGCTTCAGGAGCGTGGCAATCCGGTTGCGGTGGTCGAGCATGCTCTTGCGCATCACTTCCGTCGGATGCGCAGTAAGAACAGGGGCCACCAGCGCTCCGTCGAGGAGACGCCTCGCTTCTATCTGTCCGATTCCACGCTCCCCAAGCCGATGCAGGACCGTCGTCAGATCTTCGTCAATGCGGTTGGTGAGGTTCTGCCGGTCTTCCGCCAGATTGGCCAGCATCGAAAACAGCATGAAGCCACGGACGACGGCCACGGACTCATCAAGCGATAGTGACTCCAGCCCGCGATCGACGACATCGGCGGTCACAATTCCGCGGTAGCGGTCCACAGAGTTTGACCGGATGTCCTCAATCCGTGCAAACAGCGATTCGCCACCGTATTCACGAATGACGTCACCGAGCAGTTTGCCCAAGAAACGAATGTCCGCATTCTGGGTTATCGACGGAATTGCAGCGGTCTGGCTCACGGGATTCCTGCTTTCGCGGTGCCTACGCACTGTAGCAGAACCAGTGCGACCCCGACCGCGCGGCGGCGCAAAAAACTCGGAGCGGAACAGACCTCTATTACCAGATTGCTCGACGTGCGTTAGCCGTTGGAGCTGACTTTGACGCGGGAGCGGACGGAGTGAAACGCCTGGCGGGTTCTCTCAATCGCAGCCAGGGTTGCAGAGTCCTCCTCCTCCGCGAGTTGAGCAACCAGACCACGCACATCACCAACGATCTGTTCCATTTCTGACATCTTGGCGGTGAGCTTCCGCAGGATATCGGCGGTGCGCGGATCGTGGTTTGACACAGTCGTATCGTAGCGTGCCTGGTTCCCTTCTGTCGAGCCGGATTCGGCCAGCCTTGGAGTCGTTTCCGTACGCAGAACACAGAGACGAAAAGGAGCATCCTGCGTACATCATCAGCGCACGCGCTCGTCGGCTGCGTCCGCATCGGGCTTGAGGTCACGGTGCACGACGCCGATTTCGTGGGCAGCACGGACAGCGGACAGAAGTGGGCCCACGACTTGAACGATCTCTTGCGGTGACAGCGGCTTCTTGTCGAGACGAGAGCGCAGGCTCTGCCCGCGAATCATCTCCATGACGTAGTACAAGCTGCCGCTTTGCAGACGACCGAAGTCGTAGACCGCAACGATGTTGGGATGACCGATCTTGGTCACGAGCTCGGCTTCCATCTGGAAGCGATTGGAAAGCTCGGTGTTGGCGCTGAGATCGGGTTTGAGAACCTTGATGGCGACGGGACGGCCCAGCTTCTCGTGCATCGCAGAATAGACCACGCCCATCGCGCCCTCACCGAGTCGGGTCGATAGTCGGTACTTGCCCAGCACCGAGCCAGGGCTCAGTTCATCCCCCGAGGAATTCGCAGACGCCTCAGACATTACCAGTTGAATTATAAGTCACTTTTTTGTGGGATTGAAAGCGTTCCAATCTACCACAAAAGACAATGGGACGATGACTTCTCGTTTCAGGCTATGAGCATACCGGATTTAGGATAACCAGGCCTGCTCCGTGATTGCCCAAGATCGAGGAGTCTTGATACCACACATTTACGGATACGCCCCGGGTGGCGGTCATCGGTCCTAGGTTTACGCCATAGCCCGGGCAGGAGAAGCCCGGGACCGCCAGCGCCGTTCCGATCGTAAATGACATGGCGACGCTCGCCGGATTGCCTGTCCGTAGCTTGCAGAAGATGTCGGCATCCGCCTGATCGCAGCTGGATGCGCCAGCCCAGGTGCAACTACCGTTGCAGTACAGCTGCGCGACTGCCTCGAAGTGGAATCGGCAGCTGTTGGCGTCCACCGGCGCTGAAGTGAACGGTCCCGGCGGAGGATCGCGTTCCTCACCCGTCTGCAGAACGCCGTCGCCACAGCTTGAGCACTTGCCCGCGAAACAGCTCTTTCCTGCGCCGCAGGGCATGTTGCAACCACCGCAGTTTTTGACATCGGTGTTCGTGTTGATCTCGCAGCCGGTGGCAGGGTTCATGTCGCAGTCAGCAAAGCCGGAATTGCAGCTGCCCATGCTGCACATACCGGTGGTGCACTTGGCCGACGCATTGGCGTAGGTAGGACAAGCCTTGTTGCAGCCGCTGCAGTGCGCAATGTTCGTGTTTAGGTTCGCCTCGCAGCCATTGGCCACGTTGCCATCGCAGTTGTCGAAACCGGCGTTGCAGCTGCCAATGCTGCAGTTGCTCGCTGCGCAGCCAGGGGTGCCATTGGCCACGGCTCCGCAGACCTTGCCGCAAGTGCCGCAGTTGGCCACGCTTGACGCAGTATCCGTCTCGCAGCCATCCACCGGGCCCGCCTTGCAGGTGCGGAAGGTGCCCGTGCACGCCGTCGAGCCACAGCTTCCAGCCGAGCACGCTGGCGTGATCGCGCCAACCTTCGGGCAGGCATTGCCGCAGGTGCCGCAGTTTGCCAGGTCGCTGGCTCCGTTGACTTCGCAGCCGTCGCTGACGTCACCGTTGCAGTCGAGGAATAGACCCTGGCAGCTAAGCTGGCACTTGCCTTGAACACACGCGCCGATCGCATTGGTCCCACTTTGGCAGACAATTCCGCAGCCACCGCAGTTCATTGGGTCGCGGAAGGAGTCTGTTTCGCAGCTATCCGCTGTGCTTGAATTGCAATCCTTGTAACGTGAACCGCAGATTGTCGAACCGCATACGCCCGAAACACAGGTTGCTTCGCCAACCGAAGGCACGGGGCACTTATAACCACATGAGCCACAGTTGCTTACGTCATTTCCCGCATTCACTTCACAGCCGTCTTCTGGTGAGCTGTTGCAGTCCAGCATCTGTTCCGAGCAGGTGAGCGTTTGGCAGCCTCCAGCCGACCCAGACGGACTGGTACTTCCGGCCACCTCGGTCCCACAGATCGGCGGCAGCGATTCGCACGACGCCAAGCAGAACAGGCACAACGCCAAACTCGCGAAATGATGCAGGAACTTCATGGGTACGCCTTTCAATTCTGGCAACGGACTTTTGCTACGAGTCGTAGGTTTTTATTCAAAAACATTCTATTTTCTACGAGGATATTACGGAAGGCCAAAGTG
>CAYTGC010000217.1:0-8649 GCA_964437195.1 uncultured Myxococcales bacterium | reverse complement strand
CAGAATCGACTCCGGTGGAAGATCATGATTGCTTACAGCGTGCTCGCGCACTTGACCGGAGGCTTGCTTTGGCAAGCATCGGCGGGCATTGGGAGTCCTGCTTGCCTGTCTTCAAAAAACTTCAGTACGTCGTCGACCGAGTTGGTCAGTGATCGGACGTGATCGGCGCCTGCACACTGGAGGTACTGAATTTTTACTCCCTGTCCACACCACTTCGCAGTCACCGGATCGTTGGCCGGTGGCGGAACGGTGGTGTCCTTGTCACCGGTTACGTACAGCATCGGGACTTTGGGATTCATTGCCGGTCCCATCGTCGCTGGATTGTTGTAGTAGAGCCAGCAGCTCCACGGATCGAACTTCTGTGCGCGCAGCAGCGCATCGAGAAACGGAGCCGTAAAGATCTTGGTGGGATCGGTCACCGACTTGATTGGATCGACATAGCTGCTGTTGCAGTAGTTCTTGAGCTGCGTGAGCGCACTCGTATCCCAAGGTGAAAGGAGTGCGGACGTCAGCTTGGTGTTGTCGTAGTAATCAGCCCAGGCGTAGGCGATCGCTTCGCCCAAGTTGTACGTCGGTGCCGTGCTGGCGAAGTTCTGCTTGGCCGTTTGGGGCAGATCGCTGGGGGGGGACACGGCGGCAGCGGCCCGGATGGTGAACTCGGGCGCATAGATCGGCTGAATTGCGGTCACATACTCGACGGCCTGTGCACCTTGGGAGTGTCCCCAGACATAGACATCATTCGATGCGGTAAGCGATTCGTTGGCGGCAACGTACTTCTGTGCGGCGCGCACAGCGTCGAGAGAGACGAGCGCGGTCGGTTCCATCAGCAGATAGGGAGTGACCGTTTTGGACGCCATTCCCAAGCTGCGCTGATTCAGGTAGTCCGGGAACACAGCGATGTAACCTGCCGACGCAGCGATCATCGAAAAAATGGTCATCGGTGCGGTCAGATCGGTGCGCTGCTGGCTGGGAGCGCAGTTGTCAGTATAGCCCAGTGTGGGATGCAAAAAGAGCAGAACCGGGAAGGTCTTGCCGGTTGTCTTGGGCCACACCACCATCGCCGTTGCATCGACGAGCTGGCCACGATCCTGGGTCTGATAGCGGATTGTTGACGCCTGGACATCGTAGTTTACAGAGTGGTGGACGTTGAGCTGGGAACCAAGGAACGCAGCAACCTCCAGCGTCTGAATCACCAGCTTCGGAGTCGGCAGCAGATTGCGCGCATACTCCATCACCGATCCAACTTTGCTCGCTGGCTGCCAAGTGTACGGAGTCTGTCCGCAGATCGCCGGACTTTGGGAATTCCAAACGGGGTAGGGCGGAGCCAGATCTGGGCCACCACCACCATCAGGAATGTCGGTGCCCATGTCGGCACCGTCGCCACTCCCACCAGTGCCTAGGCCATCACAGCCAAGCAGCGTTGACAAGGCCAACATCATAAGCGAATACGTCCAGCGCTTCATGCGTCCCCCTCGCGTAAAATTAGATCATAGCATCGCTTTCGCTTGGTCCGCCCAGTAGACGCACCCGATCGACAGTGCTTGCTCGTGCGCTGTCTTTGCCAGTGCGCTTTGGGGGCCGCGATCAGTCTCACACCGCGCGAGTTCAATGCTTGCGGCAAGTTGGGCTATGGGCATTCGGAGCTGTTGAGCGATGTGTTGGGATTGGCGCAGCAACCGACGGGCAGGCCGGGGCTTTTGATCGATACGGGCCCGCACTCCCTCTGCGCGCAGGGAGAGAGGCTGGCCAATCGGAAACAGGAACGCAAGACTCTGTGCTTTTTCGATGGCGAGAGAGCAGAGTCCGCGCAAGGCTGGCTCGGATGACTCTTGGTTTTGGCGCGCCTGGTCCCACAGCGACAGAAGTGTCTGCGGCAGAAAATCACAGGTCTGCCACATCTGAAACATCACCGGACCACGCGACAGCACAGACAGTGCTTCTTGTGCAAATTGGTACGCGCTGTTGGACTGACCGCGGAGAAGCGCTACGGTTGCTCGCACGGCCAGTGCATTGGCCGCTGCGTTCCCTGGATCGTTTTCAAACAGGTGCAGCGCTTCGTGGGCCAGCTCATCTGACCGTGTCAGCTCTCCACAAAGGAGGGCGTGGGCAGCCAGCATCGCACTGCCCCATCCCTGGTTCAGACGGTTGCGAGAGGTCTGCGCCGTGTGGCGGACCTCGGTGAGAAGCTCAGCAGCAGCGGCCAGCTTTCCGGTGAGCAGGGCCTCTCCTGCCGCGATGAGCTGGAGCGCCTGACGACTGAGTGGATCGCGATTTCGACTCGCCACAGCGAGCGCGGTCTGGTACGTCGCAGACATGCTGTCCCACTCGGCGCTGCCATTGTAGAAAGCACATTCGAGGATTCCTACTTGGGCCTGGCTGGCCGGTGCATTTTGCGCGATGGCGTGGGCGTGAGCTTCCGCAAAGTAACGCTGCGATAGTCGCCAAAGCCGTAGGATTCCCGCTGTGTAGCCAAGCGTGGCATACGGTATGGAGCGCGGCGTGTTGGGGCCTGCATCTTCCGCCAGGTTTGCAGCCAACAGGGTGGCTGTCATCGTCTGAAGCGGTGGACGACTGTCGGCGAAGTAGCAGATACAAAGCAGACTCGCAGCGCGTGCCGCCAGATCAGAGACATCCGCTGCGAGTTCCCCTTCAACAGGGGGTGTTCGTGGTCTGCGCAGACCGACAAATCTGGCCAGTTGCTTGCCAAGCTGAACGACAAACGCTGCTGCATTGCGTGCGGTTTCCAGATCAAATCGGATTCCGAACAACGCCAGGGCACGCTCGGCGTCTTGCGCCGCCTGTTTGGTGTCACCAAGTGCGAACAGCGTCTCTCCTCGCTGGAAATACAGCTGTCCCAGCTCCTCTGCTCTTGCTGGTGAGCTCGGTGATTCCGCAAAGGAGATCGACCGTACGATGAGCGGTGCGGCCTGGTGAAACGCACCGGTCTGCGTGAGCACTTTCGCTGCCAAAGACAAATAGTGTCGTGCTTTGTCTGGCACTTCAGCGACGGTGTAGTGATTCGCAAGCTGGAGTAGATCGGGCGACGCGGTTGCTGCAAGCTCAAGTTTTTCGGCGGCCACAAGATGTAGGCGTCGCCGCTGTTCGACAGAGATCAGCTCGTATGCGACTTCGCGCAGCTTGTCGTGACAGAAACGATAACGATTCTCTCCCGCTGGCTCGAAAAACTGCTGCAAAAGGAGCTCGTTCAGTGCATCGGCATGGGTGCGCTCGTCTTGCCCGGACGTAACCCGAAGCAGCTCGCCATCGAACTCTTTTCCGAGGACTGCGGCTTGAAGAAGCAGTGTGCGGAGGGTCGGGCTGAGCCGAGAAAACCGTCGCTCGATCATGGCGCGCAGGGTGCCGGGAAGGCCCAGTGCGGTGAGGCGGGCTCGCCATGGGAGTGCATTGTCTGTCGCTCGGTCGACGAGTTCCCATCCTCCGTGACGATTGCGTCGAAGCAGGCCTTCTCCAACAGCGGTGTGAAGATACTCGGTCACAAAGAAAGGATTTCC
This sequence comes from uncultured Myxococcales bacterium, assembly GCA_964437195.1. Lineage (GTDB taxonomy): Bacteria > Myxococcota_A > Polyangia > Palsa-1104 > JAEUJZ01 > JAEUKA01. The sequence continues at coordinate 5,137 of CAYTGC010000217.1, read as the reverse complement.
GACCGCTTGTTCGGCAACAAATCGAACCAAATCCTGGGGGGCTGCTTGGACAGCGAGCATGTCTGCGATCATGCTGCCGACGTGCGCTTCCGTCAGTCGCCCGATCGTCCGGGTCGAGACGTGGGGGGTTGTACAAAGCGACTCCAAACCCGCTGACCTCTCATCCGATCGGTACGATCCAATGACGAGCAGTGGGACTTTGGCCACAAGGTCTGTCCCCACAAGGGTGAGCAGCGCCATCGTCAAGTCGTCTGCCCACTGGAGATCGTCGAGAAGGAGAACCATGGCTCCGCGACGTGAGAGCAAGGTTAGCGTGTCGACAACTGCCCCCAGAACTCGCTGACGAGCTGCATCTGCAGGAAGTGACTGCACATCTGGCTGCTCGTTCGCTCCTGGCAGTGCCGCAAGGCTCGGTTCGATCGCAGCAAGTACGCGCAGTCGCGGGCCTAGAAGCTCTTGCGTGGTCGCAGTCCCTTCGGTGCGACACAGATCGCCAATCATCTGCAGCAAGGGACGGAGCGGCGATAGGGGTCCTGCTTGCAGTGCGGCCTCACCCGGTCGAGCCACTCCTTTTGGCTGGCATTCCCCAATCTGTACCATCACACCGGTAAGCTGGGCACGGCGTACCAGCTCTGTGAGCAATCGAGTCTTGCCGCAACCGCTTTCACCTTCGAGGAGAATGAGCTCTCCGTGGCCCCTGCTCAGCTGCTCGACATGCTGCATCAGCTCGGAGACGATGTCCTCTCGCCCTGCCAGCCTCGGTCGGTAGAGGTAATCACGCGAAGGTGGCGACGACTCTGTTTGCGGCGGAAGGCTGACGAACAGAGACGAAGTCAGCGCCGCGCAGACATCTGATGCGTGTCCGATGCGATGGCGCCGATCCGTGGCGAGCAGCTTCAGAATCAGACTGTCGAGCACCGGTGGCACAAAAGGAGCGAAGTCTGATGGTGGCAGAGGTGGACTCCCAAAGGATGCCAGCCGCTCCTGTCGCGTCGCCGGGAATGGGAGTCTTCCTGTGATGGTTTCGTAGAGCATGCAACCGAGAGCGAACAGATCCGAGCGCGCATCGACGATGTCTCCGCTGAGCTGCTCAGGAGACATATACGCAACAGTGCCGACCAAGGATGGCGCCAGCTGCAAGACCTCGCGGCCATCGGGCCCCGCAAACGCGACCACCAGGCCAAAATCGACCAGCACCGTACGATCCGTTTCGGGCAAAAAGACGTTGCCTGGCTTTACGTCGCGATGAACCACGCCTTCGCCATGGATGTAGGCGAGGGTGTCACAGAGCCGATGCGTCCGGCGGAGAAGCTCTGGGAGTGCATCGGGCGCAAGTGGGGGAAGCTGCTCGCAAACATGCACTGCGGCTGTGCTTTGTGTGGGTGGTTCTTTGATCGCTTGGGCCGGGTCATACGCCGCGGTGTCTGCCTGCTGCTTCGCACCTTGACTGTGGACCAAGACAGAGGATGTCCGTCGTTTCTCGAACAGCTCATCCCAGGTTGCACAGTCGTACAGGTCCATTGTGTACCAGGGCAGGCTCTCGTGGACTCCATCGTCCAAAATCCGCACCACCCCAGGGTGAGAAAGGCGGCGCAGACGCTGGACTTCGCGTCGAATGCTGGTGAGCAGCAGCGGGTTTGCCGTTCGCACCGTCTTTAGCGCCACCAGCTTCCCGGTGTGTCGGTGCTGGGCGCGGAACACGACGCCCATCCCGCCTCTGCCGAGCGTGCGCAGGATTTCGTACGGACCAACGACGGCCCCTATGTCGAATGCCGCGATGCCCACGGGAAAATCTACGGAGATCATCCCATCTCCGTCGAACTTCAGCAAGCAAGAACGCGACAGGTGGCGTCGTTACGGATAGCGCTGAAGCAGCGGAATTGGATGTCCATCATCCAGAATGCCCGCGAGCAGGGCCCGGAAGTTCACTGCCGGTCGCAGCGCTGACACCACCGCTAGAATTCCCAACCGCTGGCGCCACAGCAGGAGCGCGGAGGGAGGAAGCGCCAGCTTGCGTTCTTGCACCAGCATCCAGGTCAGCTCGCCCAGCTCTTTGACATAGTCGGGGGTGAGCCGCACGGCTTCCCGTTCCAGGAACGGCGCGGAAAGGAGCTTTTCCCAGCGCCGATAGGTCGCGCTATCGAACGCGCCCACCGACGGAATCAATCCTTCCTGATACGCCGCATAACGGAGCGCCTCGCCATCGCGCTTGATCATCGAAAGGTACAGCGCGCGGTCAGCTTTTTGCAGTGTCTCGGGGACTTCCGCCACGCAGCCAAAGTCTAGGAATCCAACCTTGGCTTTCTCTCCATGTCCGTCGAGGATGATGTAGTTTCCGGGGTTCGGATCGACATTGATGATTCCGTGGCGCAGCGGACATTCCAAGGCAAAGCGCAGAATGGTTTGTCCACTGGAGCTTCGCTCGGCATCCGTTCCATCCCGTGCAACGGTCGGCAAGCTCTGTCCTACCAATCGCTGCATGGTGAGGACTTTTCCCGTCGACAAATCAGCGATCACGGCTGGGATCACGACATGGGAATCGCCCGCAAACAGACGACCGAAGCGGCGCAGGTGTTCTGCTTCGGCGCGATAGTCTAGCTCTGCGAGCAGGTGATCGCGCAGCGCTTGGAGCGATTCGGGAGGAAGGGAATCCCCGAGGTCCCCACCCACCAAGTCACGCAGCACGCCTGTGGAGTCCAGGTCATCGGCCAGCGCTTCCGCTACGCCCGGATATTGCACCTTTACCGCGAGTAATATTCCATCGTGGGAAGTCGCGGGATGAACCTGACCAAGCGATGCAGCAGCGAGTGGTGTATCACTCCACGTCTGAAACAGCGTCGATACTGGCTGCTTCAGTTCTGCTTCGAGCACGTTTCGAATCGCTTGCGGTTGCTCGGTTGGTGCGCGATCCCACAGCCGACCCAGAACCTGCTGTGCCTGCGGCCCCAGTGCCGACGCCCCCTGAAGATAGGCTCGGAGCTGGGCAATCTTGGCGATTCCTCCGCGCAGGCCCGCAGCCGAGCGGTATAGCTCTTCTGCTTCGAGCCGTTCGGTCTGCACCTTCTCTGCATCCACATCCACAGTGCCGCTAAACACCTGGCGGATGGACAGTCCTACCTTGCGCAGTTTTGCCGTCGCATCGAGGAGCAAACGCTGTTGGGAACGCTTCATCGCAGATCCAGTCAGCCCAAAGTGGCTGCGACGTGTTCGGCGCTTTGGCTCGGCTTGGCCGCAAACTGGAGCCGATACAGCCGGGCGTAGATGCCGTTTTGTGCGAGCAGCTCTTCGTGACACCCTTGCTCGACGACACGACCCTTGTGAAAAACAACGATGCGGTCAGCGGCTTGAATGGTCGACAGCCGGTGTGCGATCACCAGCGCAGTCCGATCACGCATCACCGCATCAAGCGCCTTTTGCAGTCGTGCTTCGGTGTCGGAATCAACGCTCGCCGTCGCTTCATCCAGAATCAGGATCGGTGCCTCGCGATACACCGCGCGCGCAAACGAGATGAGCTGCCGCTCTCCCGCCGAAAAGTTCGAGCCGCGCTCTTCCACGACTGCTTGCAGCCCGCCGCGACGCGTGATCATTTCGAGCGCACCAATCCGCGACAACGCCGCTTCGGCGCGTGCTGGATCGGGACTTGGGTCTCCCATCGCAATGTTGGACAGCACCGTGCCTTGGAACAAGAAAACATCCTGCGGCACGACTGCAAACTGACGACGAAGCTCCTGCGGTGAATAGCTGCGGACATCCTTGCCAAGCACGCGCACCTGGCCTGACGAAGGCTGATAGAGCCGGAGCACAAGCTGGGTCACCGTGCTCTTGCCTGCACCGGTTGCACCGACGAGCGCAAGCTTTTCTCCGCGGCGCGCCTGCAGCGTCACTTCGCGAAGCACCGGCACATTGGGCTTGTAGCCAAAGCTCACTCCGTCGAGCGCAATTCCTTCATCGGCCACCACCGAACCGCTCGACTCTGCAGCCACCACTTGCTCAACATCTGTTTCATCGAGAAGCTGGAAGATTCGCTCCGCTCCCGACAGCGCGCTCTGAAGCACTGTGTAGCGCTGCGTCAGCATGCTCACCGGCTCGAAAAACTGACGAAGGTACTGCGTAAACGTGACCACCATCGCAAACGAAATTGGCCGCGAGCCAAGCTTCTGCACACCGACCCACCACAGCACGCTGGCGACACACAGAGTCGAGACCATTTCGATCGCTGCATCGAGCACGGCTTCAAAGAAGATGGCTCGCTTGTTGGCATCGCGGAACTGCGAGTTGATGTTGTCGAACTCGCGCGCCATCTGTTCTTCTCGACCGTAGGCCTGCACCACCGCAATTCCACCGACCTGCTCGGCCAAAAATGCGTTCAGGCGGGCCGTCTTGGTACGGATGTCGCGATAGGCTCGCTTGCCGCCGCGACGCACCCAGGTCACCAGCAGACCAACGACGGGCAGTGCTGCAAATGCAATCAGCGATAGCTGCCAATCGAGCAGAAGCATCGCCACGACGATTCCGATCAGCATCAGCAAATCACCGATGGCGTTAAACACACCGAAGGCGAAAAGCTCGGACACTGAATCGACATCGTTTGTGCAGCGGGTGGTCAGTCTTCCGACGGGCGTTTTGTCGAAAAAGCGCATCGACAGCCCTTGCAGAAAGTGGAACACATGGCGACGCAGGTCCGCCATCGACATCGCTCCCGCTAGCTGCATGCTGTAGATCTGCGCAAACGAAATGATCTGCGACAGAATCATCAGTCCGGCCAGGATTGCTCCGTCGCGCAGCAGCAGATCGGATGCCCTTGCCCCAGCGTGAGCAACGACCTTGCCCATCAGGATCGGGCGCAGCAAGTTGATCGATGCCACACAGATCAGCGCCATGAGCGAGAGCACCACATAGCGTGCATGCGGCTTGATGAAGGGCCACAGGCGAGTCAGGAGCTGAAAGTCATAGCTCTTGTCGATGTTGTCTTCGTCGTGGAAGGCCGCGAGCTTCTGTTCGGCGCGGCTCTTTTCGGGGGCCTTTTTCTTTTCGCTCATGGCCGCACCTCAGTGCCCGGCAGATCCGACGCGCCCAGGGCATCCAGCTCGCTCGCCATCCTCTGTTCCTCGGCGAAGCTGGCGTAAATCCCGCCGTG
>CAYTGC010000216.1:0-8691 GCA_964437195.1 uncultured Myxococcales bacterium | reverse complement strand
GCTCTGGCACTCGATCGGGCTGAGCCCGTTCTCAGCACACATCATCGGTACTTCGACAAGTGCGGTGTTCTCGAACTGCTGAATCCGCGAGGTCAGGACCTCATTGGTTAGATTCGCAGCAGACTGGGCATCCAGATTCAGGAACCGTTGAAAAACCAATACACAGTTTGCGTTCTCTCCTTCGTCCTCGACCTCTCGCTGATAGGAAAACAGATCATTGCGGAGGTGCACACCATCGGAGAACGTATCCTTCAGCACGCGCATTGGTCTTAGCGCCGCAACGCGCGCCGGAATCTCGACACCGACAGCATGTTCCACGAGATCGGCAGACCATGGTGCGCCGCCAACCTTGCGTCGCATTTCGATGTACTCGATTGGATTCGCGACACGGTCTTCCTGAATGTTGGCTAGCTCCCAGACGCATTCCTCGAGCAGATTGCGAGTGCTTTCGGAGAATCGCTTGCGCCACTCTCGCGACTTCGATGGAATCGTACGATTCCAAAGATCTTGTAACGCACGCTCGACTGGATTCTTGGGAACTGCGGGAGTTGTCACTGGGTCAATCGGCATAAACGCGCGAAGGCGGATCAAGTAATCCCTGGCGTTCTCCATGTCCTTGGTACGCTTGAACAGCTCCAAGAAATCGTCATCGAAGAAAAAAACCCAGACATACCAGTCTGTGATGAGGTCTAGCTCTGGTGCTGGCGCATCGGGGTGCGTGTATGCGCACAAAAGCGCATAATCATGCGCATCGAAATCACTCTCCTCCCAAACGGCGGAATTTCGAGCCTCTTTCTTGGAACCCAAAATTCCCATCTCATAGGCCCACGCTTTCGAGTGAACGCGCGCAGATTCGAGATGAGGATTCAGCCGCGCGGGATACGGCATATAGAAATCTGGAAGCTTATATGGCTGTTTCACGAGCACACCTATTCCACTACATCGAGATAGAAACCACCTGACCGCATGCTAGTTGCGCAGTCAACAACACAACAATTTAGCAAGCCATAAAACCAGAACAGCGACGGCAGATCTTGAGAACATTGTTATTCAGAACAGCGCGTAAAGATTGTTATTCTAGATTTGGTTCACACGGCTCTGTCTGTGAGAACCGTAAACATTTCCGACCGAGGAGGCGCTCGACCTCCAATCGGAACAAACGCTGGTCTCGACTTGGAAATAAGCAGATTAGAGTCGAAATATCAAATAGCCATGCCAAGCTGGCAGAAATAGAGATACCACATAGTGCATGGAGACAGTCAAGCGCAATAGTCGTTCATATGTGAATTTACAAATTACCAAATGAGATCACGAGCTTACATGTGTTGCGATAATTCGACTCAAGCCTTGTCGAATCACCTGCCGAAGCAGCCGATGACTGAATGCGCTGGTTGCGGCTGATCGCCATGCCCTGTCGAAACGGAACGATGCTCAGCCTACTTTCAGCGATCGGCACAGGCCAATCGGCAGACTCCCAGCGTGCGCAGCGGTGCACTCCCACCGTCGCCGATACGCTTCAGCAGACACGGATGCCGCGTTGGGAATCTGACAGGCAGAAGGGCCGCGCCTTCGCTCGGCTGACGCCTAATACCAGTACTTGACCTTCTTGGTGAGTGGATGGTTGGGATACGTCTTGTGCATGAACTCGTACGCACGACGAGACATTTGCGAGTCGTTTGCGTACTTGGACTGCTGATTGATCTTCAGAAGGGCCTGAGGAATCCGCTCATCCTCGGGATGCTCGCTGCCATACTGGATGGTCCACTCTGTTGCCACCCGCAGCGGTGTCTTCAGCGTCGATAGCGTCTTCCATTCCTGCGCCACTTTCTGTCGTTCAGACGCACTGACCAGGCGCACAAACGCATCCTTTTTCTGATCGGTAGGATCGCGCCCAACGGATTCGCCGGTCCGCAACATCCACGCCGAAGGAACCGACTCATGCAGGAAGAGCAAGCCTTTGGCAAAGCGTCTCTCTGCATCCGATTTGGCATTGCGGACCGGGACGATCCGCTGCTTCCATTCGGCAGACTGCACCATCTGCGATTCCATCCGAACGGACAGCTCCGCAGCCGCTGGATCCGTTTCGCCCAACAGCAGACCGCGCGCATAGACGAACCCAGCCAGCCTGGTTCGGAGCCACGCAGGACTGGTTGGCTTGTCGACAATGGCCGCCAGGCTGCTGAGCGGGAGGTGGAGAGAGAGCAGCAGTTCCATCTCTTCCGTCAGGTGCTGTACAGCGTCTTGCAGTGCAGGGAGGGGCTTCGCAAGCTCGCGCGGAAGCTCATCGCAGCCATCATGACCAAGCACAAATCGCGATGCCAAATGCAGCGCGTCATCCAGGTTCTTCGCGTGCGGAAGGGCCCATTCCTTTAGGTAGTTGCGCAGCGCAGAGGGAGGATCTTGTTCCCTCGCCTTGAGCTCAGCAGCCAATCGCGCAGCGAACTTTTTTTGACCCGCTGGGGTGCGATCTTCTTTGAGCAAGCGAACGGCATGGTACGCGAGCGTTTCTGCTGCGGGCGATGTGGTGGGCACCTTGGCTGCGGCGGCGAGCAGTTCCTCCGTGCGAGGATGTCCGGGCTGTAGATAGACCAGTGCGGCCACGAGCCAGGGCAGTGTTTTCTTGGCATCGTAACGCGCCAGAATCGTCGATAGAAGCTCGCTCTGTTGCGCAGGGGCAGTTGCGCTGTCCCCCCCCGGAAGGATTCCTGAAAACAGGAGGATCCAGTCTGTCATGTCATCGCTCTGTCGCAAGGGAGAGAGCTCACCGGACTGCGGCCCACCTGTCGAAAAATTATACTTGTCCACCATCATCAGCAGCGCTGTGTGGTAGTCGATAAGACGCTGGATGTAGTGCGTACCACTTTGCCGAAGCTCTGCGGTGATCTGCTTCAGATAGCGTCCCGGTTCGGTCCGAAAAAGCACCAGTCCAAGGAGTCGTTCTGCTTGCAGCCGAATCGGGGAAGAGATCGGTTGGTTCACCACCTGCTCCAGAAGTGGCTGCGCCGCTCGCACTCCACTTGGGTCCCCAGATACCAAGGTCCTGCGGATGTTGGCGCGCGCTTGCAGATACACACCGAAAGGAGCCCACGGAGACTGCGTCTGCTTGGAAATCGCAGCAAAGCGCTGGTCTGCTTCGGAATAGTTGCCGCTGTAAAAGTACGCGGCCGCAATCTGGTAGTCCCGCTCCGCCTTCAATGCTGCACCTGCGCCGCCTGGGACAGGAGCCGGAATGCTCGGGGGATCTCCCTCCTTGCCGCCGTGGCAGTTCTGAAACACCGCATCTTGGGCGTCGATCCAGTCGCGGACATCTTGCGACGCAAAGGCTGCGTTTTTCCCAATCCGCGAGAGTGTCCGCGCTGCGGTCACAAAGGAGTCAGGAAGACAGTTGTCCCAATACAACCGTCCTGGCGGCAGCTGGCGCAGCGGTGTGATTCCCGGGAATTTGTTGCGGACATCCAGCCACGGCTTCGGACCTTCGAGGGAATGCTCGTTCGGATAGCTGCGGTCAACAAAGACTGCTTCTACTTCCTTGCGTAGTTTCTCATCAAGCGTTGCGCCACTTAGGTACAGATACCCGACCGGAAGATACAGGCGCATCAGCCGCGGACGCAAGACCCCCAGGTTGCCGCGGACAAACGAAGGAAAGGAATCCGGATAGATATCGTAGGCCTCCACATCGGCGAGATCACACTGTCCAGTTGCACCCGCTGGCTGCGGACAAACCAGGAGCAGAGTAGACAGAGACAGTGCAAAAAAACCGGTGCGACAGGACGACGAATGCGACATGGTTTCGTTCTGCTTGGTCATGGGATGTTGCTGTAACTAGCTCGGTTTTGGCCAAAGATCTGTGAAGTCGCCATGGCCAGACGATCTGCTGTCCATGGCTGGGGCGAAAAGAGATACAGTCGTCTTGGTGTAGGCGGAGCCACAATGTCCTCGTCGGTGATTAGCCCGTGCGCGCGTCGACACTCTGCGGCCAGATCGCGCCCACTGCGCAGGTTCTGCCGCAGCGCGGGTCCGCTCTTTCCCAAGCGGTAGAACATCGGAACCACTTCATCGACCGGAAGGCCCTGCATCCAGCGATCCCCAAGGCACCAAGAGGACAGCGCCGTGATCGACAGCGGATATTCCCTTCCGAGCTTGCGCCGAAGATCCTGTAGTACATCGCGATAAAAGGTGCGCTGAGAGCGGAGCGCCTCGAAGTCTACTTGCAGACGACCAAGTCCGGCCCGCTCGGACTCTTGCAAAAGCAGAGCGACCAGCTCGACGCGATGATGACTATCCAGTTGGATATTCAGATCAGGTTCAATGCGGACCACCGGCAGCTCGCGCACTTCCGACGGCACGCGCAGCGTCCCCACCCGGCGCCGAACTTCGATTCCGGCTGGATGGATGATCAGCGTGGCCCGCAGGCTCGCCACTCCTACCGCGGTCGGATCGAATCGAGCGTCGTGCGTGAGGAAGGACAGATCCTCATTTCGCTCCCACGCCCACACAAGGACCGACGGCACGGGAATCGAGTTCGACGACAGAGGTGCCGAACAAGACATCACAAGCGCCAGGGCCCATAGCGTGCTCCGCATTGGCTTCATCGTATCCAATGGCATCACCGCTTTACAACGCAAGACTCGAGGAACCACACTGTGTGGCAACACCGAACAAACCACTCAAGCCATTCATGGTTGGATAGGTGGAACAGGGGGCATGGAAGATGTTCACGGATCGGGCAATTCATTCGTCGCTGGCAATCGTTTTCCTCTTGTCTGCTACCTCGATCGCGAGCGCCGCGGATCTCCAGGCGGACCCGAGCAACTATGTAACCCAGCTCGGGAAGCTGCAGCCCGGCGATGTCCTGCACCTTTCCGCGGGAACCTACGCCAAGCAGCTGAACATTACGAACCTGAATGGGAATCCGCAGGCGCCTTTCACCATCACCGGCCCAGAAACTGGCCCACCCGCCGTGTTCGTGGGCAGTTCCTGCTGTAACACCGTCGAGTTTCTCAACTCTAGCTATGTCACGGTGCGATCGATCACTGTCGATGCACAGCACCTTCCGGGAGTGTTTGGCATAAGTGCCAAGGGAGGCACCGCAAACCTGGTACACCACATCCGCATCGAGAACTGCACCTTCCTAAACCACGATGGCTCGCAGCAAACGGTCGCGATCTCGACCAAGACACCGACCTGGGGCTGGGAGATTCGTGGCAATCGGATTGTCGGCGCGGGAACTGGTCTGTATCTGGGAAACTCAGATGGAAGCAGCCCGTTTGTCGCTGGACTCATCGAAGGGAATCTGATCCGCGACACGATTGGTTATGGCGGTGAGATCAAGTTCCAGAGCCCGCGTCCAACGGTTTCAGGAATGCCGACTACGCCGTCGAAAACAATCATTCGCGACAACGTGTTTTGCAAAAATGATCAGCCCAGTCCAGATGGCGATCGTCCCAATTTCTTGGTCGGAGGATTCCCAAGCACAGGTCCCGGATCTGAAGACCGCTACGAGATCTATCGCAACCTCTTCTACCACAACCCAAGGGAGTCGCTGCTTCAGTTCTCGGGCAGGGTCACGGTGCACGACAATCTGTTTGTCGATGTGACTGGCAATGCAATCCTGGCGCAGAATCACGATCTGCCGCTGCGCGAGGCGTACGTGTACAACAACACCATCTATTCGGCAGGGAGTGGCGTCCGGTTTGGGTCCGCTGCGATGCAGGGCGATGCCGTACTTGGGAACTTGATCTTTGCAACAAATCCGATTGTGGGGACGATTGCCAACCAGAAGGACAACCAGACTGCCCCAGTCGCAGCGGCTGCGACCATTTTGCAAAGACCTTCGACGACTCTCGCTGGAAGCAACTTCTTGCCGCTGCCGATGAAGGCGATTGGGAGTCCAGTCGATCTGGCGTTGGTCGCTGCGGATACCGACTGGCAGTACGACTTTGTCGGCACAAGCAAAGGTACGCAGACATTCCGCGGTGCCTACGCTTCCGATGGATCAAATCCGGGGTGGCAACCGGCGTGTGATTTGAAGCCCCTTGTGACGAATGGCGGAGGGAATCATCCGGGAGGGGTGGACATGGCCGGTACTGTCGCGACTGGCTGTAGCTGCGATCTATCCGCCGGTCGGCCCCGGACGCCTTCCGCCTGGGCCCTGTGCATCCTGCTGTTCGCATTCGCAGCGCGAAGGCGTCACCAAAACGACACGCTACAGACCTCTCGGAGAGACGGTACCGATGCCGGGTGAACTTCCACCGTAGGCGGCTTTTCTCTTGAGGAAGGGACTCTCAAAAAGTCGATAGCTTAGCGTCGCACCAATGATCGTGAGCGGAAGCACAACCAAGAACTCCGCAACCGGGTGCGAGAGCTTGAGGATTCTTTCCGCGACGTTCATGGGCAGAACGTGCAGCAGGTACATGCCGTAGGAAATCATGCCGATGTACTGCGCAGCTGCGCTTCCAAGCAGCGGTCGAAGCACATGATCTTCCCGAATGCACACGGCTGTCACAAGTGACGCCATCATCAGATTGACAAAGAAGTGCGGTGGAGCCGAACTGCGCAAACCGAGGAGAAGAAGGCCCACCAAGAGAGGAACACTCCAGCGCCGACCAAGCAGTCGATAGGCCAAGCGGAAGCCGCGCGGATGGTGCAGCAGGAGCGCAAACAGACAGCCCATGCAGATGGGCGCAGCAATGCTGGTCAGAATGCGCACCCACAATGGATCAGCGGAGAGGATTCCGCGCAGCAGTGCCTGTTCACCAACTTGATCGACAACCAGCAGACCGATCATGAAAGCGACAGGAATGCGCCAGCCTCGGGAAAAACGAATGATCCAGGGCCACAGCAGATAGAATTGCTCCTCCGTTGCCAGCGACCACGCGTGATAGAAAACGATGCGCTTGGGATTCCCGACTTCGATAAACCAGTTGGTCGTATAGCTCAGGAAGTAAGGAAGATTGTGAAGGTATGAGCGGCCTCCGTCCGAGTGCCGATCCATCGTTAGGATCAGCACGAGATAGAGCGCCACGACAGCGTAGTACAGAGGAAAAATCCGCAACGACCGCCGGATGTAGAAGTTGCGAAGGGAGATCTCCCCTTTTTCATCCCGCTCGCGCAGAAGCAGCGTGGTGATAAGGAATCCACTGATTGCAAAGAACAAGTACACGCCGGTGTATCCCGCCGACAGGATTCCGCCGTACATACTCTGGTTGCAGTGGTGCCAGATCACCGCAATGACACTCACGGTGCGCAGACCATCAAGCGAACCAAAGCGTCGCTGGCGCAAGAAGTCACGGTAAGCGCTCGCTGCATCCCAGACGGGACGAGCTGTCTCGGCATCGGACCTTTGGTTCAAGGCCGAACGCACGACTTCCCGATTCGACATGTCCGCTGAGCCTCCTGCTTGTTTCACAACCCAACCTTTCCTCGCGTATGTAGCATCAATTGGCGCGTACTTGGAGGAAACCGAGGTGGCAGTTTGCGTTCCAGCCAGCGCTCATCCTGCGGTATAAGGGACCCATGAACCCCGACCGAGTCACGCGTGGCACCGTCGAGAAACAGCACCGCTTTCGCAGCACTGACGCGACACGAGTGCAGTGGATCATCGGGAGTCTGCTTCTGCTCCTGCCAGCAGTGAACGCCCTAGGGAACCAGAAAGTTGAGCGTCAAAGCGCCCCCGCGGAAGAGGTTTCTCGTCGAGATCCAGCCACCTGGCCATTTGCCGCCGACTCTCCGTGGAACACGCCGCTTGGCAGTGGCGCCGCCATGGCGTCTGCGGACGCCCCCTGTACGCGAGACATTCGCGATTCCTCGATTCCCACCTGGATTGCGGCAGCGGAGTGGGGACATCCTATCTACCAAGCGTCGGTCTCTGATCCACTTGTGGCCATCTATCTGCATGGTCGGGCGGTCAGGAAGATTCACATTCCTGTCTCTGCAACGCCCGCGCTGCCAAGATCCAAAGACAGCGACGCGCATCTGCACATCATTTCCCCCGATCATCGCTTTGCCGACGAGATGTGGCGGGCGGAACGGCGCCCCGATGGTGGTTTCAATGCAGAAAGCCACACCCGCACAGATTTGCTGGGTCCGGGTGTGATGAAGGGAGGCGAGCGTGCGTACGGGGGCAGTGCGCTTGGCGGACTGATTCGTCGCGGAGAACTCCGCACCGGAATCCGGCATGCGCTCACGATGACTCTGCCCCGGCGACTGCAGCGACTCGGCCCTGTCTGGCCCGCTTCTGCCCAGGACGATCAGGCAGAACGTGACTACGCGGGGAACGTTCCCATCGGTCAGCTCGTGGCGTTGCCAGCGACTGTGAACATCGAGGCACTCGGTCTGTCTGCGCAGGGCCGGGCCATTGCCGTTGCGCTGCGGGACTATGGCGCCTACAACGTGGACTCTGCGACGGATTTCAGTCTGTCTGCCGAACCAGGGGTCGAAGCAGAGCTTGGATCGGCACGGGAGGATCTTCAAAGGCTCCGTGCGCTGCTTGTGTGTGTAACCAACAACCGAAAAGACAACGTCGGAGGCGGAGGTATCCGACGACAACCCCCAGCCGTTCCGTTTCTTCCAGAGTATGAAACACCTTCGCAACAGGGAAAGAGCAGCGGCAGGATCAAAAACAGGATCACCGCTACCGCCAGCGTGCGGTCATCGACGCTGATTCGCTAACAGACTGGCATCTTGCAGATG
>CAYTGC010000215.1:0-8783 GCA_964437195.1 uncultured Myxococcales bacterium | reverse complement strand
GTTTGGGCAGCAGCGGTCATCGTCGTTCCTCATTGCTTCCGCGAGCTTTGGGAAAGCACCTAGTGCAGCGTGAAATTCCAAGATATCCGATTTGCGCCAAAGTGGTACGATCTCGACGGCTCCGAGGCTCGATTGCGGCCACAAGTGCAGCTATGGCGTGGCGCGATAAACTTACCTTCCCAATTGTGAGGAGAGATGTAGATGAAAGACCGGAAGCGACTTGTATGGATTTCTGCTGCGCTGCTCACTGTCTCGCTCTCAACGCACTGTGACTCTGGCACTCCGATGGAAATGCCCCTGCCAGACCCGACGCCGGAAATGCTCACGGTGACAGACGCAAACCCCAAGCAGATGAAAAACGCAGGGGGCACCGCGATCACCATCAAAGGAACCGGATTCAAGGCAGGCGCGACCGTCACCATCGCCGGAGTTCCAGCACAGAACGTCGTGGTTGTGGACTCCAGCACGATACAGGCAAACAGCCCACTCAAAGCCGCGACGTGTGGACTGGTGACGGTGGTTGTCACCAATCCAGACGGCAATGCAGCGATGCGCGGTGATCTGATCACGTTCTTGACCAACGGTGTCGCGTTTGGCGTTCCCACCGGCATCGCGATGGCAAACTATCCCCGCCAAGTCATCGCCGTGGATCTGAACAAAGATGGCAAAACAGACCTCGTCTCTGCCAACAGTGGACAGGCGCAGACGGCGGTTGCGTACCGGATGGGAGCTGGCGACGGCACATTCGGGAATGTCACCACGCAGACCGCAGGAAACTCTACTTTCGGAGTCGTTGCTGTCGATCTCAACAAGGATGGGAACCTCGATCTGGTGACTGCGAACAGCAACAGCAACGATGTCTCTGTAAGGCTTGCGACCGGAGCCGGTCAGTTCGCCGCAAACAGCACGCAGTACAAAGCGGGCGCCGACACTCGCGCAGTAGCAGCAGGAGACCTGAACGGAGACGGAGCCCCGGATCTGGTGGCGGTAAACTATGGCTCCAGCAACATCAGCATCTTCATCAACAACGGGGACGGAACGTTCAAGGGGCAGAACAATCTTTCCGTTGGCCCGAGTCCGCAGCACGTCATCCTGAGTGATCTCAACAAAGACGGAAGGCTGGACGTGGTGACTGCAAACGCGAACGGCAACAACGTCTCGATTCGACTTGGGGATGGTGCTGGTTCGTTTGGGAATCAGTCGGTCGCCGCCGCTGGTTCTAGTCCTTGGTCCGTCGCTGCCGCCGACTGGAACAAGGACGGGAAGATGGATCTGGCGGTGGTAAATAACGGCATCGTGACCGGAACGTACGTGGTGTCGATCCTTCAGGGAGACGGAGCCGGAAGCTTTGCCCAAGCCGTCAACATCGACGTAGGAAACCAGACGGTTCCGCGTGGCGCGGTGGTCGCAGATCTCAACAAAGACGGAAATCCTGATCTCGTGGTGGCAGGATATGGAAACAACACCATCCCTGTTTTGATTGGCAAAGGGGATGGAACGTTTGAACCAGTCGCCGCAGTGACGGGTCCCGCCTTCCCGCAGTCGATAGACGTAGCCGATTTCAACGGAGACGGATTCCTCGATCTGGCTGCAACCTCGAGCAACACCGGAAATCAGAACGTCTCGACGCTGCTCGGGCAGTGTAAGTAACTCCGGCGCGGCCAAAGCAGCCGCAAGCCGCCCCCGAAATCCTGCCACCGCTGCAAAAAGTTCTTCACTCTCTGCACGCTCCTGGCATCATGCCGCACCGACATGATTGCGTTTACCAGCGTTACCAAGCAGTACGGCGGACAGATTCTCTTTGTGGATGCCTCCTTTCAGATAAACCCCGGCGAGCGAGTCGGTCTGGTCGGCCCAAACGGGGCCGGAAAGACCACGATTTTCCGTCTGATCACCGGGGAAGAAACAGCAGACGAAGGAAGCGTCGATAGGCCGCGCAAGCTGACGCTGGGCTACTTCAATCAGGACATCTCAGGAATGCGAGGAAGGACAGTCCTACAGGAGACTGTTGCCGGCGCAGGTGAAGTCGCTTCGCTTGGCGAAGAGATGAAGCTGCTTGAAGACAAGATGGCGCAAGGAACCGATGATCTCGACACGACGGTGGCACGGTATGGAGAAGTCCAAGCGCGTTACATGGAGCTGGGCGGCTACGACATTGATGCACGGGCCCACACCATCTTGGCAGGACTTGGACTGACCCCCGAACAGATCGAAGCGGACGTTGGGAATCTGTCTGGTGGTTGGAAGATGCGGGTTGCGCTGGCCAAGATCCTGCTGCTTCAGCCCGATGTGCTGCTCCTCGACGAACCGACCAACTATCTCGATATCGAATCGATCCTCTGGTTGGAGGACTTCCTGCGTTCCTATCCAGGCTCCGTGCTGATGACCAGCCACGATCGTGATGTCATGAATCGCGTGGTGAAGAAGATCGTCGAGATCGATGGCGGCCAGGTGCGCTGTTACACCGGCAACTATGACTTCTATGAACAGGCGCGACAGCTTGAAGCGGCCCGACGGGAAGCAGAGTTTGAACGGCAGCAAGCAATGCTCGCCAAAGAGATCCGCTTCATCGAGAGATTCCGCGCGCAAGCGGCAAAGGCTGCGCAGGTACAGAGTCGCGTCAAGAAGCTCGACAAGATTGAACGGATTGAACCACCACGGCGGCTGGTGGAGCGGGAGTTCGATTTTCGCAAACCGCCACGCTCTGGGGACGATGTGATCCGGGTTGCGAACCTGCGCAAGTCCTATGGCGACAAGGTTGTGCATGGTGGGCTGAGCATGATCGTCCGTCGCGGTGAACGCTGGGCCGTCATGGGAGAAAACGGTGCCGGAAAGACAACGCTGCTGAAGATGGTTGCTGGTGTCCTGACTCCTGATTCAGGCGATGTGACCATTGGTGCATCGGTGACCATGGGTTACTTTGCCCAGCACCAGATGGAGCAGCTTGATGGCAGCGCCACCGTGATTGAAGAGCTGCAAGCCCACGCCCCCACCACTGGCCTGGGAGTCCTGCGCAACCTGGCCGGTGCATTTGGTTTTCAAGGCGATGATGTCGAAAAACCTGTGCGAGTCCTCTCAGGTGGTGAGCGCTCACGTCTGGTGCTTGCGAAGCTCCTATTCGATGCCCCCAATCTGCTGGTTCTCGACGAGCCCACCAACCACCTCGACATCGCGACCAAGCGCGCTCTGGTCAAGGCACTGGCAGGGTATCAGGGGACGCTGCTTTTCGTTTCCCACGATCGCGCATTTTTGCGTGCGATTGCCAATCGAGTCCTCGAGCTAACGGCGAAGGGTCCGCGCGTCTATGGTGGAACGTACAATGAGTACGTGAGCGCCAGCGGACACGAGGCGCCGGGCATGCGCGCGAGCTAGCCTTCGTCTATTGTACGGTAGGGATGTAGTAGATGGGGGACGCCCACGCCCGTTCCTGAATCGTCTTGGGGGAGTCTGGATCAGAACAAGGCGCTGGACGCTCAGCAACGGGAATTGTGTTGCAGAGATAGGTATTGTAGCGGCAGCTCGGATTCTCCAAAACCCGTACGTAGTAGTACGCGGGCTGCTTCTCATCGAACTCTGGATCGACAAAGCTCCCGCACAGAAGATCAGCGCCCGCCCCCTTTTGAGCGCAGGTCGACACGTCTACCGAAGCGCCATTTGCACGATTGCCAGCGACGTCAAAAACCTTGGTGATGGGACCAGCTGCGGTCAGTGTTCCTTTGACAATCTGCACCACTTGCAGGGGCGTTCCTTGCCGCATCGAATCCCCCGGATCGCGCATCGCCTGCACCACAAAGCGAGGCGCCTTCCCACCTGCACCGCTGATGGTGCCGCCCATCGGAACCGCTTTTTGATAGCCTTTCTCTACGAGACCTGGGTCCGCACAGAGACCGTCTGGAAGATCAAAGCCGCCAAAGAAACGAACCGTGATGCGCGGTCCACTGGTTCCAAAGGTCTCTCGCCTGCGGAGTGCATCAAAGATCGCCGGGCGAGAATTTTCATCGGCCCAGACCCCCACCAGTCCCCCTGGAGAAAACTCCATTCCTCCGATGGTAATTCCGCCTCCACCGATCTGTTTTTCCACCGTGTCATCATCCAGTCCGCGATGCCCTGCAAAGCGGTACTCATCCACAAAACCCGGACTCCCATTGTGAGTATCCGTGCTTCCGATGAAGCCAAGCGGAATCGGATTCACGCCCAAACGCACCTGTTCACGCAGCCCATCGAGCAGCGCGTACCGAACAAAATCCCGTCGAGAAATGCAGCCAGTACGCGCGGTTCCACCGGTACCGGTTCCTTCCCCGCAGTCTGGAACACTCTTGCGCAGCGTCTTTTCAAAGCCGCACTGCTCATCCGGGGCCCCGAGCACACCAGACAGACCGTTTTTGCACTCCGAGTCACCTTTGTGCTGATAGATCTCGACCACCGGTTCCATCCGTTGGCGGACCTGGGCGAGACGACGCTGCTCATCGATGCTGACCCCCTCGGGATATTCGATGCGGAACATCTTGCCGTTGCTCTCATTGGGATTGTGCGGAATCGCCAGCACATCACAGCCAGAGCGCGCATTCCGGCACGCATCATCGAGCGCCTGCCAAAGCCCCTGCGGTGTCGGTTCCTCATAGTGCGTGATCGGCAGAGGAACCCGATCATTGCGAAAAATCACATTGCGATGCAGCGTCGATAGACCTGGCGCCCCGGAATATTCGTAGGCGATAAAGCTCGTAAACTCGCAGCTTTCGCTCTTGTCGTACGCTGTCTGGGCGGCCTGCTGGAGCCTGTTCCACGTTGCTGAAAGCAGATCAGCGCAGCCACTCCCATCGGGTGGACAGATGTCTTCAAAGCGCTGTTGATCATCAATCGCCAGCTTGAATCCCAAGTTGGTGATCGCGCTGTTTCCACCCATCCGATACCGCTGACAGGTGAGCGATCCATAGCCCGCTGCCGATGGAGTGATGCAGGCTTGAACCTCTCCCAAAAACTCGGAGTGATCCGTCACCGCGGCAAAATCCAGCGGACGCAGAAGTCGCAGCTTGCGGGTGCCGTTTCCCATCGCGTCGTTTGGCGGCAGCGAAATCTCCTCACCGCGCGCAAACCGATACGCTTGCTCAGGAGTCACCCGCACATCAAAGGCATATGCATCAAACGACAGACTGGTGTGAACGTGTAGATCGCCAAACAGGGCCCTCCGCAGCGGACTGCGTGCAGCACACGGCTGGCGATTCTCGACGTAGTTTACAGGAGGAAGCGGCTCAGGCTCGCCACATGAACAGAACAGGGCAACCATCGCCAAGGTCCGCGTAGCCGCAGTCGGCGTGCACTTCTTCATGGTGTAAGTCCTTTTCCAAACAGAAGCAGCGAGCGCTCGAACGTCCAAGCCATCGCAAGCGAACCGATCAGGTACCCGGAAGGCAGCACAAGACGGGATCTGCGCAGGTAGTGAACCGGAAGCAGGAGAGAAAGAACAAACAGCAGCTGCCCCGCCTCAACCCCCACATTAAACGATGCCAGCGATAGCACGAGCTGGTTCGCAGGCAGCTCCACCTCACGCAGTGCGGACGCAAAACCCAGGCCGTGCAGAAGCCCAAACAGAGTCGCAAGCAGCGTCGGTCGCCACGAAGACGCAAGAGAGCGAGGATGCAGCACTTCGCGCGCGACAAATACGACACTCAGCGCAATCATCGCTTCGACAAGCAGCGCCGGTGGATGGATCAGATCGATCGTCGCCAGCGCCAAGGTGATGCTATGCCCGATGGTAAATGCGGTGATCGTGAGCAGCAGCCAGCGCAAAGACGGAACCAACAGCAGCAGCCCCAGAAGCAGCAGCAGATGGTCCGGCCCAGTCAAAATATGATGCACTCCAAGTGCCGAAAATCTCCGCAGGGTCTGCGCCATGTTCATCCGCATCGGACTGCTGGTTGCCGGAACGACATGTCGCTCTCGTCGAAGAAGTGCGCTGTAGACCTCTTCATTGCGAAAATGGATCGTGAGCAGAGTCTCTGCCAGATCGCTCCCTTGCATCACAATCGGATGACCTCGCAGTCCGCTCGCGCCACAGGACAGCACCCGGCCAGTCCAATCAGGTGCAGCGGCAGGATCGGAAGGTGCAGGCGGAGAAATCACACAGTGCGCAGGAAAAATCGGTGTCATCGGCTCTCCATTTGGAGGAGCTTGATACAGGATTCGAAATGATCCGGTGGACTCTTCAGATAGCGTAATCACCGTCGGTGCAAACGAATGTGCAGAAGCGGACCCCAGCAGGAAAAGGAGTCCGAGCCAGAGCCCAAGTAGACGAAATGCTGCGGCTACGGCCATCACGATCTCCCCGGCCAGATGATTTGATAGCGTCGGCTGAGCGCATCCATGGCCTTCTTCCGCTGCGCCGGACGCACTTCTTCTGCATGGTCTAGGAGCAAGCGCTCGCGCAGGGAGTCCAGACTCGGAAGCCCTCCCTCCTTTTGCCCTGTGATCTGAAGCAGATGCAGGCCGTGCGCAGAAGCAATCGGGCCAGACCATCCACCGGCGGGAAGGCGGAATGCTTCGGCGGCAAACGATGAAGAAAAAAGCTGCGCAAGCTCCGCTTCGCTATGCAGGGGCAGCGTCCCCCCAAGTGGGTGTGGATCACCAAGCCCTTCGGCAGACTGACCGTTCCGGAGTCGTTCCAAAAGGCCTGCCGCCTTCTCACGCGCATCTGTGTTGTGCTGCGGAAAGCGCACGAACACCTGCCGCAGCGCGATGCGGGGCGGCAGACGGTATCGCTCCGGATGTGCCTCCATCAACGCGTGAAGGTCGGCCTCGGTCGGTGCGCTCTTGGTGACCAGCGCCTCGGCCAGATACTCCATTTTTTGCGTCAAACGACGCCGAATGATGATGTCCCCTTCTCCGAGCCGCCGCCGGACTGCTTCGCGGTACAGAATCTCGCTCTCGACATACTCAAGCGCCGCAGAATGTAGCTCTGCTTCACTTGGCTTTCGCCCCAGTCGCTTCTGCAAATCGATCTGTCTGGCAGCGATGAGCTCTTGGGGAACCACGATCTTGTCCGGTGGCGGTGGATGAGTCAGCACATAGCCGACGTAGAGCAAGCCGCCGAGCAGCGCAAAGTGCAAGAGTGGTTCGCGCACAAGCGCTTGCAGAAACCGACGCATCGGCGCATCGTTTTCCAAACCACGCAGCGTGGCAAGCGCAAAAAGAGTCCATCCAGCGCCGTCTCTCCGTGAGCCGCGGTTGCTGTTGCGGTCGGGTTTGTGTTAGGTGGATACAATGCGCTTCTGCCTTCCTCTGCTCTGCCTGCTGTTGGCGCTGCTCGGGTCCGCATCTGCGCATCCGCAGTTTGCTTTGTCGACGGTAAATCGCTATGGTCGGATGGTCCTTCTGCCTGGACGTGTGCTGCTCGACTACTCGCTGATGGTTGGTGAAGTGCCTGCCGAACGACTGAAGCGAGAGGCCGATCTGGATGGCAACGGAACCCTGTCCGAAGCAGAACAGAAGCAGATGACGACCGCGCTCGCCGCCACGATCGATCGTGAGGTAACGGTGCAGCTCGACGGGAACAGAGTTCCGCTCGGGTTTGTCATGCAGCCGCTGGTGCTTAAGAGTCCGAAAGTCGAAGCGGTTCCTTTTGCGTTGGAGCTATCGGCAGTGCTGACGATACAGGGCTCAACGGGTCCCCACACGCTGGTGTTTGATGATCGCGCCGACATCCCGCCGGTTGGGGAGGTCGAATTTCGCGTGGAGGAAGGCCCTGGCATCGAGCTCACTTCGACCCAAAGCGGCGCCGCCAAGCCGACAGGACCAGCGGCCCCAAAAGGGACAGAATCGACCAAGCTACCGATGCTGTTCCGGCAGTTTGGTCCTCCGCGCTCAATGCTGTCGGATCGCTCTGTGCAGCTCCGCTTCCAAGACCGAAAACAAGTCTTGGGCCCCGCTTTTCATGCGTGGCCAGGAACCTGGACAGCCACCTGGACGTACGGACTGGGAATCGCCGCCCTGCTGGCTCTGTGCGGGCTTGGGATCTTTGCCCGGCGATTCCTACGCAGCTAACCGGATAGCTCGCGCAGCGACGACCTCCGTGTTTCGGAGAGCACCGGAAGCGGCGGACGGGGCACATCAGGAATGTCAATTTCTGGATAGAACTTCCAGGCCGCAGGATTCAGCATCAGGTTGTCGTGCTGCGCAGTCTGCGGATCCAGACGCTTCTTTCCACTAAGGTGCTGCTCGATCTTGTGAGTCGACTTGAGAAGCCTCAGCATGTTGTCTACCATCGTCGGAAGATTGCCAAGCAGAGCGGAGACAAACTGCCAAGCAGTGGGCTCTTTGTCGAGAGATTGCGCAGCGTATCCATAGTGCTGCATGCAGTCCCTCGTAAGCCACTCAACCATCCGAGTCCAAGCAGGAGAGAGCGACTCCCGGGCGGCTCCTTCGCGCTGGTTGGGAGCCCGCTTGGTCGCCCCAACAAACCACGGACTCGGCGGCAGATCATCGGTCTGCGCGTTGCGAACGTGATCGAGCACCGCGTCATCCCAAGGCTCGCCAACAAAGTCGAGGATCGCCCGCATCGTCGTGTGCGGATCGCTACTTAGATCCTCGAGACGCACTTCCAGAATCCGATTCAGGAACGGCTTCACATGCGCAAACTGATAGCGACATAGGAGTGCATTGATGAGCGGACTGCCGGTCCCAAACGGCATCTGCCCAAACGACTGTACCGTCGGAACCGGATCCCGAACCATAAAGATCACGCGCGCGGAAGGAAAGTCCGAAAAGATCCGCTCTAGGTTCTGGGTATC
>CAYTGC010000214.1:0-8864 GCA_964437195.1 uncultured Myxococcales bacterium | reverse complement strand
AAGCCGCAGCCTCCTGTGACCAAGTAAATCGACATCGCTCGCAGATAACCCAAATCGCGTCGCGGACGCAACAGTGAGCCGCGATGTGCGGGGCCGACCCTGCGACCGGGGCGTGCGGGTCCGCGATTTGAACGGGGCCGGAATCGCCGTTGACAGTGGGCGGGCCGTCTCTGGCACTCTGCTAGCCATGATGTCCGGATGGCGGAACCGATTCGTTTGGGCGATGTGGGCCGGGCTGCTTTTGGCCTTGCTTCCGACTGAGTCCGTCGCCGATCCGTCTCCCGTTCGCATCCAAAGTGTGCCGCTCCCTGCGCCGCCGTCCTCTCCTTCGGTGCCGATTTCAACCGATGAGTATTCGCGGCTGGGCTCGGGGCGGATGTCGCTTCAGGCCAAGCTCTCGCTTCTGCGGTTTTTGGGGGCGCTGCCGGGTTCGCCATCCGTCGATGGGGCAGGGCGGCTCAAGCTCCTGGTCCAGACTTCCGACCGTGGGCAGTCGCTTGCGCAGCGCGGCGCAACGCTTCTGCCGCTGAGCCCGTCGATATCGCTTGTGTCGGTGAGCAAGGACGGCCTGCTGCCGCTGCTTCTCGACCCGACGGTGCGACGGATTGATGGCCCACGGCGTCTCAGGCCACTGCTCGATCAATCGAGGCAGCTCATTTTTGCCAAGTCGGTGAGCGAGAAGCTGATGCTCACGGGCAAGGGGGTGATGATTGGCATCGTCGATACCGGCGTCGACTTTCGCCACGCCGACCTGCGCGACTCGACGGGGAAGACCAAGATCTCCTATCTCATCAGTCGGTCCGAGCGCCGCGATGGACGCCACCCCGAAGTGCCCGACTACGACGGCATGCAGGTGGTCACGGCCAAGGACATCGACGAGGTGCTCGACTACGAAAAAAAGGGCATGCAGCCGCCCGTCCCGATTCGCGAGCAAGACATCAACGGTCACGGCACCCACGTCGCTGGAATCGCAGCTTCGACCGGTCTTGCGACCAGTGCCAAGTTTGCCGCCGGTCGATATGTAGGAATCGCTCCCGAAGCGACGCTGTGCTTCGCCAAAGCCACTGCAGACGAGGTTTCCTTCGAAGACATCGACATTCTGCTGGGCGTCCGGTTTTGTATGGAGCGGGCCGACGCGGACAACGTTCCGCTGGTGGTCAACCTGAGCCTTGGTTCGGACGGCGGCAGCCACGATGGATCATCACTGCTTGAACTGGCGCTGGACGAGCTATTTGCACAGCGACCGGGCCGAATCCTGGTTGCGGCGGCGGGCAACTCGGGCGACCTTGACATTCACTCGGGGGCGTCGCTGCTCAGCGGCTCACACGAGGTCACGATTCACCTTGAGCACTTTGATGTCCCGGTCCGCGAGAGCACGACGTCGCTGGAGCTGTACTACGACGCCGCTGCCCCACCGCTGCGTGGAGGATCGGCGAACCTGACGCTGGCCTTGCGTTCTCCCAGTGGTCGCCTCTTCGAGGTGCCGATGGGTCAGTCGCTGCGCGCCAGCTTCGAGGATGAAGGCGAGGCCTTGATTGACGCGAGTGATCTCGCCGAGACGGGCCTGCGTGGCGTCCTGATTTCGATCTTCAAACCAGCGGGCAAGGGTGCGCCCAAAGACGGCAACTGGCGACTCGAGCTGCGCGGGCAAACCCGACGCTACGACTTGTGGAAAGTGTTTTCGAGCGACGACCTCGACGTGCAGCTTCGTGGTCACCTCGACCCCGATGGCTACATTGCAGTTCCAGCGGGGGCTCGCTCGGCCATCAGTGTGGGTGCGCAGCGCTCGCGGCTTTCCTGGACCCGCGCCGACGGCAAGCTTGCCAGCTTTGACCGTGAGCTACATCGCGTCGCGGCTTTTTCTTCCGGCGGGCCGCTCCGGGACGGTCGGTTTGCCCCCGATGTCTTGGCCCCGGGCGAGTTCATCGTCTCAGCGCTGTCGAGTGCGTCTTTGCAGAGTGATCCGCGGTCGTCGTTTTCGCTGCCGCACGATCAGGGCCTTTTGATTGCCGATGATGGACTGCACGGGGTGCTGCGCGGCACGTCGCAGGCTGCCCCCCACATTGCCGGTGCGGTGGCGCTGCTGCTCCAGCACTCACCGGCTCTGACGACGACGGACGTGCGCGAGTTTTTGCGGACAACCTCGGTACTGCCGCAAAAGCACGGCTACGGGCCACGGCACGGATTCGGTCTTTTGAACCTGGACTCGGTCTTCTATCGACTGACCCGCAATCCGCTGGTTGCGCTCAGTCCGCTGGACTCGGACGTCGGGGTCAATCGCGACACTGCGGCTCCCGGTGTCGATACGGTGACGGTGACGGTGACACCTCGCGATCTGCTCGGGCATCCACTTGGGGCCGGGCTTGTGGTCCAGATCGTCTCCGACCGCGGCGAGTGGATTTCTGATGTGCACGACGAAGGCCACGGTCGCTACGAGCGGACCCTGCTGGCCACCGGACCCCGAGGAAGTGTTGCTCACATCGAGGTCCGGGTCGGCGGCGTACTGCTCAGCCAGCAGCCCGTGGTTCACTTTGTCGGCGAGCGCAGCGAAATCGGCCTGCCGTACGTGATAGCCGCGTGCTCGGTCGGCACGAGCGGTTCACCGGGATCACCGGTTGGCCTGTTGCTCGTGCTGCTGCCGCTGGGTGGGCTGCTTGTGCGGCGCAAGCTTCGCGTGCAGGGACTTTTGACACTCTGTGTCCTGTGGCTTTGGGGCTGCTCTGAGTCGAGCGATTCCGTCAGCAACGTGAAATTTTCCACCAAAGACAAGGGCGGTGACTTCTTCTGGGCGGTTCGCGGCGACCTTCTGCACCCGCGCCTTGTGATCCGCCTCGACAAGCAGCAAGCCGACCTCTTCGAAGGCGAGCAGCTCGTCGGGCAGTCGTCGATTTGCAGTGGCCGAGCCAGCCACAAGACCCCCAAAGGCAGCTTTTCCGTGCTCGAGAAAGTGCAGCAGTATGTGTCGGGACGCTACGGCGACTACGTGACCGACATGGGCGAAGCGGTTCTGGTCAACATCGACAACCATGACCAGCAGCCGCCACCGGGCACCACGTTTCGCGGCACGCCGATGCCGTACTTTATGCGGATCTTCGGTGGGATTGGACTGCATGCCGGGCCGCTCGTCGGGCATCCCGACTCGCATGGCTGCGTGCGCTTTCCGATGCTGTTTGCCAAGCGACTGTTCGACGCGGTTCCCCTTGGCAGCAAAGTCGAAGTGGTGGACTAGGCGGCGGCGTCGGTACGTAGCTCGATGTAGCGCTGGAGCTTTTCGCGCATCGCGGCATCGGGCTTGTCAAAGACCAGCAGTCGCCACAGCCGCTTTTCGTTTGGCGTATTTGGGGCCACCACTTCCGATGCCGCGCGGGCCACAAGTCGCAGGTTGCCATCCCACTCGTCAGCAAACAGCCGGGCCAGCTCCTCCGTTGGCGGTGGCAAGGTCAGCCGAATCCGCAGCGGCGGTCCTTGCAACTCCTCGGGGAGCGGCGTACGCAGCCGCAGCCCAGCCTCGCTCACGCCCAGCGCCAGACGAAAACAGCGCAGCTCGCTTTTGAGGGCGACGATTTCGACCGGCACACACAGCGGCGCAAGCTCCATGGTCCGGGCTTTTGCCACAGCCGCCTCTTGCCGTGCAAGTGTTCGCCCTGTGCCCAGGCGCAGTTTGACGCACTGTCCGCGTGCCGCGTTGGCGCTAGAATGGCCAAAAGCCTTCCTGATGAGGAACTGATGATCTCAAAAGCACGTCGTCTGCTGCTATCGGGTCTGTCGGTCTTGTGGGGTGGATCTCTGCTCGGTAGCTTTGCTGTGCTGCCGCAGCTTGAACCTGGGGCGGCCCGAGTGCCTTTGCCGCTGCGGCTGCTGTCCTCGGCGACGCTCGTGGTTGCTGGCTGGGTCATTCGTGGTGGCAAGCGGCAGGGTCCGGCCAAGCCCTACAGCGATCAGATCGCCAAAGGCATGACCTGGGGCTTTGTCGGCGATGTCTGCATGCTGTTTGCGGTTCCGCTCGGGATGCTCACGTTTGGCATCGGCCACATCGAGTACTCGCGCGGCATGTGGCGGCTTGGCAAGGACGAAGGGCTCGACTCGGCGCTCGCTCGCTTTTCAGCGTGGGCAACGTGGCTCGGTCTGGGCGTCGCCGGTTGGTATTTCGTTGTGCACACTGGGCCCAAAGGAGGATCACCGCTGGCCTGGGCGGCGCTGCCCTATACACTGCTCCTCTCGACGACGGCGGGCCTTGCTTCGGGGCTGGCGCTGCAAAAGGCGCGTTATGTGCCGCTTGCGCTGGGGGCGGCGATGTTTCTGGCTTCTGACCTTGCGATCGCGATGCGGATGTTCAATCCGGATCTGTTTGCGCAGATTCCCGACTCGATTCGTGGCGATCTGGTGTGGCTGCTGTACGGAACCGGCCAGGCATTGATTGTGTCGAGCGCGCTTCTGGCCAGTGACGAGGACAAGCCGCAATGAGCCCGCCGTCCAATCGGTCGTTCGCACGGTTTGGCCAGCTCTTCGGGCAGCCAGCGATGACCCTGGCGTCCGCGCCGGGCCGCGTCAACCTGATTGGCGAGCACACCGACTACAACGACGGGCTCGTCCTGCCGACTGCGATCCCGCAGCGCACCTGGGTCCAGCTGGCGCTGGCCGACGACGGACAAGTCCTGGCCCACAGCGACGAGCTGTGCCCGAACGGTCTGCCGCAGTCCTATCGGCTGGGCGAGGAGTCCCGACAAGGCGACTGGCTCGACTATGTGCGCGGCGTGACCTGGGTGCTTCGGCAGGTGGGTCTGGCGGGACGGCTCCGCGGGCTGCGGCTGCACATCACCTCGCAGGTGCCGGTCGGCAGCGGCCTGTCCTCGAGCGCGGCGCTTCTGGTCAGCTTGCTGCGCGGTCTGCGAATTGCCCTGGCTTTGCCGCTTTCGGAAGTCGAGCTGGCGGCGCTGGCGCGGCGGGCCGAGGTCGAGCTGGTCGGTGCGCCCGTCGGGATCATGGATCAGCTCGCCTGTTCGCTGTGTGGACCCGGCGCGGCGCTGCTGATCGATACCCAGTCGCTGCACATGGAGCCTGTGCCGATTCCGCCCGCGCTAGAGCTTGTCGTCATTCACTCGGGCGTCGTCCACAGTCACGCGGCGGGCGACTACAAGACCCGACGCCGCGAGTGCGAGCAAGCCGCAGCGCTGCTCGGCGTCGCATCCCTTCGCCACCTGACGCAAGCTGACCTACCACGTCTTTCGGCGCTGCCCGATCCGCTCGGTCGACGCGTTCGCCACGTTGTGACCGAAAATGAACGCGTTATGGCGGCGGCGCTGGCGCTCCGTACGGGCGATGGTCCCGCGCTCGGTCGGCTGTTTGCGGCTTCGCACGCCTCGATGCGCGACGACTACCAAGTGTCGGTGCCCGCTGTCGATGCATTGGTCGAGATCGGCCAACGCGACCCAGCGATCTTGGGGGCTCGTCTCACCGGTGGCGGCTTCGGCGGCTCGGTCGTCATGCTCGCCGAAAAAGGCCAAAGCCAGGCCGCTGCCGCCCGCATCGCCCATACCTACCAAACCCAGACCTCCCACACGCCCACCATCCTCGTCCCCTAGCAGTCGGACCAGTTTTGGGCGGCGCCGACATCGACGGTGAGGGGGACTGACAGCTTCTCGGCCTGTTCCATCGTCTGCTTCACCAGCGTGCACACTGACTCTTTGCGATCCTGCGGCGCTTCCAGCACCAGCTCGTCGTGCACCGTCAGCAGCATCCGTGTCGAGGGCTCTTTTTCTTTTAGTACCCGCTGCACGTCGATCATCGCCTGCTTGAGGATGTCCGCCGCAGTGCCCTGAATCGGCGTGTTTTTCGCCATTCGCTCGGCATAGCCACGCGCGGGGAAGTTCTTGCTGGTCAGATCCGGCAGGGGACGGAAGCGCCCCCGCAGCGTCTTCGCCCCACCATCGAGCCGCGCCCGCTTCACCAGCTCGTCCATGAAGCTGCGCACCCCGTGGTAGCGCGCGAAGTACTCCTCGATGTAGCGCTTCGCCAGCTTTCGCTCGATTCCGAGCCGCGTCGCCAGCCCGTAGTCCGTCAGCCCGTAGACGATGCCGTAGTTTATCATCTTGGCCGCCCGCCGTTTGTCGGACTGCTTGCCTTCCTCGGGTCCAAACATCTCGATCGCGGTGCGTGTGTGGACGTCCTCGCCCGACTGGAAGCTCTGGCACAAAAGCGGGTCGCCCGACAGATGCGCCAGCACCCGCAGCTCGATCTGCGAGTAGTCCGCCGCGATCAGCACATGACCCGGCGCTGCCACGAACGCCGCCCGAATCTTTTGCCCCAGCTCGCTGCGGATGGGGATGTTCTGCAGGTTCGGATCGGTCGAGGACAGACGCCCTGTCGCTGCCACCACCTGCTGATACGACGTGTGCAGCCGTCCCGTCGTCTTGCTGACGAGGAGCGGCAGCGCGTCGATGTACGTCCCTTTTAGCTTCTGCAGGCTGCGGTATTCGAGGATCTGCTGCGCCACCGGAAAGTCCGCCGCCAACGCTTCCAGCACCTCGGCATCCACCGACAGCCCGGTCTTGCCTTTGGTCTTCTTGACCGGCGGCAGCCCCAGCTTTTCAAACAAAAGCTCGGCGAGCTGCTTGGGCGAGTTGAGGTTGACCTGCGTGCCCGACACCTTCTCGATCTCCGACTCAAGCTGCTCCAGCTTGGTCGCTACCTCCGACGACAGCTTGCCGAGCACCGCCGTATCAAGCTGGATTCCGTGGCCTTCGATCTCGGCCAGCACCGCCGCAAGCGGCAGCTCCAGCGCTGAAAGCAGCGCATGCGAGGGCGCATCGAGCCGTGCCAAAAGCTCGCCCCCGACAAGCAGCGTCGCCCGTGCTTCCCCACAGACCAGCTCCGCCGCCCGCGCAATCTCGACCGCATCGAGCCGCAGCGCATGCTTGCCCGCCTGACACACCGTCTTGCGCGCGAGCAGCGGCGGATATCCAGGCAGGTGCTTTTCCACAAGCGCAGAGAGTCCGTGGTCTTCCCCCGCGTCGATCAGATACGAGCACAGCGCCGGATCGGTCATCATCCCCGTGAGACTCAGCCCCAGGCCCTGCATCGCCTGAAGCGTCTCTTTGGCCCCGTACACTGCCTTGCCGATCTTGTCGTCGGAAAGCAGCGGTAGCAGCGCCGCTTTCACTTGCTCGATGGTCGGCTGCGACGCCGCGCCCAGGTAGCGATGCCCAAACGGGATGTAGATCGGCGCTTGTGCCGTCGTACACAGCGCAATTCCGCACAGCGGTGACAGCCGCGCGTTGTGGCCTTCCCGTCCGTCCTCACTCCACGCGGGCAACACTGCCAAAAGCGGCTGCTTCTGAAGCTCGCTGCGCACCTGCTCGATGGTCTTTTGCAGGCTGGCCTCGTCCGCGACAATCCGCAAAGGGCCTGCTGTGCCTGCCATCGCCTCGGCGAGAGGAAACGGCGGCAGGCTGCTGGCCTTGGGCCGATCTGTAGGTGCGGTGGCAGGCGCGGAGTCCGTCTTTGGCGCGGCTGGACTTGCTGGGGCTGCTGGGGCTTCGGTCACCGCTTTGGCCTGGGCCGCGTCGCCGCCTCCACCCGCTTCGAGAGCTGCCGCCGCTGCGGACAGATCCGGCATTCCCGGCATCCCGCCCGGTGCGACGAGCCGCCGGTACAGCGTCGTAAACTCCAGCTCTTTCAGAAGCCGCAGAAGCTGCGCGGGCTCGACCGTCTGGCGACCCAGATCTTCGAGCTTGGGCAGCCCCGGCAGGTCTTCTTCCAGCGCCACCAATTCGCGCACCAGCCGAAGCTGTGCCTCGTGCTCGCCAATCGCCGCGATGATCTTGTCTTTGCCGCGGACGTTTATCTCGTCGCGCCGCCGAATCAGCTCCGACAGCGTGCCAAAGCTCTGGATGAGCTGCGCCGCCGTCTTCGGCCCCACCCCCGGAATCCCCGGCAGGTTGTCGCTCGAGTCGCCCATCAGCGCCAGCACATCGCCAAGCTGCCCCGGCGCCACGCCCCACTTTTCGATCACCTCGGCGACGCCAAACAGCTTGCCGCGGCCTTCTTCCTTCATCGTGTCGAGCAGCGTGATGTGCCCATCGACACACAGCTGCATCAGGTCTTTGTCCGACGAGACGATCACCACCTGCTCACCGGCCTTTTCGGCCCGCCGCGCCAGCGTTGCAATCACGTCGTCGGCCTCGGCATCCCGCGCCTGCAAGCAGACCACGCCCATCGCCTCGGTCAGCTTCGCCGACAGATCGAACTGCGGCTTCAAATCTTCGGGACACTCCTCTCGATTCGCCTTGTACGCCGGGAACCGCTCTGCCCGCTTGTCCTTGCCGCCTGCGTCGAACACCACCGCCAGGTGCGTCGGCTTGTGCTCGCCGATGAGCCGCAGCAGCATCGAGGCAAAGCCCCGCACCGCGCCCGTCGGCACGCCCTTCGACGACACCATGTTGGGCATCGCGTGATAGGCGCGAAACAGAAAGTTGGACCCGTCCACCAGGTAGAGCGAAGACATGGCGCGCAGCCTAGCAGAACCGAGTGACACCCCAGGGCGAGCCGGGCAAAAAAAAAGCCCTCCGCTTTTGGCGGAGAGCTTGTCGGGGCGACTGGATTTGAACCAGCGACCCCCAGTCCCCCAGACTGGTGCGCTAACCAGGCTGCGCCACGCCCCGAAACGACGAGAGACACATCTACCAAAGCCCTTTCCACGCCGTCAAGAAAACTTTGGGAAAATAAGCTCCCCTCCTCGCCGAACCAAAAAGTGAAAAAAGTTCGAATTTTGATTTGGCGGGCCGCAAAGCCTGATCCATAGAAACCTACTATGACCGACATATCATTCGATCCGCTCCCCTACCTCCGTACCTCTCCCAACATGA
>CAYTGC010000213.1:0-8873 GCA_964437195.1 uncultured Myxococcales bacterium | reverse complement strand
AGCAGAGGAAGCCGATGAAGATCCTGATCAAGTACTGCGAGATGTGAAACTACAAGCCCAAGGCTGCGAGTCTCGCGGCCCACATAAGGAAGACGCTGGGGCACCAAGTCACCATCGAGCCCGGCGGCAAAGGCCAGTTCGATGTGTTTGTCGATGAGACGGTAGTTTTCTCAAAGCACAAGGAAGGCCGCTTCCCTGAGCACGACGAAGTGATCCGTGCCATGCCCACGGGAAGCAAGCGGGCCTAGAGCCCGAGCACCCCGGACATCTCTCCCATCATCTTGACCCGCCACTTGGTTACTGGGCTTGATCCGTCAAGAAGAGACTTCGTCTCGCTGAGAACCCGCGCAAGCGGATAGCGGTATACGGACGGATCTTCGGTCGGCAGTCCGCCCTGCGCAGGCTGTAGCCAGGAAACCATGTGGTCTGTCTCACCGCGCAGCACCGCTGCCACCGCCGCACGGCCGAGCCTGGCGGCCACCATTCGATCTTGGAACGACGGCCTGCCACCGCGCACCAAGTGGCCAAGAACTGTGGCGCGGATCTCGACACCGCCAAGGACGGGCTGAAGCAGCTCCTCGACCCGGCGGACCAGCCTGGTACAGGGAATCTCGACGCCTTCCGCCTTGAGGATCAGCACCCGCCGCTTGCCGCTGTCTCGGTCGAAGGCGTTGCGAATCGCGCCGGCGACCGTGCCGATGATCTCATCCTCGCTGCGGGCCTGCTCGCGGAACAGGACGGCGTCCGCACCAGCGGCAACGGCGCTGGCCATTGCCAAGTAGCCCGACTGACGCCCCATCACCTCGACCACGAACGCGCGGCGATGAGAGACCGCCGTGTCACAGATTCGATCGCAGCACTCGACAATGGTGTTAAGCGCCGTGTCAACGCCGATGGCAGTGGCAGTGCAGCCGATGTCGTTGTCGATGGATGCCGGGATGCCCATGATGGGCGTCGTGCATTCCTGAGCCAGCAGGTGCGCGCCGGTGAGCGAGCCATCGCCGCCCACGACAATCAGCCCCGCCGCATCAGCCAGCTTGCCTATCGCAAGCTGCCTGCCTTCGGGCGTACGAAAGCGCGCCGAGCGAGCCGAGCCAATCATCGTGCCGCCGAGCGAGCCCGCAGAGTCTAGCTCGGGGATTACGGCCAGCCCGTGATCGGTGGTTCGGGTCAGCTCGCGAAACCGACCGTCCATGAGGCCGTCGTAGCCGTCAATCACACCGATGGCGGAAACCCCGGCGGCGGCAGCCACTTTGGCGACGGCTCGTACCGCGGAGTTCATACCGGGTGCGTCGCCTCCAGAAGTCAGAATGAAAATGCGCTTCATGCGTCCCCCTTTCGCAGGTTACCGCGTTTCGCAAGCCTTGGGACTGACTACGTATTCACCGCCAATCTATCTATACTGCGCGCCGTGCAAACACCGTTTGTTCCTGACGTGACAGTGATTGGCGGCGGCCTTGCGGGCTGTGAGGCGGCTTGGCAGCTCGCGGAGCGTGGTCACCGGGTGGACTTGCTGGAGATGAAGCCGGTGCGGATGTCGCCTGCGCACACGACGCCCCTTTTGGCGGAGCTTGTGTGCTCGAACTCGCTGCGCAGCGACGACATGCAGACTCCGGCGGGGCTGCTCAAGGCCGAGCTTCGGGCCGCAAAGTCACTGATCATTGCCTGCGCCGATGAGACACGGGTGCCGGCTGGCGATGCGCTGGCTGTCGATCGGGTGCTGTTTTCCCGCTTGGTGACCGCCCGCCTTACCCGCCATCCGAACATTCGGCTGCGCCGCCAGCTGTGTGACGAGCTGCCTGCTGGGCCGTGTATCTTGGCCGGTGGGCCACTGGTCGAAGGCGGTGCGGCGCGGACCCTTCGTCGTGTGTGTGGCGACAGGCTGTACTTCTACGATGCGATTGCGCCGATTGTTGATGCCGACACGATCGACCCCGAGCATTGCTTTCGCGGCTCGCGTTACCACGAGGGCGAAGAGGGCGACTACCTGAACTGTCCGATGAACCAAGCGGAGTACGAAGCCTTTGTCGGGGCGCTTCTACTTGCCCGCAAGGTCACGCCGCATCGCTTCGAGGAGCCGCGTTACTTTGAAGGCTGCTTACCGATAGAAGTCATGGCCGAGCGAGGCAAGGACACCCTGGCGTTTGGTCCGATGAAGCCGGTTGGGCTTACCGACCCGCGTCATCCAGATAGGCCTCCGTACGCAGTGGTTCAGCTTCGGGCCGAAAACCGTTACCACACGGCCTACAACCTGGTCGGGTTTCAGACGCGGCTGGCCTATCCCGAGCAGAAGCGCATTTTTGCGATGATTCCGGCGCTGCACCGGGCCGAGTTCATTCGCTACGGCTCGATTCATCGCAACAGCTACGTCGAAGGTCACAAAGTTCTCAATGAATCGCTGGCGCTCAAGGCGGCGCCCAATGTCCATCTGGCGGGCCAGATTACCGGTGTCGAAGGCTACATTGAGTCGACGGCCATGGGACTTCTGTGTGGTTTTTTCCTGTCCGACAAGCTGCGCGGGCGACCCTTGGCGCTTCCACCTGCGACGACGGCCATCGGGGGCCTTTATCACCACGTCATCACGCCTCGTCAGTCGGGCGAGAAGTACGTGCCGATGAACATCAACTTCGGTCTTTTGCCGCCGTTTACCGGCAAAGAAGCCAAGCGGGCTGGCAAGCGCGGTCGGCGGGCGCTGCATGCCGAGCGCGCACGCGAGCACCTGCCAGGCTGGTTGGGCCAGATCGGTATCTAGCTGGGTATTGGGGGCAGCTACTGGGCGACGCGCAGCAGGATGGCGGTCGTGTTGTCGACACCGCCGAAGCTCAGCGCGGCGCGGATGAGTGCATCACAGGACTCGTCGAGCGTCGGGGCTGTCGCGGCTTCCGACATCACCTCGCGCAAGATCCAGTCGTCTACCATGTCGGTCAGTCCGTCGCAGCACAGCAGATAGACATCTCCAAGCTGCATGTTGACGACTTGGTGCTCGACTTCGACGGCTTCGTGCAGGCCCACAGCGCGGACAATCACGTTGTCGTTCGGCGGACCGTACCGACGGGCCAGCTCGGGGTTGTCCTCGTACAGGTTCACCAGCGAGTGGTCCCGCGTTACCTGAATCAGCTCGCCCGAGGTGTACACCAAGCGATAGATTCGGCTGTCGCCGACGTGGCAGACTTGCAGGGTGTCGCCGTGCTGACGAATCCCTACGACCGTCGTGCCCATGTTGTGGAGGTTGGGATCTTGCTTCGCTTGAGAGAAGATCGCCCGGTTGGCGTTCTTGATGGCGGTGACCAAGATCTCGCGGTCTTCAGCAGCGGGGCGCTGCTGACTGCGAATCACCTGGTCGATGGTTCTCACCGCCAAGTTCGAGGCGACCTGCCCGCCAACGTGGCCGCCCATGCCATCGCAGACCACGAAAAGCCCGATATCGGGCGCGAGCAGCATGGCATCTTCGTTTTTCTCTCGTACGAGCCCTACGTGGGTGCGGCCAGCTTGTTCAAGACGCATCATGAAGTATTTTCGACGATATTCCGTAAAAAGGTGCCCTGTCAATGCGACGAATCTCTCTGCCGGTGGTTAGCGATCCTGGGTCCACTGTAGGTGAGTCTGCGTCTAGCACTTCTGACGGCAAGTTGGCGCAGAGCTTGGGCGTGCTCTCGGTTCATTTCGACGGCGGCAGGTGCCACGTTCGCTGTCCGTTTTGCTACCTCGGCGAGCGTGAAGGCACCGCGCAGAGCGGCTTACCGGTCGAGCTGCTCGGTGCTTCGCTTCAGTCGCTGACTTACGACGAGCTGGCGATTGCTTTGTCCGAACCCATCGCACCGGTACTTGCGCCGCTGCGACGCTTGGTAGACGCCGCTGCTTCCCGGGGCCGTCTGGTTACGGTGACGACAACCATTGCGGGTGCACTGGCCATTCCGGCAAGCGATTGGCAGGGGATTTCTCGATTGAACCTGTCCATTGATCCGCTCAAAGGTCAGTACCGCGCGCCGGTGGGCGACGTCGTGCCTGCGGACATCGCCGAAGCGCTGCGGCTTTTCCCAAAAGAGGTCGAGAAGGTGCTTATTGTCACCATGGCGAGCGCCGCGTTCGCCGAGCAGCTGGCCGGTGGGCTTCTGGCCGCACTTGTTGGTCTTCCAGAAGTAGATCGCGTGGCGCTCTCGGGCCTCAAGCCGCCGCCGCCGTTTTGTACCGCCGACTACTGGCTGCGCTTCCTCGCCCGGATCGGTCCGCTGCTTAGGGAGCAGCTCGACAAGCGGCTCTTTCTGGATTGCTACGTCGCGGCCAGGATTCTCAAGATCGGTGGCTGCCCCGCCAGGCCGGACTTGTCGCCGACCAGCAAGGAAGAAGCGAGCCGAGGTGCGCTGGCCTTTCGGTCGTGCGTCTATCAGTCACAGGCCGACTTCGTCGTGAGAAGCACTGAGGAGCTGGTTGCACGCCTTGCGAACTTTTCCGCTCCCGCAGTCTGCCCCTTCCCCATCCACTAGCGGCAATCCGGCGATCGAAACACTTTGCACTGTCAGGTGATTGTGCTGAGATTCGCCCAACTTACCTGCCAGGAGCGTTGCCAATGGATTTCCGACTCGCTTCGCGAAGCTTAGCTTCCCTTGCTGTGTTGTGTGCCAGCCTGACCGTCTCGTCGGCTTTTGCCGCCAAGTGCCCGAACGTCCACTTTGTTCTCGATCGCTCAGGATCGATGTCGGCAACCGTGCCGGGCGCCGGTCCGGGCGCAACACGCTGGACGGTGGCCAAAGACGCCGTCAACAAGGTGCTGGACAAGTGGGATGGCCAGTTCCCGATCGGCATGTCGATCTTTCCGCCCATCGGTGGCAGTGGCTGCGGCTCGCAGCTGGTGACCGCGCCCAACTACTCGACCAAGGCGGCCATCAAGATGGCCATTGACGCCAACGGACCCAACGGCGGCACTCCATCGGGCAGCGCGATGCGTGACGCCCAGATGATCAAAGAGCTGCGCGATCCCGAGCGGAAGCAGTACGTCGTCCTCATCACCGATGGTGGTCCAGGGTGCGGTGGCGAGCCGGATTCCTGCAACGGCACGGTTGGCATGATTCGCCAAGCGGCGATGGCGAGCCCGGCGATTGCGACCTTCGTCGTCGGCTTCGGCGGCGGGCTTAGCTCAAGCGAAGCGCAGTGCATGACCCAGATGGCGGACGCCGGCGGCAAACCCGCCATGACGCCCGAGAAGTACTACAAGGCGGACAACGCCGCCGACCTGAACACCGCGCTGTCGAACATTCTGGAAATCATCACGGGCGGCGGTGACGTTGGCATGGGCGGCGTCTGTGACGACACCTGCTACTCGAATGGCTGCCCGACGCCGGGTGATTTGTGTGTGAAGGGCGTCTGCAAGGCGAACCCGTGCGCGGGTGTTAGCTGCGGTGCGAAGAACTCGTACTGCTCTAGCGATGGCACAGCAGCCGGGATCTGCGTCAGCGCCTGCACCAAGGCTTGTCCCAAGGGTACGCGATGCAACATGGGCACCTGCGCGCCCGATCCGTGCCCGTACTACTGTGGCGCAGGTCTTGTCTGTGACACGACCCAGAAGCGCTGTGTGCCGGACCCGCTCTGCCAGGGCCTGCCACCAGAAAAACAGTGCAAGGGAACCAGCCGTTGTCGTGCGGGTGAGTGCGTGGACGATCCGTGCCGCTGGACGCGCTGCCCGACTGGCACCCGCTGCACGGCGTGGGAAGGCAGCTGCGAGCTGATTCCGACCGACAACCCACCGGATGACAACATGAAGAATCCGGGCGACATCGAGACCGGCGATCGCGTCGCTGGCTGCTCGACTGTGCCTGGTGGTGCAAGCGGGATGTCGGTGTCCGCGGCAGCGCTGCTGCTGGGTGCGATGTTGGTCACCCGTCGTCGCCGCCGCACAGACTAGGTCGTCGCTTCACCTGCCTGCTTGGGCGAGTTCTGGCGTTGCCGGGGCTCGCCTTTTTTGTTCTTCGGACCCCCAAACCTCGGCAAAATAATGTGGCTTTGGACTTGGCGACGCTTGTCGTCATTGACCCGGAAAGGGCCATGTGGGAATGGACCGACTGCACGGCGGAAATCCACTTGCTGATGGGCTGGTCGGGGACAGACAACCCGAGCCTTGCGCGATGGTCATCTTCGGCGCATCGGGAGACTTGACGCGTCGGAAGCTGGTCCCTGCGCTCTATTCGCTTTCGCGAGAGAGGCTTTTGCCTTCCGGCTTTGCGATCGTCGGTTTTTCGCGGCGGCCTTTGCCGTTTGCCGCCGACATGAAGACTGCGGTTTCCCAGTTTGCGCGGCGGCGGCCCGTTGACGAGTCACTGTGGGAGAGCTTCGGCGGAGCCATTAGCTACGTCAGCGGTGACTTCGACGATCCGGCAGCCTACGAGCGACTGCGGGCGCACCTTGGCGAAATTGACTTGGCACGCGGGACTCGCGGCAACCGAATCTTCTACATCTCGACGCCACCTGAGTCATTCGAGACAATCCTGCGCAACCTGGGCAAGGCCCAGCTTATTTCGCCGAGCGAGCGTCCGTTCACGCGCGTCATCATCGAGAAGCCGTTCGGACGCGA
The DNA here is from genome assembly GCA_964437195.1 of uncultured Myxococcales bacterium. Taxonomy (GTDB): domain Bacteria; phylum Myxococcota_A; class Polyangia; order Palsa-1104; family JAEUJZ01; genus JAEUKA01. The sequence goes on along the minus strand of CAYTGC010000213.1, from coordinate 2,308 downwards.
TCTCGCCTCGGCAGAGCACCTAAACCGGGTCTGCTTGGATGTGCTTCGCGAGGAGCAGATCTATCGCATCGACCACTACCTCGGCAAAGAGACGGTGCAGAACATCCTTTTGTTCCGCTTCGCCAACAGCATCTTCGAGCCGCTGTGGAACGGAAAGTACGTCGATCACGTTCAGCTAACGGTGTCGGAAGCGATCGGCATTGAGGGTCGCGGCAACTACTACGACCAAGCCGGCACGCTGCGCGACATGGTGCAAAACCACATCTTTCAGTTCATGACGCTGATGGCGATGGAGCCTCCGGTGGCGTTTGAAGCCGGCGCGGTGCATGACGAAAAGGTAAAGGTTCTGCGCGCGCTGCGAGAGATTCCGCTTGGCGAGATGGATCGCTTCACAGTGCGCGGCCAGTATCGCGAAGGCTTCCATCAAGGGCAGCCGGTGCCGGGTTACCTGGGAGAACCTGGGGTTTCGCAGCACTCGCGGACCGAGACGTACGTGGCTCTCAAGCTGTTCGTGGACAACTTCCGCTGGGGTGGTGTTCCGTTCTATGTCCGGGCGGGCAAGCGAATGGCGCGAAGGGTCAGTGAGATTGCCATCACGTTCAAGCAGCTTCCCCACACGCTGTTTTCGGGTCCACAGGGCAAGCTGTCACACGAGCCAAACGTGCTGTCTTTGCGCATTCAGCCCGACGAAGGGATTGTGCTCAAGTTCTTGTCGAAGGTGCCGGGCCCGACGATCGAGCCACGCCCCGTGACGATGGACTTCCGCTACGGCACAAGCTTTGGCACCGAGCCGCCGGAGGCCTACGAGCGGCTCTTGCTCGACTGCATGTTAGGAGACGGAACGCTGTTTGCGCGCGGTGATGAAGTGATGGCTTCGTGGAAGTACTGCGATCGGATCTTGCGCGGCTGGGCCGAGCAGGACGAAAAAAGCCGGGCGGCGCTGCCGACCTACGAACCGGGCGCATGGGGCCCCGAAGCCGCCGCAAGTCTGCTTTCACGCGACGGGCGGGTATGGCGCAGGCCATGAGCACGAGCGACGATTTTCGGCAAAGTGAGCGGCGAGAAGGATGGGCGGTGCCGCTCGATGCGGTGTCTGCGTTCACCCAGGGCGCATCGGTGAGCGTGGCACCAGACCGCATCGAGCAGGAGCTGCTGTCGCTGTGGCGGCGCGCAAGCGAGCGTGCGCAGGCGGACGGGGCCGCCTTTGCGGTGACGCGGGCTTGTCAGTGGAACCTGCTAGTCCACACGCATGGCGAGAGCGAGCTGCTCACGATGAAACAAGTGCTTGATACGGTGTCTGAGACCGTGCCCAGCCGCATGCTGGTGCTGCACGAAAGCGAAGCACCAACGGATGGCAGCGTGATCGGAGACGACGGCGCGGCGCTCCATGCCTCGGTCGAAGCGAACTTTCGGCACAGCGCGAGCGGACGGCGCGAGTTTGTCGCGGAAGAAATCACGATCGAGACGCCGCAGCTTCATTCACGACGGCTGCCGAGCCTGGTTCGTTCGCTTCTTCTGCCTGATGTGCCGACCGCGCTGCTGGTTCACAACCCGGCGCTCGATTCGGACTGGCTGCGGCCTCTGTGCGCGGACACCGATCGCTTCATCTTTGATAGCGGGCGACTGCGCAGTGGCAGCGAGCTTGCACAGGTGACGCGGGTTCTGACCGAGCTGTGGCCTGATAACGAAACCCAGGTCGAGCTGATGGATCTTGGGTGGCTGCGGCTGTGGCCGTGGCGGCTGCTTTTGTCATCGCTCTACGACTCTCCCGAGTCGCGTGCCGGTCTTCCGCAGCTTGATGAGATCGAAGTGGGATTTTCGGCGGGTGCCCAAGCATCGGCGCTGCTCCTGTCGGGCTGGCTGATAGGCCGCCTGCACCTTGCGCAGGCCGGCACGTTGGAAGAAGACGGAACCGTTGCGCTTTTGCCGGGTGCGGGCAGCGCGGTGACGCGCCCGGTGCGGCTGCGTCTGCGCGTGCGTGAAACGGATTGCGCCAAATCGGGGATTGCCGACGTTTCGCTGCGCCATGCTGGCTACGTGTTGTCTGCGACGGGTACCGCGTGTGGCGATGGAATCGAGCTGCACAGCCCGTTTCAGCCGCCTCGGACGCAGCCTTTGCGCGGTCGTCCAGATCCAGAGCTGCTGGTCGCCGCATTAGGGGTTGGCGGGCGCGATCCATTGATGTATGAAGCGCTGCAACTTGGGGCGGCCCTGCTCCTGGGCGATGCGATGTTGCGAGCAGAGAAGCAGCTAGAGGTGCGATGGTGAGTGGACGAGCGCCCGAGATTTGGATCGGCGAAGACGGCGA
>CAYTGC010000212.1:0-8883 GCA_964437195.1 uncultured Myxococcales bacterium | reverse complement strand
GCGCTCGCGCGGCAGCAGATCGGGAAACATCCCAGACGATGCGACCGGTCCGCTGGCATCCCCCAGAAAGACACGCTGAAACGCAAGGAACAGCACAATTCCGTTTAGCGCAGTTGTAACCAGCACCATCACCGCAGCCACCGCGTGGTGATCGAGCAGACCTTGGACGATCAAGTCTTCCGACACAAAGCCCAAGGTTCCCGGACTACCAACCGCAGCCACCGCCAGCAGCAAAAATCCGGTCGCCATCCGCGGTGCAGTCCGCACCAGGCCACCGAGCTTTCGCATGTCCGCCGTTCCTGCTCGCGCGACAATCGCCCCGATGAGCAGCGCGAGTCCTGTCCGCACCACCACCGTTCCAATCGCATGAATCAGCGCACCGCTCACACCGGGCGCATTCACCGCCGCGATGCCAGCCAGCAGAAAGCCCTGCTGACTGATCCAGAAGTACCCCAGCATTCGTCGCAGATCATTTTGCGCCAGCGCCAGCACCGCACCGTACGTCGCAGTGACCAGACCCAGCGGCAGCAGCAAGGGCATCGCCTGCGAAAACAGCTCTGGGAACAGCGGCATCGTTACCCGCGTCATCAGAAACAGACCGAGCGGCGTAGCAAACGCGGCAAGGGTCAGCGGAGCCGGGCCGCGCTGGGAAAGGGGAACGATCCAGAAGTGAAGCGGGAAACAGCCCATGCGGACCAGGGACGCAGCCATTGCCATCCCGCCCAGCCAGCTCGGCAGCGGATCACTCATCTGCCGCTGTGCCAGGGCGACCAAGTCGTACGGCGTCTGCAGGACCGCCCCACTCTTTCCCCGCAAGATCCCCAGCGTCAGCACCAGCACGAGCAGCGGCACCGAGCTAAGCACGCCCAAGATGCTGAGCAGTCGCACCGCCCCCCGCTCGCCCCGCTGTCGCAAGTTCCAAAGGAGCGGCAGAAGCGAAGTCACCCAAAAGAGCGTCATGATCGACAGATCAAGCGATACCAGCACGCCAAGCAGCAGGCTCTGGGTCAGCAGCACTTCCCGAATCAGCGAGACGGTCAAGAGCTGCCGTGGCGCCGCACACAGCACCGCGAGCACAATCCCCGCCGAAACTGGCAGAAGCACCGCACTGAGTCCGTCAATGCCGACGTGGTAGCGGATTCCCAAAAAGACCGGAGCCCACACCGCTTCGCTGCGCGCAAACGCGTGATCCGACCCATCCCGAAAAAACGCCCACAGCGACAACAGCACCACCACCGACGAGGCAAAGATACCCAGCTTGCGCAGCGACTCCGCCGACGAAAATCCAAGCCCGACGAGCGCAGACACAAGCGGAAGCAGCCAGACCAGTGTCAAAAGCCAAAGATCAGTCTGCACGGCCATCCTCCTTCGTCGCTGCTTCACCCGACAGCCACGCCACCACGGATTCTTCGACTTGACCCAGCGTCCGCGCCGCCGACAGCATCGGGCGGGCCACCCAGCGATCGAGGACCGACTCGATGGCAAAGCGCTCGATCGCCAGCCGATACAGGAAGCGCTGCAGCGACGACGACTCTTCGCCCGCTTCAAACGGCCGCGAAGAACCAGCCCGCCGACGCTGAAGCGCATCTTGCAGCGTCGATGGCGTGCGCAAAAACTGGTAGAAACGAAGCAGGGAGTGAGCCAAAAGATGCAGCAGCGCTAGCCTCGGCATTCCGAGCGCAACCTCCACAAACATCAGCCCAACTTGACTGATTGTCGCGTAGGCCAGACTGCTCTTGGCATCGGCGGAAACCTGCCCCGACAGCGCCGCCATCACAGCCGTCACGCCACCGATTCCCAGCACAAGCAGCCGCGCCAGCGGCGAATGTTCCAGCAGCGGGGCCGAGCGAATCAGCAGATAAACGCCCATGTGCACCGACAGACCCCCGTAGAACACCGCGCTCGAGGCGGTCGGACCTTCCATGGCACGAGGCAGCCAGCCGCCCACCGGAATCTGCGCCGACTTGCCCATCGCGGCAATCAGCATGCAGATCGAGATGAACAGTGTCGGCCCGCCATCGGACGCCGTCGCCAGATGCGGAAATACCTCGTGGTACGAAGTGCTGTGCAAAAAGCCATGCAGCGCAACCGCTCCGACGAGCAGCCCGATGTCACAAAGCCGATACGTCACCAGAACCCGCAGGGACGCGCGCACGGGGCCCACGCGGTCTTGAAAAAAACCAACCAACAGGACCGACGTCCAGCCGACAATTTCCCAGCCTGCGAGCAGAAGATCGTAGCTGCCGCCGAGGACCAGCAGCATCACGCCCGCCGCAAACGTGAGCATCAGCGCAAAAAAGCGCAGAAAGCCCGGCTCGCGATGCAGATAGCGCTGGGCAAACCGACTCGTCGCCAAGATCAACACCGACGCCACCATCGCGGTCACCACACTCGCGAGGTCAAAGTACAGGCGCAGCTCCAGGGCGTAGTCACCGCTGCGGTAGATATCGACGACACGCAAGTCCGCAGGTCTTCCGCCTTGCAGCATCCACATCGCCGCGCCAGTCGCAACCGATGCGAGCTGGAGCCAAAGCGCCAGGTGACTCAGCAGGACCACCAAGTTTTCTCGCGGACGGCCTTGCACAAGGGCCAGCCCACCGACCAGCAGGGCTCCCGCCGCAGGCCAAGCCGGAGCGAGTGCAGCAAACGACCAGATCGCTTCGCTTGAGATCATGCTGCACCTCCGAGCCGAAGCCGCCGCCTGCGCTTCTTTTCGACTGGCCTCGGTGCCGAATGGGCCGAGAGCAGCGCCGGAGGAAGAAAGCTCCGGTGCCCCTGGTAGTAGTCGTGCCACGACGAGGTGTGACGGATCGAGTCCGTCTTCGGCGCTTCTCCACTCGTTGGCTGCCAGGGGACAAAGCCCTGCTCCGGCACAAACTCGAGCATCGCCCCGGTGTCTGGGTCCAGCGAGATGACGTGCACCCAGCTGTTCTTTACAACCTCCGCAACGCCCGGTTGCCGCTCCAAAATCGCTGCCAGCACCGCCGGACGATTCTCGATCACCAAGTGAAGTCGTACCGGCTCGTGGATCTCGATCATCTGCGACGGCAGGCCGGTGCGCAGATCACTGCACGCCCCATTCATCACGCCAAACAGCCCGGTGACGTTGTGCGGAAGCTTGGTCCCCGCCCCCAGCCGTTCGTTGTCCATCGTCGAAAAAAAGTACTCGAGGTTGATGCCTGCCCCGACCGGCGTCACCGCCGCCAGCGTCCGCTCGAGAATGGCGCCAGTTGGATCGATCGACGGATCATAGGAAACCAAGAACGACCGCCGGTCTAGAAACAACCCCTTGGTCAGCGCCCGCCGCCCAACAATCGCCGAAGCGTTGGTGGCATGACCTAGCTCGGGTCGCGCCTGGCTCAAGTCGGCACTGCGTTCGTCGACGTGCTCCATGGCCGTTTCGGCGGAAATCCCCACGGGCGCAGCATCAAACCGCCGCGAGCGCTCGCGTGCATTTTCCGCCAGCGCGGCCTGCCACAGCTGCTTTTGTTCCTCGAGAAGCGGACGAAGCGACTCGGGCAGCTCCTCTTCGTCGAACAGCTTGATCGTGTCGTCGCAGGTATCGTGCACGCCGCCGACGAAGCGCGTGTCATCGGGAATCTCGATGCCGCGCGCGCGCAGCAGCACCCGCACTTCTTTGCGGTTGGCCATCCGGGCAAACAGCCGCGCGTTGGGGCCGCCACTCCGACCGCCACACGCCCCACAGGCATACGCCGCAAAGTGGGGATTGTTCACGCTGTGCGAGTCGTGCCCCAGGATGATCACCAGACGGGCAAACCGCCGAGTCAGACCGATGTTCTCAAGCAGCGTACCGACTCGATCCGCTTTTTCCGGGATCGAGAAGCCCGTCTGCATTCCTTCGGGCCCATTCGCGCCGTCTTCCCGGATCGAAAGATGCGTGCGCACCTCGGGCAACAGCTGCTGACTCAACCGCCGACGCATCCTGGCCGCCGTCTTCGGCGCAAAAATCGTCAGGAGCAGCGGCACCGCAGCCCAAAGCCCGCTCAGCGCGGTCACCAGTGGACCCATCCACAGCGAGCGCGACGCCACTTTGTACGTCTCGGACATCCGCTTCCAGCGCGCCTGCCGCCTTTGGCGCGTCGCCCAGTCTTTCGCATCTGCTTCGTCGGGCTCTTCGACAATCTTGTGTTTGGGAGTCACGACGACCGGGCAGAGCGGAAACGTCGATGGATCGTCGATGCCTTGGTACGCAATCGCCAGGTTAAAAAAGCCCGCCGTCCCAAACGTCTCGATCTCCGGTGACATTGCTTCGAGGTGACGGCGCAGCGATTCCTCTCGATCGTCAATGCAGCAGACCACTTGCAACTTCGGGGGCTCGCTCGCCACAGGAACCGCCGCTTGCTGTCGTGCGGCTCGGTTTGCAGAAAGCCCCAACAGAAGCTCGTCGCGGTAGTGCCGCTCGAACGCTTCCTGCCATAGCACCTGCCGCTCTGCCGGGGCAAAGTCCGCCAGCCAGTCGACAAGGCGCTGGGCTTCACTGTCCCCGATGGCTCGCAGATCTTGCGGACGAATCCCGGCAAGCTGGGCAAGCTCAAACAGTGCGTACGATAGAGGCCCACGCTCTTGCTTGTCGCTCGCTGACACGCCGGTGCTCTGCTGACGCAGCCAGGGGAGGAGTTCCCGCAGTGGCCCCGAAAAGCCGCACCGCTGCCCCAGATCGAAAAACGCCAGCGCATCAAGCTCGAGTCGAACGGCCAGAAAGTCGATCAGACGCACCTTCGCTCGCTGGCCCAGGATCGGGTCGCTGTTCTGTTCCAGACGAGCAAACATCCCCGCCCACCCGGCCAGATGAAGCAGTGTCTGCGTCACATACTCTTCGATCTCTGCGTCGGCAATTCCTAGCTCATCGAGGAGCGACAAGACCTCATGCTCGGCGTCGTATCCCTCGCGAACGTGATCGCGAATGCGTCGGCCCAGCCCACGACTCCAGGCTGGGCGTACGACGAGCCCGGCGGTCATGATCTCTTCCCACACCAGGTAGAAGCCGTGGCTTCGGTCCGGCATGGTCCACTGAGCTTCGCCGCGATCGAGAAACGCTGCCGCCAGAGGTATCAGCGTCTGGTGAACCGGCTCACACGGGTCTTCACCGCTCAGCGCTTGCAGCGGCTCGCGAAAAAACACCTGGGCACTGGTCGCGTTCGACCGCAGGTTCACATGTTCGACGATCTCTTTGCAGGCCGCCCACAGCGCCGCCACAATCGCCGCTTCGTTTTCTGGACTGCTCTTTACCGAGTCGGCGTTCTGCACCGACAGAAGGCGCTTGCGCGCCGATTCAGGAACATCGCCGCGCAGCCTTCGCAGCGCATCCGTCTCGCTGAGCAGCCACGAAAGCCCCGCCGCCGAAGTCTGCGCAAGCCCATGCCGCATGATGAAGAGCGCCAGCGTGTCTTTCGACGGCAGTCGCTGCGGCCACGACTCGTCGCGGACGGCAAACTTGGAACGGCCAATCACAAAGCGTAGGTCTGCATCCGAGATGCGCCCGTTTGACAGTGCGTGACGATAGGTCGCTTCGGGCCAGAACATCCGTGCCCGCAGCCGTTCCCCTGCGGTCTTTAGCGCCTCGTGAAACGGCAATGACTGGAACGCGTGTAGCGTGTTGTGGTGGACGAATACTTCCAGCGGCGCCTGCGCGGGCAAATAATGACCCGCATGGGTCAGCGCATGACGCAGAAGCTGCTGGCGACTTAAGCCTTCATGGTGTGGCGAAGGTTCACTGGCCTTCACGACATCCTCCCCGACGCTGTCTTATGCAATCAGCGCCATGTACGTACATTCCCTCTAAGTGATCCGACGACCGGTCTGCGCCTTCGGACCAAGACCCGACGAAGGACTACGCGGGAATTTGTCTCGTCGATGGCGAGCAGCACCAGGGCATCAGGCGCGGACACGGACGAGCAGATTCCCGAAGATGCGCTGGGGTGGTCCACGAAGCGGTGAAACAGAAAGTCGAAGGATTCGGAGCGTTCGTAAAACCGAGTCAACACCAACCAGATGGCTTGTCGCGGCGGGAACTTGCGCCCTCGCCCAGCCAATCGCTGTCGTGACCGCCTCGTGATGCGCGACTTCGCGGCCTTGTTCGCCATCGTCATCATCACTCGACTCAACGGCTGCTCTTTCGTCGAGCGGATCGCCAAAATTCCGAGCGCCATCGTCTGGCAGATAGGCCTCACACGGCCGCTCGCTTCCGCAGGCACTCGCCGACCGCGCTCCGCTTGCCTGCAAAAGCAGAAGCAGCGGAAGAAGCAGCCACAGCCGTGCCAGCAGCATCCTCATCAGCGCCCATCCTAACAGCCAATGCCAAGTGCGCAAGGCTCCGCGCGGCTTAGGCTGCTGTTTTGATTCGCAATGTAGCGAGCCTAGCGCTATTTGCCCACGAGCGCGCCCAAGCGATCAAGCATCGTCTCAGCGACGATCAGCGAGGCCCGCAGCCGCTCTGGGGTCGTCTCGTACGGCACGACTTCGTTGAAGCTATCAAGGACCGTCGCATCTTGTAGGGACGTGGTCCGCGTAATGACCCGCAGCAGGTTGCCTTGCCGCTCGAACGACCCTTGCACCACCACTTCTGCTCCGAGAACCTTGCCAATCTTGGCGGCAGTGTCGCGATCGATGTAGTCGGACTTGCTCCTGAGCAGCTCGGACAGGTTTTGCTCGTCAAACTGGTTGCGCTCCAGCAGCGTCACCTTGCCGCGAAGCGCGTCGCTCTTGAACAGCGAATCCATCAGGACTTCGCCGATTCCCTCGACCAAACCCGTCAGCTCCGAATCGCCAGCCAGGTTTTTGAACTTGAGCACACCGACACGCAGTGGCCCGGCGCTTTTGCGAACCATCGGCCTAGGTAGCGCACGCGGCGGTGAAAACGAACCAGACGTCGGTAGCGCCGGTAGCTCGGCGGGCTTGGGCGGCGGCGTCGGCACGGCTCCCGGTAGCCCCGGAACGGCAGGCGGTGTGGGCGCAGTGGTCGTCGCCAAGAAGCTACGAGCCGAGTCTTCACCCGCACGCGCTTTCTGCCGAGCCGACTTGCCCACTGCCAGTGCCGTAACCACCGCAGCGACAAGGCCGAGTCCCGCGGCAGCGAACAGGAGCGGTCGCGAAACCAGCGGCTTGCCGCGATATCCCGACTGAACTGTCGTACCCGACACGATCTCATGGGCAATCAGCGAGGCCTCACGCGTGACTTCCGCACAGGTCTGGACTCGCGCACTGGGGCTCTTTTCCGTCATCCGCTCGATCAAGCGGCGCAGCGACGTTGGACAGCCCGGCGCTTCTTCGCGCAGATCGGGCAGTGGCTCGTTGATCTGCTTCATCGCCACAGCCACCGCGCTCTGGCCCGTAAACGGCGGCTTGCCGACCAGCAGGTGGAATCCGACAAGTCCCAGTGCATAGATGTCGGCTCGGGCATCCGCGGCTTGTCCCGACAGCACTTCCGGCGCCATGTAGTGCAGCGTTCCTGGCGTCGCTTGCGTGGAAGTCAGCTCATCGGTAGATGCCATGTCGCGAGCAATGCCAAAGTCCACGATCTTGACGTTGCCAGTGTCGTCGAGCATCAGGTTGTGGGGCTTGATGTCCCGGTGCACGATGCCCACGGCGTGAGCCGCTTGCAGCCCGTCTGCGGCCTGGCGGAGCACGTCGGCCACTTTGACATTCGGCAGCGGGCCCTTTTCCTTCAGCAGACTATCGAGCGACCGACCCGACAGAAGCTCCATGACAAAGTAGGGATTGTTTTGGTCGTCTCTGCCGAAGTCGTAGACCTGCACGACGTTGGGATGGGACAGCTTGGCCACCGCGCGCGCCTCACGCTCGAACCGGGCCAGAAATTCCGGGTTTTGCCCGAGCATCACCTTGATCGCGACCGTGCGCTGTAGCGATGGGTCGTAGGCCTTGTAAACCGCCCCCATACCGCCTTGACCAAGCAGCTTTAGCTCGGTGTAGCGGCCCAACTGGCTAGGGGAAGAAGTGCTCTGGCTCATCGAAGCTCCCTCATCTCAATCGAGGCAGAGTCTACCATGAGGCCCGAGAAGGTGCGCGAGTCCGAGGAAACGAACCGGAAACGACAAGGCGGCACCAATATGAAGCATTTTACATACTTCATATTGGTGCGTGGCCTAACGTCTGTTCGCGAAGGCGCTTAGTCCGCGAGATAGACCCGAGGCAAAAAGACGCCGCCCCGCGCAATCGTCAGCTGCAGCGCTTGGCTCTTGTCCGTTCCCAGGCTGCGAAGAACTTCGGCGAGGTTTCCGGGCGTCACCGCTTGACCATCGGCGCTCACGACCAGATCGCCGACTTTGAGATCCAGCCGATCTGCCACGCTGTGCTTGGCCACCGAGGCAATCCGGCACATCGATGCAGAAGCAAACTCAGCCGACTCGCAGCTTGCACCCACGCCATATCGAGCGGCAACACGGCTTAGGCTTTTCGGACGTACGTGAAAGACATGCGAAGCGTCTTCCTGCGCAGCGCGATCGAACTCGTGCTCAATGATGCGCACGCTGATGTCTTCTCCCGCAGCCACCGTGCGACGAACGCCGCTTACGGTGTCGAGCAGGTCGATGGCGGAATCGCGCACGGCAACCAGCTTGAGGCTCCGTCCCACAACCTGCCCAACGGCGACATTGGTGGTTTCCCAGGTCTTCGTGTCCGCCAGTGTGGCAAACGCCTCACTGCCTGCGCCTTGCGTACCAAACAGCCGAAGCTCAGCGCTGCGGGCAACGTACTCGCTGGCCTTGGCCCCCGGTTCTGCAACTGCCAGGGCAGCCACTTCCCGATCCGTTACCGTCGAACCAGACGAAACATCTGCCCCGGTACACGAGGCCAGCCACGGTAGCGCCACAAACAGAAGCGAAACAATCTGTGTCTTCATGGTCG
>CAYTGC010000211.1:0-8950 GCA_964437195.1 uncultured Myxococcales bacterium | reverse complement strand
CGAACCACTGCTTGCTGCGCTTCTTCTTCTTGAGCTTGCTGTCTTCCCCAAAGTTGGGCAGCGGTGCCGCGACTGGGGCCGGCAGTGGCTTGGCAACTGGCGCCGGTGCAGGCGCGACCGGCTTGGGCGCAGCCACGGGAGGAGGAGGCGGTGCAGCCGGTCTTGCGGCAGCTGGCGGCGGCGGCGGCGGCGCGGGTCGATTCGCAGTCGGTGGTGGTGGTGGTGGCGCGACGGGGACTGCACTTGCGCTGGGACGACGGGTGGCCGCGTCACGCGACGCTGAATCCGCAGCTGGCGGCGGCTCTGGGGATCGCGTGGATGCCGATGGTTTCGTTCCGGCATCACCAAACGCGGTATCGATGTCGTCTACGCTAACGGTCGTAACCGGGCCACTGTCGGGACTGGTCCACGCTGCGTCGACAGATGTTTCCGGTCGGGTTGCCGGAGGCGTCGCGGCCGATGCAGCCAGCCAGTTGCTAGGACCGCCATCGACCGGCGGCGCGCTGGTGATCGGCTCGCTGGTAGGTGTGCTTTCCGTTGGGCCCGCTACCGGCGTACGTCCAGAAGCAAGGTTGTGCGAATCATCGTGATCTTCGACAAGGTGATACTCGGCATCGTCGAGATGAACGACCGGCGTCGCCCCTGATGGCGAAACGCCCTCGGCGAACGGATCTTCGTGATCGTCGACATGTTCCGAATCTGCTGCGCCCGAAGCAGACAGAGGTGACCGACCCGTGCTGGCAACCGTCGACAGCCCCCCCGATTCGGTCTGGACCGAGACCAGCAGCGCGTTGGCACTTGGCGCGGGCGATGAGCTAAGTACGGCATCAGCAACCGCTTGCCCGCGTCCATCCATCGCGGCTGCAACGGCAGCGACGTGAGGAGTGATGGGTTGACCGTCCTCGGCTGCCGCCTTCGCATCGTCACCAAAAGGTGAGTCCTCGAAGATAACGGAAGGAAGCTGAGCGTTGTCAGTGGGAACCGCCGGCGGCGTGGCGTCTTCGATCTCGCCTGCCGAAGACTTCATCCCTTCCGCCGAGCGCCGCGACGGCTGCACCGTCACCACCGGCTGGCTCACGGGCTGGATGGTCTCTAGCGTCGCCGATGCGTCGCCGTAGTCACCAAAGTGACCTTGCAGATCGGCGTCTTCAGCGATCGAGGGCTGCTTTTCGGCAGTCTCTTCCTCGGAAAACGCGGCATCCACTTGATCGTCAAACGAGCCCATCGCCTGCGCCGGCGTCTTGCTGCTCGCTGACTCCTCCCGATCGCTTCCCTGACTGGCAGGCGCCAAGACCGCACCGACCTCGGCCAGCTCGTCAGGCTCAAACGACAAATCGTCGCTGGGATTGCTCTGCTTTTTGCTCAAGATGTCTGACCCTGTTTGCTTGGCGTTAGCTGCCCGATCGGTTGGCCCAGACGGACCACGGTGCCAGCGGGGACATCAATCGATGCCCTCCCACGCTCAAAAAGCAGGATGACTGTCGAGCCCAGGTGAAACATGCCAAGCTCCGCCCCCTTGCTGATTGGCTTTTCCTGGCCGTGTTCGTAGATACACGCCCCCCGATCTGGCCCGCCGGCTGGCGTTGCCAGGGCAGGCTCATAGCTTACCGTGATATTGCCCACGCCGGTAGCTGCGACCATCACCAGCGCGACCTCGCCGTATTCGGTCCGCAGGTAGGTCACCAGGCGCTCATTGCGCTGGAACAGCCGAGGCACCGTCCGAACCGACAGTGCATTGACCGGATAGCGCGCTCCGGGAACGTGGCGATAGCCGATCACGTCCCCATCGAGCGGGCTGTGGACGCGGTGGTAGTTATGCGGCGCCAAATAAATGGTCGCAAACATGCCACCGACATAGCGCTGCGCCATGACCTCGTCATTGAGAAGTCCAGCGATGGTGTACTCCTGCCCCTTGGCATGAATACACAGACCGTCCTCTGCCGGACCATAGGCGCTTAGCACCCCATCACATGGGGTAATCAGCGCATGCTCTCGACCTGAGATCGCACGCGCTCCGTCGGGTAGTGGCCGACAGAAAAAATCGTCAAAGCGGTCAAACTCTCCGAGCGGACGATCCAGCTCGCCCAGGTCGATGCCGTAGGCGAGAGAAAAGCTGCGATAGAGCGGATCGCGGAGTGGCCGAGGAAGCGGGATTCGAGAGGCCCAGCCCATGCCACGGCTCCACGCCTGCTTCGGTAGCCATTGAAGGAGTTCAGATGCAATACGGTCTGCGACGGGGAGTTTAGCGGACATACCAGCACTACTATGCGGACTTTGCGGGGGTTTTTCAATTGATCCCTTTTGGTCACAAACTGCGGCAAAGTCAGCCGAGCCATGCACACCTTGACGTACGGTGGTTCTTGCAGGGGCAGCCCATGTAGGTTCTGGGGGAAAAGCCACTGCATGTGGGGTAGCGAGGCTTCGGGATCGCGAGTAGAGTCTGGCCCAAGCATCGGCTGCTCGGCATTCCGCCGCAGACGGTGAGGCTGTTGCTTATCGGCAGCAGGCCCTGACTTTTGTCACGGAAACGATCATGTTTCGTCACTTTTTTTCTCGAGTGCTGCGACTCAAGCAGAGCAACCAACCATCGACGTCGGCCTCGTCTGTCGATCGTGCCGATAGAAGCGCGACAAACAGGCCGCTGTGGGCCAAGACACCTGGCAGTCGGTCCAGCGATGGACGCAGCGACAAAACGCCGAGCGGCCAGCCAAGGCGTAGCGATTTCGTCGATGGAAACGGAAGTGGCGGTTCGTCACCGAAGCTGTGGCTGTTTCTGCTCTTGCTGATGATGCTGGTGGGTCTGCCACGACTCCTCGGTCTGTCGGAAAAGCGCGTGTCGTTCGATCAGTTCGCGAGCTTGGTGGAGCAAGGCAAGCTGCGTCGAGTGAGCTTCCAAGTCGATACCATCGTTGGAGAAGGCGCCGAAGGCCAGGAAGGCCGCGGCCCGCTCTATCGGACCGGACGGCTCGAAACAGCGGAGCGTGATCTCGTCGTAAAGCTGAATGAAAAGAAGATTCCCTACGATGCTGTCTCCACTCCGTCGCTGCTGGTAACGATTGGATCGTGGGTTCTGCCGATGGTAATGCTGTTCTTCTTCGCGAACTGGTTGATGCGTCGCGGCGGTGGACTCGGTGGGCTGTCGAACTCCGTCTTCAACTTTGGAAAAAACAAGGCCCAAGAGTGGGGTGAGTCGGGTACGGGCGTTACCTTCGCCGACGTTGCTGGACAGCGCGAGGCCAAGGCCGAACTGGTCGAGATCATCGACTTCTTGACGTCACCAGAGCGCTACACGCGGCTCGGTGGGCACATTCCGCGTGGGGTGATCCTCGTCGGGCCCCCCGGGACTGGAAAGACGCTGCTGGCACGAGCGGTCGCCGGAGAGGCCAAAGTTCCTTTTTTCTCGATCTCTGGCTCAGAGTTTGTCGAGATGTTCGTTGGCGTCGGAGCTGCCCGAGTCCGCGACCTGTTTGCGCAAGCGAAGGAAAAAGCGCCAAGCATCATCTTCATCGACGAGCTAGACGCAATTGGTCGAGCGCGTGGCGTGGCAGGTCCTGTGGTCACCCATGAAGAACGAGAACAAACGCTCGACCAGCTTCTGACCGAAATGGACGGCTTTGACTCGAGCACGGGGGTGATCATCATGGCCGCTACCAACCGGCCCGAGATCCTCGACCCAGCGCTGCTGCGAGCGGGACGCTTTGACCGACGGGTCGTCGTCGATCGCCCCACACTCGAAGATCGAGTCGAGATCCTCGAGGTTCATGCACGCAAGGTCGTGCTCGACAAGAGCGTCAAGCTCGACAAAGTTGCGGCCATGACGGCGGGCCTCGTCGGGGCAGATCTGGCCAACTTGGTCAACGAAGCAGCGCTTCTGGCCGCCCGTCGCAAGGCTGAAACCGTGGCCGACATCGACTTCCAGGAGGCACTGGAGCGCGTCGTGGCCGGACTCGAACGGAAGTCCCGCCGCCTGTCGCCCAAAGACAAGACGGTCGTCGCCTATCACGAGTGTGGCCACGCGCTTGTCGCGACCAAGCTTCCGTCGGCAGACAAAGTCAATAAGATCAGCATCGTCCCGCGTGGGGTCGGCGCCCTGGGTTACACGATGCAGCAGCCGAATGAAAAAGAAGGCGATCGCTATCTGCTCACGAGGGGCGAGCTGCTCGACAGAATCGCGGTGCTGCTCGGTGGACGTGCGGCGGAAGAAGAACTGCTGAGCGATATCTCGACGGGAGCGCAGGACGACTTGCAGCGGGCAACGCAGCTCGCGCGTCGGATGGTGGGAGAGTTCGGGATGTCGCAGGCGCTGGGTCTGCAAGCGTTCGACAGCGGACGGGGTCAGTTCCTCGACGTGTCGGGCTTTGCCAATCGCGAAGTCAGCGACGAAACTGCTCGAGCCGTTGATCAGGAAGTACGCTCCATTCTCGATGCCCAGTACGCTCGAGTCAGAGAGATCATTGCCGCCCATCGGGACAAGATCGAACAGGCGGTCAAAGAACTGCAACAGCACGAAGTTCTCGATGGGGAACGCTTCCGTGAGATCGTCCAAGGCGAGCCAAGAGGTAGCCAATGAGCGAGTGCCGCACCCTGATTGTCGACGATGAAGAGACGTACGCGCGCGCACTCCAGCGCCTCCTCGGCAGACGCGGCATCGAGGCCGATGTGGCAACCACCGCCGCCGAGGGACTGCATCGCGCCCGTCGCCACCCGTATCACCTCGTCGTGCTGGACTACATGCTGCCGGATGGAACCGGCCTGGACTTGATTCCGCCACTTCGTCAGCTACGACCGACGCCAGCCGTGCTGATGATGACGGCGTACGGGACCATCGACAATGCCGTCGAGGCCATGCGTCGAGGAGCAACGGACTACGTGCCCAAATCGACGGCGCTCGCTGACGTGGTCGAGCGAGTCGTCGAGGCGGAGCGGATTGCGCGGACCGCACTCAAAGCGACACCGCCGCCATCTGCGACGAGCCAAGGCGGTCTGGCACAAGAGTTCCTCGGCGAATCCGCGAGCATTCGCGAGGTGCGAACCCGGATCCAAGAGGTCGCGCAATCTCCCGATACGACGGTGTTGCTCTGCGGCGAAAGTGGCACAGGGAAAGGAGTGGGCGCGCGTGCCATCCATGCACTGTCCGCCCGCTCGGCCGAGCCCTTCGTCGCGATTGACTGTGTCGCGCTGCCTGCGCCGCTGGCTGAAAGTGAGCTCTTTGGCCACGAAAAGGGTGCCTTTACCGGCGCCGAGCGACTGAAACCCGGACGTCTGGAAGTTGCAGCGAGAGGAACTGTGCTTCTCGATGAGATTGGCGACATGGAGCCGGTTCTCCAAGGCAAGCTCCTGCGCGTGCTGGAAGAACGAACGTTCGAGCGCGTCGGCGGCGTGCGTCCAATCCAGCTTGAGGCGAGAGTCATCGCTGCATCGCACCGCGATCTGTCGCAGCTCGTCGCTGAAAAGAAGTTTCGACTCGACCTGTATCACCGCCTGTCGGTCTTCCCGATCCAAATCCCAGCGCTGCGCGATCGCGGCCACGACATCGTCCTTCTGGCCGAGCATTTCCTCGGAGAGTTTGGCGATCGGATGGGCAAAAAGCTCCAGCTCCACCGGGAAACGAGCGAGCTGCTTCTGCGCTACGACTTCCCAGGCAACGTTCGCGAGCTACGAAACCTGATGGAACGGGCGGCGATTTTGGCCCCAGCGATTCCGAGTGGTCCCTGCATCGTCACACCAGCGCTGCTTCCGCCGCGTGTTGCGGAAATCACAGTGCAGAGGCAGATGGTGACGCCTCAGGCGCTTGGTCCCCGCAGCGACAGTGGGCTAACCGTGACGTTTGAGCCAGGCCGCGACACGCTGGAAAATCTCGAGCGTCGTCTGCTCGAAGAAGCGCTGCGGATGGCGGGGGGCAAAAAAGTGAAGGCCGCAGAGATTCTCGGCATCTCGCGGTTTGCCTTGCTGCGCCGCGTTGAGAAATACGGCCTGTAAGTCAGCGCGTGACAGCAAGCAGTCTCGTCACTGCACTGCCCAGGTTGCGCCCGGCAAGGGGTCCGAAAAATGCCTGCCGCACCACCAGCCGATCGTCGAGAAGCAGCGTCAGCGGCTGGACATTGGTGGCGAGGGCTTCACGCAGCCGAGGATCGCGCAGCCGCATCACCGGCCCCGCGGGAAACTGGTCTCGATGCGATTCCACAAAGCTGACCAGATCGCTGCCATCGCTGTCTTCGCTATGATCTCCGACGATGAGGAAACGCACCGCGGGCTCGGGCTTCCAGGCGCTGACGAGCCGACGCAAGAGCGGTAGCTCCTCGACACAGGGACCACAGTGGGGCGACCACAGATGAAGAACCGTGATTTTGGTCGGAACGCTCGGCGACACCGGCAAAAACTGCTTCGTCGTGGAGTTCCAGCCCACAAGTCCGTCGAAAAAGACCCTGCGATGAAGAAGCTCACTTTCCAGCTGCGCCCTCGGCTCGCCCGCCGAATGCACCCGCTCTGGACAAAGCAACAGCAGGCCCAAGAGGCCAAGGTGGCGCAGAGCAGCCCGCATCGCCCCGCTACGACCCTTGGTTTGTCACCGACAATAGGACGTGGCCGTGTCCCGAGCACACCAGGTGACCATCGCCCTCGGTTTCTCCCCAACCGTCTTTTGTGACCACCAGTCCAGATGTCCAACCGAGCAGACTGCTCTCGTCGAGAAATGCACTCTGTCCAGGCCGAACCGGCAGGGCATGCAGCTCACGCGGGGACCGCAGCACCAGTTCTCCTGGCCCCCTGAGACGGAGACATGGCAGCTCACCCTCGCAACGGGCCTTCACCTGCGGCTCTGCAAGAATGGACGAGGAGCAGGCCAGCAGCGACGACGGCAAAAGGAGAAGCTCTTCGCCACCGGCCAGCGACAGTGGCGTAAACCGTCCACCCTGCGGCGACAAAAGCAGCTCGCCTCGTCCCTCGACCCGAAAGAGCAGCTCAGGAACCGCTCCACCAGTGCCATCTGACTCCTCGGAAAGAGGAACAAAATCGAGCGTCCCAACGCTGGCCACCACGCCTTCGCCACGAACCAGCACATGACCAACGACACGAATCAGCAGCAGACCGTCGCTGGTCAGAGAAAACAGCGTTGGCGCCTCGCCAATCGTCACCGACGCCAGCAGGTCTGCCAAGGGTGGTGCCGTCGGAAGCTGCGGTTCCTCGAGCAGCGGTTCGACAATTCTGGGCGGACGCAGCGATGGTGGTTCTTCAGACGGAAGCTCAGCCCCCGGTGGGAGCAACTGGAGCTTTTGATCGACTTCGGCGACCAGCTCGTGCTGTCCGGCTCGAACCAGGATGGGCCTGGCTTCTAGCAGCCGCCCCGCCCGCAACAGCGCCAGACCGAAGTAGCTGAGCGCCCGCACATTGTCAGGTTCGCTGCGTACCACAAGGCCCAAGTGCACGACCGCTTCCGATGGCTGGCCGCGACGCAGCTCACACAGCCCGAGGTTCAACCGCAGGGCCGGATCGCCCGGGTGTTCGCTCACCAGCTTCGCGTAGACTGAATGCGCTTCATCCACTTGCCCGCCTTGAAATCGCAAGAGCCCAAGCAAGTTGAGAGCACGCACATCCGACGGAGAAATCCGCAAGGCTTCGGCGATTTGCGTTCCCGCGTCAGCCAGTTTTCCGTCGCGGAGCAGCTCCGAGGCGGTTGTCAGGTGCGCAAGCAGCTTTGAATCGGCATCCATGACCAGCTCTCGATACTACAACCAGCCGATGGGCTGTGTCTGGAGATCTTCAGTCGGCAAGCTTGCGAGCAGGTCCGACAGCGGCACCCCGAGTGCCGGATGTACCAGCGACGGTTCCAAATCCAGCACCGGGCGCAGCGCAAATGCACGCTCATGGAGGCGAGGATGGGGAACAACAAGAGCGTCGGTCACCATCACCAGTTCCCCCTGTGAACCAAGCAGGAGCATGTCGAGATCGAGCGTCCGCGGCTGATTCCGCTCGCCACAGCGGTAGCGCCCAGCGTGATGTTCGATTCGCTGCAAAACGTTCAACAGTCCGTCGGGCAGCAGCTCCGTCACCAGCCAGAGCGCGGCATTTAGGTATCGAGGCTGCGGCGGCCCCCCCACCGGCTCGGTTTCGTACACAGCCGACCGCGCGCAGATCCGTCCGACCTGCATAAGCTCACCGGCGGCTTCCCGCAGAAAGCGCAGCCGATCGCCCAGGTTCGATCCGAGTCCGATCACCGCGTCCATGCCACATCCCCAGTTGAAGCCAGCGCATCAGCGACAGGGGCCGCGTTTTCTTCAGCCGCAGAAACCGTGACGTACGTCGGCAGTGCGCTCGCCAAGTGGGCCGTCTTTCCTTCCCCAAGCAGCGCCAGCCCGAGCCGAGCGACAACCACAGGATCCGGTGCCGAATCACCCTCGACAATCACCGATGGAAGCTCACCAAGTACAGGATAGCGAACCGCCCCCGCCCCAACCAGCATCAGCTCTTTGGACACCGGGCCAAGCAGCGTCGCAAGCTGCTCTGGATTCCAAGCGGCATCCGATAGCAGCGCTGGGTGCTTTTCACACAAATTCCGCAGTCCAAGACTCGCGTGTACCGACGGCACCAACCGGGCGTACACCTGTCCGCGAAACGCGTCCAGCGTCGCCAACACCGACCGCGAAGACACATGTGGTTCCGCCAGAGCCAGCAGCGACGAAACCATCACGAGTGGAATCGACATCGCGTAGCAGAGCCCTTTTGCCGTCGCACATCCGATTCGCAGCCCCGTAAATGATCCAGGGCCCGCGCCGAGCGCCACCGCTGACAGATCTCGCGTCGAAATCTGCTGCGCAGCCAGGCACGTATCGATAAGCGACAGCAGCATCTCGGAGTGCGTCGTCACGACTTGTTGCCGTCGCACCACCACACCGCTGTCCGTATCGAGCAGCGCAACTCCGCACAGCTGCGTCGCTGTATCGATCGCCAAGAT
>CAYTGC010000210.1:0-8972 GCA_964437195.1 uncultured Myxococcales bacterium | reverse complement strand
GGAATGGGTGGCATGGGCGGAATGGGTGGCATGGGCGGAATGGGTGGCATGGGCGGAATGGGTGGCATGGGCGGAATGGGCGACGACTTCGGCAGCGACTTCTAGTCGTCCCAAGGCTCGCCGGGCCAGTCACAAGTTGCGTGGCTGACCCAAGTCCGTTCCATCTCGCTTTCGAGCCCGTCTTCTTGTCGAAGACGGGGCTACTCCCCTTTGCCCCAGCGACCGCGCAGCCGAGCCCACAGCCCTTTGGGGCCTGCTGGGTTCGTCGGCTGCGTCACTTCCGGCGGACTTTGCGGCTGAATTACCTGCTGATCTGCTGGCTGTTGCGTCTGTTCCGTCGTCGATATGAGTCTGGCCAGGCGTTCGTCTGACGGGCGATTGGCCTTCAGTTGCACGCCGCCTGGACCGCTTCCATCGATGACTGCGGCCGTCATCACCAGCGAAGCATCTCGATCGCCGTCACTTGGCAGATCGGCACGCTGGCAGGCTGCGATTTCCGCCATCTCTTGGTCGTAGTCGGCGCGGAACAGCGTCTTGAGCTGTTCGACAATTTCCTTCTCGGAAAATCGGTACGGCGCCAAAAACGCCTGGAGATCCTGCGACAGATCTTGGGCCGAGGCATAGCGATCCGCAACATCGCGAGCCAGCGCCTTCATGACGATTTTGTCCAGCGCTTCGGGTACGCGGCGATTGAACTTCGACGGGGGCAGGACTTCGGCGTTGCGCACCCGCTCCATGAGCTGAAACTCCGTGTCGCCCCGGAACAGTTTTTCCGTCGTGAGCATCTCGTGAAGGATGATTCCCGTCGAAAAAACGTCTGTCCGAGCATCCACGGGCATGCCCCGAATTTGCTCAGGAGACATGTAGCTGAACTTGCCCTTGAGCACGCCGATTTCCGACGTGAACTTCACCATGGCCTGGGCAATGCCGAAGTCCAGCAGCTTGACGCTGCCGTCCCAACCGAGCCGCACATTGGAAGGCGAGACGTCGCGGTTGACGATCGCCAGCGGCTTGCCATCGGCATCGAGCAGCGTATGGGCGTGGTGCAGACCCTCGCTCATCTTGGCGGCGATGAAGCACGCAGCTGGCAGCGGAATGCGCGAGTTGGTCTCCTGACACCGGCGCAAGATTTGGGTCAGGTCTTTGCCGCCGATGTACTCCATCGCGATGAAGTAGCGGCCTTCGGTTCGCCCGATTTCAAAGGTGCGAACGATGTTGTCATGGCTGAGCAGAACCGCCAGCTTGCCTTCGCGCACGAACATCTCGACAAAGCGAGTCTCTTTCGCTAGCTGCGAGCGCATGCACTTGATCGCATACAGGCGACCCCCGCTCTGTCGGCTGCGCGCCCGGTAGACCTCGGCCATGCCACCGCGCGCAATCAGGCCAAGCAAGAGGTACTTGCCGAACGGCTGGGGATTGTCTGGAGACCCCGGGTCGAGTTTGTCGGCTGCGGAATCCATTGCACCTATTGTAACTTTTTGGACTTTAACAGCCCGTCGGAATTGTGTCTATCGGCCTGTTTTGGGTGGGTGGCTGTGCGCTCACAGAACATGCGAAGCAGCGTATCGACAGACCGTAGCCAAGCACTTTACCATGTGGTCTTGGGCTTTTGTGCAGCGCATCACGAGGAACACTTCTGCCATGGGTCATGCACACCTTGGATCGGGGACGGGCGCCGCAGCAAGATCACGCGCCGAACACCGCGAGCGAGCGGTGGCAATCGTCGTAGAGCGCAACCGCAACACCGGCAAGCGAATCGCCAGACTGCTGGTGAGCGCTGGCTACACAGTCAAGACGTACGAGGATGAGAGCACCGCGATAGCGCCGATTCTTCACAGCGATCCACAGGTTGGCCTGTGGCTGGTGGTCGGTGAAGCTGCTGCTGCTGCTGCCATCGTCGAAGGTCTGAAGACGCCGCCTCCGGGCAAGCGCTGCGTCGGCGTGATCTATGGCGCGGGCGATGATGTCGATATCGCCCAGACCTTTGAACATCCGGCGATTGCCGCGGTCTTGGGCGTCAAGCCGTCATCGGGCCGTCCAGATCTAGAGAGTGAGCTGCTGAACGTCGCCGCTTTTTTGCGCGGACAGCCGCTTCTGCCCGTACAGGGCTTTCTGCTCTGGGGCGCCCAGGCGTTTTCTGCCAGCATCACCAACATTGGTGGACGAGATGCGGCGGAGTCTCGGCTGGTCAAGCTGTGTAACGAGCACCTCAACATCTCGCGACGCGTCGCGGACAGTCTGGCGGAAGTGGTGCATGAGCTCATCACCAACGCGATGTACGACGCGCCGGTTGATGCGCAGGGCCGCACTCGCTACGCGCACGACCGAACCGCGAACATCGAGCTACCGGCAGAAGACAAAGTGCTCTTCCGCTATGGAACCGATGGTCTGCGGCTCGCAGTTGAGGTGGTGGATCGATTCGGACGGCTTCGGCGCTCGGATCTTGTGCGGTCGCTGCGGCGCGCACAGAGCGGACAGGTCAATCGTGGCCAAGGCGGTGCAGGCATCGGCCTTTCGCTGGTGTGTCGGTCCTGTCCGATTGTGCAAGTCGATGTCGAGCCGAACTGTCGTACCCGGCTGACCGCTGTCATCGATCTAGAACCAGGGCGGGCCACTGAAGGTCCCAAGCCTGGTCGAAGTGTCATCTTCCCGGACTTGACTGCTCATGCGGTCAGGCTCGATTCTTAAGGTAGGCTGCCGTCGTGAACTACGAAGAACGTTCAGGCATGTTGGGGGCTGTCCAGCCTCCGCCCAAGCTCCTCATCGAGCGTCTGTCGGACGGCGACGTGACCTGCCTGCGCCTTATGGGGACCATCGACGAACAGTTCGACGCCCCGGGCCTGGCCCAGACCATCACTTGTCGCTACCTGATCCTCGACTTGGGCGGTGTGGACCGCATCTCGTCGTTTGGTATCCGTCAGTGGATCGACTTCGTCCAGCACATCGCACCGCGGCTGGCCGGGGTCTACTACGTCGAGTGCTCACCGAAGGTCGTCGACCAGTTCAACATGGTGGCAAACTTCGGCGGCGCCGGATACATCGTCTCGTTTTACGCGCCGTATCGCTGCGAGACGTGCGACCAAGAGCGGCGGCACCTCTTCCGCAGCGATGAAGAAACGCCAGTCTGGCGCGCCGGACAGGCACCTGCGACGACCTGCCAGACCTGTAGCAACAAGGAAGACTTCGACGAGAACCCGGCGATGTATTTCAACTACGTCGCCCAGCAGCCGATCCAGGCGATTCCGCCGGCGGTGATGCAGTTCTTGCGGGTTCACCTGAACTATGGGCAGGGCGGTCAGCGAAAGCTCCGCATCGAAAAGCGGATCGAAGGTCGGTGTACCTACATCAAGCTGTCCGGTGACCTCGATAGCGATCTCAAGCCAGAGAAGCTCGCTGATGGTCTGGAAGGTGAAGTGGTCGTCGATCTCGGCGGCATTTTGTCGATCGATCCTGTCGGCACGGCGCACTGGCGAAAGCTGATGCGGACTCTCGATGCGAAGACCGGCACCGATGAGTCGATCGAGCGCGTGAGCTTTATTGCGGTTCCCGCAGTGTTTCTCGAAAGGCTCGGTAAACCGGAAGACCTGACGCGCAAAGGTCAGGTGCTGTCGCTCATCATTCCTTATAACTGTTCGCGCTGCCGGGCCACGACGCCGAAGCTGGTCGACTTTACGATGCATGGCGACGAGCTTCGGGCGGGCCGAGTACCTCGGATCAAATGTGCGCTCTGTGGCGGACCCGTAACATGCGTCGTGTCGGAGACCTGGTTTAACCGACTGCAGACGCTGCCCCAGCCGCAGGTTACGCCGGATCTCAAGTCAACCATTGCGAGGCTCACGGCGGCCCCGGCGCCACAGCAGCAGCCACGATCGACGATGGCGGGTCCTGCGATGCCGTCCCCAACGGGGCCTCCCGCAGCGACAGGTGCGCCCAGTTGGTCACCGCAGCCGATGTCGGGAAGTCCGCCGCAGCCGCAAGCCCCGAGCTGGACTCCGCAACCGAGCCCGTCTCCGATGGCGACCAGTGGGCCACGATCGACGATGGGATCTTCGCTTGGCCAGTCGAGTGCGGGCTTTCCTCGGCCTGATCTGCGGACCTCGAGCCAAGGCACGCATGCAACCCCATCGGCACCCCAACCGCCACCGCCGCCGCAAGGCATCTTTGGCAAGCTGCAGAACATCCCTGGGCTTCTGCCCGGACTGTTGGTGGTGATGCTGTCTTTGTCGGGAGCGATCGTGTATCGCATTTTGGCGACGCCGGCGGGTCGCGCGGGGGACTGGAAGGTCGTCGAGTCATCGACGCCGAAGGCTCCCGCGTGGCACGACCACAAGTTTGCAGCCGATGGCAGCAAGTTCGTCGGTCACTCGACGCAGGTGGCGGATCGCAATGACGCGCTTGAGCGTGCGGACGTCGCGGCGCAGGCCGAACTCATCGGCAAGATTGCCGAGGAGCTTGAGACGAAGGACCCCGATTGGCGCAAGGTGGTAAAGCCGCTTTTTGCGTCGGTGCTGGATTCGCTGAAAGAGGAGCTGGACAAGGCGCAGAAGGCGGTGAAGCCGACCGACGAGTCAGCAGCAGTGGATGCTCAGCTTCAGCCTGCGCGGGATCACCAGTTTGAGCTTCAGAAGCGCAGCACGGCGGCATTTAAGCAGAGCTTTGGCGACGCTTCTCCCCCGGCGATGACGCAGTACTGGGAAAAGCGGGCCCGCACTCACAAAGGGGCTCGCGAAGTCGGCTTTGCGGCTTCGTCGCTCATCGAGCTAGACAAGGCGGCGTTCGACAAGCTGGTGAATGTGTTCCGTCAGACGGAAGCGGCAGCCAAGGTCAAGGTGATGCCGTTCTTCCCGTTCTTGGCGATGCGATTTGAAGCATCCGAGCACGGCCCCGTTGTGGTCGAAGTGGAAGATGCGAGTCCGCTCGGGCAGGCTGGCCTGAAGATCGGCGACCTGGTTCTGTCGGTGCTTGGCAAGCCTGTGCGCACCCCGGCGGACTTTGCCAAGCAGATCGACGCGGCGATGAAGGATCTGGCGAATCACGATGTGGTGGTGAAAGTGCAGCGCGGCAAGGAACTGGTGGATGTGAAGATTGCGCAGGCCAAAGTGGCACCGAAGAAAGGTCCGCTGCCGGTCAAGAAGGGCAAGTAACCGCGCCCTTTTGGGCCCAGCCGTATCGGCTAGTCACGAGCAGCGAGGTGGGCGAGGACTTTGCTCCAAACCGCGGGAGTCACGCCGACTTCCAGATGTCCGAAGGCGACAGACTCTTGCTTGGCGCTGCTTGCCCGCTTGGCAGTGGTCCACTTGTTCGTCAAGGTATCGACGGCCGCGATGCTCTTTTTGAAGAGAACGCCGTCGCCGTTGACCGCGCACGTCGGGCAGCTCATTCCGTCGGTTTCGTAGACGGAACCCGGAGCGCCGCCCGCTTCCCCGTAAAGGACATAGACCGCATCCAGCTTGGAATCGAGGCTACTGGCCCTGAGTCGGTCGATGAAGTGACCACCCATCTCGACGGCACTGGCGATTCCCAGTCCCGACATCAGCTGGTACTTGTTGTAAAAGCCCGACCCGCTCTCCGTGTTTCGAGAGTTGTAGGCTGTGTGCCAGGCGATGCACGGAGACGCCGACGGAGCAAACGCGGTCTTGCGGCACGCTTGACGATTCGGATCGTCGAGATACCCACCGGCCAGGTAGGTCAGCTTGGGCCGCAGCCACGGATAGTAGCGGTTTTCGTCGGCGTCGAGGTCCTTCCAATCGCTTGAGTCTCGTCGCGGAATCGGATAGTCGGTGCGCAGATCGGCTGCGGCTTGGAGCTGACCGAGATAGGCAGTGACCCACTTGCCCGAGTCATTCACGCTGCCGAAGAGGCTGATGTTGTACTCATCGAACGAATAGCTGCTCGACGAAGCGCCATCTGAAATGTTCAGCGACCGCAGGGATCCGCGAGACACTGGCTTGCCATCGCTGTCGAGTCCGTTCAGATTCGACACGTAGACGCGGTTGAAGAAATCGAGCCAGGTACCGCCGCGGCTCTCGCAGACGCTCTTGGCGTACGGATTGTCGTACCAAGGCACGTCTGGTCCCCAGTTGACACACTGGAGCGCCGAAAACCAAGTCCAGGGCATCGGTCCACGCCCGATCGGCGCATTCCACGAGGTGCTCGCGATGGTCAGCGTGTGGATCGGATGCCGAAAGTTCAGATCGATGCCAAGGTGCGGACCCGACAGCGCGACGTAGGTTCGCACGTCGCTTCGGAACGCTGGCACCGCTTCGCTCTGGGCCGCGGCGACCCGATCAAAAAAGCGAGTCGACAAAGACGGCCACGTCGACGCATTGGCAAGATACGCGTCGACTGCGAGGACGCCTTTGCTCCAGGCCAGGACATCGACCTTGGGCGAGGTACCGTCCGCCTTGGTGTGCAGCGCGCGAATTCGAGCAATCGCGTTCGCCACAGCAATCGCTTGGCTGTAGTTGTCCCCGTGGAAGTTGCCAAACGTCACGGCGTAGACACAGCGACCCGCCGCTTCCATGGCTTGCACCATGCCGGTCTTTTGCGTCGTTCCCGGGTACGGGTTGCCGGAGCCATCGTTGCCGCCGGGGAACAGCCACACATTGGCATCCTGCATCGCGCCGTGGACGAGCAGTAGCGGCGTCTTGTCGACGCTGCAGGTCTTGGCGAAGGTCTTTGGCCCCTTGTGCAGAAGGACAAAGCGGGCTTCGGGCCGCATCGGGCTTGTCTCACCGCAGACCGCTCCTTTGGTCGTGGCGCACGAGTCCTTGTAGTAGATGTTGAACCCATCGACGAGCTGCTGGTTGAGCGACCCAAAGTAAGTTCCGAGCGGATAGTCTCGGCTCTGGAACGTGTCCTGGGCACGGAGCTTTTCGGTTCGACGGTTGTAGCCCTCGGTGCGAACTCGCTGGAAACCCTCGAGGAGTTCGATTTCGCCCCAAGACCAGCTTGGGGGCCGCAGCGTGCCGACCACGCGAAAGCGGTCCGATGGGCTGTCATTGCGGTCGAACATCGCAAGGACGTCGCTGCTGAGCGGCAGAAAGGTCTGAGCGGTCGGAGCAGATTCGGGCCCGGGCGGTACGCAGCCACCGAGCAGAGCGGCAGCGAGCCAAGCACCTTGAGACATGCGGGGACGGGACATGACTTCCCTCCTGGTTTGTTTGGTACGAGCAGATTGCGTCGACTAGTTCGACGCGGGCGGTGGTGGCGGAAGTGCGGGCACAACTGGCGAGGGAGTCGTCGTCGCACCCGGTGGCGTCGCTATCGGTGAGCCGGGCGGAAACAATGTCGGCCCCGGTGGTTGGACACTCGGCGCAATCGGCAAGGCAGGCGAGGGCGGTGGCGTGCCCTCTGGTGGAACGACCAGTGGAACGCGATTGGGATCGGGCTGGCTGTCCAGGTTGGTCGGCGCTTCGGCAGGAGGTGGAGACGGCACCGGACTCGGAACTGGCGACGGTCGTCCTGTTCCAAACTGATACGCGAGCCCGACATCGAGGACGTAGCTCCCCTGAAAGGGTTCGCCGGTTCCCGTCAGACCGTATCCGCCACCGCGAGCGAAGATGCTCACGGGGACTTTCATGCGCGGCTGAAAGTCGAAGCCCAAGCCGCCAAGACCTATCGGCATAAAGTAGTTGCCCACGGTCGGTGCCGATTGAACGGTGCCACCGTCGGGGGTCGTCTGAGACATGCCTGGCCGATTGAGCGCGTTGTAGCCGATTCCTAGGTGCAGATCGAAGAACATTCCCGACGGAAGCGCGAGCCGATAGCCGCCACCCAGGAAGATGAACAGCGAATAGCCCGGGGATGCTGAATATCCGCCGATGCTGCCCGCCATGTAGAGCTGGTTGACGCCGCTGACGAGCGCAGTTCCTTCATACGCGAGACGGGCGCCGGGATGGACCACGCTCTCGCCGAAGTACGAAAGCGACACCCGCCGCGGTTTTTCGGCTCCGACTTGTGCATGGGCGCTCGCACTCGCGCAAAGCGCCCAAGCGAGCCCGACCGCTGAGAACGCGAACGCTTGACCGCGCAACTGAGATGGCTTTCGAGGCAACGGCATGAATTTTCAGGTGACCGTAGTCGCGAATGAGTGCTTGTGCAAGTAGGTGAACGCGCGTATCCCACGCCAGCCCACAAAAAAACCATTGCACCCACCTGTAACCCAAGGACTAATAATGTGAGTGATTCGCCGTGCCCTGACTGAACCGCTCGACAACAAGCTTATCCGTCGAGAACAGGGCCGATTGCAACCGGAAACGAGTGAAAGAAAGGGTGCTGTACATGTCCTCTCAATGGCCGATCCGTAAGCGCTGGACCCTGCTGCCGCTGGGCGTGGCAGCGCTGTCCATGGCTCCCTCGTGCGGAACGACGGGAACTGAAGACGCGCAGCAGAAAGCCATCATCGTGACCCGATCTGGCACGGGCGTTGGCAAAGTCTCGACAGCGGGGGGCGAGATCTCCTGCGGCACGGACTGCTCTCGACTGTATGCGCCAGGCACGAGCGTGACGCTCACCGCGACGGCGGATCAGGCTTCGACGTTCGTGGGCTGGAGCGGCGCATGCTCGGGAAGCAGCCCGACCTGCGACATCAAGCTTTCGACCGATCCGAACGAAAAGACGGTCACTGTCGATGCCAAGTTTGACACCCAATACGTCCCGCCGACGGTGTCCCTGACAGTTGCCAAGACTGGTGCTGGCACGGGCAAGGTCTCGTCGACCGATGGCGCGGTGGACTGCGGCACGACCTGCCAGGCGCAGGTGCGCATCCCCTCGGTGGTCACGCTGATCGCCAATGCCGACATCGGATCGGGCTTTGCCGGTTGGACCGGCGCGTGCGACACCCAAGGCACGAATCCCGTCTGCGACGTCGAGGTCAACCTGGCGACGACGGTCACTGCCAAGTTCGACAAGCGATTGTGCACGCCCGACAACATCTGCTGGGAAAATCCGCTGCCGCTTGGCGTGAACCT
>CAYTGC010000209.1:0-9006 GCA_964437195.1 uncultured Myxococcales bacterium | reverse complement strand
TCGCGAGATACAGCCGACCGTTGGTAGTGCCGACATCATAGATCGAGACAACCCGAGGATGGCGTACGCGAGCCAGCGCCTTGGCCTCTCTCATCGCTCTGTCGCGGTGACTCTGATCTTGATTGTCCGGATTGTGCAAGATCTTCAGGGCCACCTTGCGGTCCAGCTGCTCGTCATAGGCAGCAAAGACCGTTCCCATCCCGCCGACCCCCAGCTGGCGAAGAATCGTAAAGCGCTCCAAGTCAGCACGCCCCCCCAGACAGCCGGAATCATCCCGCACCGTACTGCAAAGCAGAGGCACCGGATCCGCCGTTACGGCGTGCTTCTTGTTGCAACTGGTTTCTTCCAGGGACTCTGCATCTTCTGAATATAGAGAACTCATCATCGCGATAGTACCAAATTGCCGCCAGCGCGTCGCGACTTAACGGGACCGGTGCTGACAGCAGATGTTGTGTTCGCACGGTGCGCGGATCCGAGCCGAACAGTGCGCGAGCAGCGAAGCCAGTCCTCGGCCCTGCCCACCACTGGAGCCCCCAAAGGAGACCCATCCGTCGATCCGCGCGCCCGATGCAGAGACCTCTGTCTGGCATACGATGTGCACCAGGGAGTCAGGTCATGGCTTTACGCATGGACCCACTTGGGACTCTCGATCTTTCGGGAATCCCTGCCAAGGACCTTTCGGATCTGACGATCAAGCAGACTGCGAAGGACCCGGGCCAACCGCCACCAGCGAGTGCCAAAGCGCCGCTCTTCCCAGAGCCTCCCTCCTATGGTGATCTGTCCGGTCTGGCGGAAGCACAACCGGTGGACCCCTATTTGTACGCCGCGCTTGAATCCCTGCTGGGGGGACTGTCTTCAGGTCCCGGACGGATCTGCGAGCTGTTTCGGGTCATCGATCGCCAGCGGGTGGTGGTGCGACTGTTCTATCCGATTCGGCCCCCGGCTGACGATGAGGAGCCGCGACCTCCCCAGCCGCTGTACTTTCGATTGCTCCGCGGTCAGGCGACGGTGGCGAAACAGAACAAGTGGGTCGGAGAAGGAGCGGCAGAGTGGATCGCACTTCTTGCCACGGCCTATTATTCCTACATTGGTGATCGAAAGACGTTCTATGCCCGCAAGGATCTTGGAGGGCCCAACAATGCAGCATGGCTGATGCTGTTTGGGAAAGACTCCAGTCTGGCCCCGCCGAAAGAGGGGCAAGAAAAAGAGAAAAAATCAAAGACGTCGCCCCGCTTGGCTGCTGACCGAACAGCAGTCGTTGGCAAGCTCCTGGGAGCGCCGGACGGAGACGTCGATCTCGACTTCTGTGCGAACCAGATTTTTTCGGAAGACAAGAGCAACAGATCTCTCAGCAAGCAGTGGCAAAAGTGGGTGTCCCAGATCAAAATTCATCCGCAGACCAAGCTCCGCGGGAGCCTTACCATCGATGGATCGAGCAAGCACCAAGAACTGCGGAAGTGGCTTGAGAAGGAGAGGTCTGGTCTCTCCCCGGAAATCATCTCGCGGATTCTGTTGATCTTCGAAGCCAATGGACTTGTGGCTGGGGATGCGAGCCAGCGCTATACGAAGCCGCAACTGGCGCTGTGGACTCGACTCCGCAAGGCACTAGACCAGCGGCTTACGATTGCCCTCGAACGCAAGGAAGAGTCCCCTCTGCTCGCCCGCTTGGCACCGGGCGGATCTTGCTGCCTCGAACTTGTGGACCTGAAGCTGTTGCCGCTGCCTGCGGTTCCAAAAAAGGAGCAGCGCGCGCTGCGTTATGTGGTCTTAAGGACTGCCAAAGCAGACAAAGAGAGAAGCCGCAAGTACACTTGGGAGGAACGGAATGGGATGCAGGTTCTGTCGGCAGGGGCGCATAGTAGACCGCTGTATTGGCTGGAGCTTGATGAGGTCTTTCGCCATGGAGTTCGTGTTCTGGGGGGGTACTGCGCCAAGCAGGCACTCGCAGCGGAAGAAGAGACGACGGACAAGGACTTTGAGTTTTCCTTGAGTGAAGCGAAGCGGTAGACGATTTTGTCGGGAGTCCTATTGGGGAAAAGTGGGCTCGGGCAGTGCACAGAGCTGGAGCCGAACCGTCGTTGGAACTGGCAACGCAGTGCAGCGTGCCGTCGCAACCTCGCAGTACATACTTGCGCACTGGAAGTCTGCCTGGCAGGTTGCGGTGTTTGCAAGCGGAGTTCCGCAGACCGAACTGGGCAAACACACCAGCCCGCCTGTCGGATCGCAGCGTGCAGGACTTGCGCACGACTTTCCGACGGTAGAGTACACCGTACACTGAGCAGGAGTGGTCCCGCTCGCCTGCGCGCAGAACATTCCTGCCATGCAGGGATTGATGATCTGCGACGATGAACAACTGTCACCCAATTTTCCACGAAAGACACACTTGTTCTGGGCACACAGCGTGTCGGGGATACAGCTATTCACCCCGGTCTCACAGGGAGCACCGGCCCCCGCTTTCGGCACAAGAACTTTGTCACAGCGGTTGAGCGGAACGGTCAAGACATCGGCTTCGCAGCTTCGGAATCGCTCGCTCTGGCTGCTCAGACAGTCTGTGGCGGCTTGCTTGTCAAACTGGATCAAGCCACGATCAATGTAGTCCAGTGTTCGAGCCACATTTTTGTAAAAAGAGGTGTCAAGCTGGGCACTGCAGAGTGTGCCACAGCAGCGGTGTCTGGCCTCGCAGGTCTGTTGATAGGAGAGCTTTAGGAAGGCCGAATAGTCGTCGGGATTGGTGGCCTGTGCAGGTACACCACAGCCGAGCGGACACAGCAGCAGCAGCGGGATGGCGGACCAGCGTGCGCGATCTGTGAATGGCAGATTTCTCCAGTGGCTCTTTTTCATCAGAACACTCCAATGGCTCCCAAAGTTCCAAAGAGACTGATGCTGTATTGCGAGTCTTGCCGCAGACCAGATGGGCTGTCTTGCGTCACAAACACATGATCTCCGGCCAGGCCCCCGGTAAGGGAGATCGCTGCCTGCCGCAACACATAAAACCGCAGTCCTGGCCCAATCTGATACCCCAGCTGGAAGGACGTACGAGGAAAGTCGGTGTTGATGGTTGACGGAAGTTCCGGGTCCATGGTGCGAGTGGTACTAAGGCGCCCAAATCCCAGCTGCAAAGAGCCCAGTAGCTCGAATCGACCTGCCGCTGCCCGCAGGGCAGAATACTGGAACGCAGGCCCAAGCAGAAACGAGGTCGCGCTGGCCGAGCTGATGGAAGAGCCAGCAGAGGAGCCCAGCTCCACCGTACTCCCAACCGAGCCAATCTCACCCCACAGCCCGACGACGACACGATGAAGCTTCACCCCCAGAAGAAGTGAAGCGCCGACGCTGCTGCCGGTTGCACTGCGATTCCCATCGACTTGCAGAACCTGCGTCCGTGTCGCGATTCCCAAACCAACCACCAAGCCACGGCGCACCTGCCGGTCAATCGGCTTGCCCGCCCTCTGTTCCTGTTCCTCCTGTTCCGGCGTACACAGAGGGGGAGGAGGAGGCGGCGGCGGGTCCGGTGGTGGCGGTGGCTTGAAAGGTCCGGGCGGTGGCTCGTAGTCCGCTTGGGCTTGAAACAGATACTCTTGCGCCTTCTTGGTCAGCTCTGGATCATCTTTTGAATCCGCACTCGCCAGATACTTGCGCAGACTCTCGATGGCCTCTGGGAGTCGATTCAGCTTCTGCTGCGCACGACCAATGTTGACAAGCAGCCATGGGGCCGGGAACTGCGCGTAGGCAGTCTGATACAGCGTCAACGCGGCCTCGACCTGGCCAATCTTGGACAGGTTCCGCGCGGTTTCATTTAGCTCTGCACACCGTGGATTGGCAAAACAGACGTCGACGACCGATGCCTGCGCTTGTTGCAGGTACTCCTGAACCTTCTGTGTCAGGACTGGATCGGTCGTGGTTTCGATGCTGGCAAGATACTGACGATAGCTATTGATCGCGGCTGGCAGGCGGTCGAGTTTCTGCTGCGCTTGGCCGATGCTGACCAGAAGCCATGCCGCTGGATACTGCGCGTAGGCCGTTTCAAACAGAGCCAGTGCGGCGGCGTGTAGCTCGGCCTTGAGAAGGTTGTTGGCGGATTGAAACAGCTCGACGCACTTCGGTTCGGACAGACAGACATCGTTGGCCGCTGCCGTCGGTCTCAGCTCGGAGGCGCGGTTTTTGGGGCCACGCGATTTTTCAGTTCGGGCCCATGCGCTGGTCCCCCAAAACAGAAATCCCAAAATCACAAGGACGGAGACGCGTCCGCTGAAACGGCGCCTCAAAGCGAGCCTTCTGTTCGTTCGCAGAAGGGAGGTAGAACATGAAGGGCTGGCCATCGTGACCACTCCTATGCATGCGGCGCGCCAGCCTGTTTCTCTCTCAAATCCGCACGTTGGCGAGCAGCGGTCGTGCTCCAAGCAGACGCCCGAGCAGCGCGGAGCTGCTCGCAAACAGTGCGCGAGCAGTCCCCCAACCGGTCACTGACGCCTCCCGGCTGTTGCCCCCCGTGAGGGGGACCGCGCTGTGAGTGACATGTCCAGCGCCACCAGAAGCCCTCCCGTTGGCCCAAGGATTGCTCTCTTCTGGTCGGTCAACTTTCGCTCAAGGAGTCCACTCATGGCCAATGTCGATACGCCTGTCCCTGGCTACGCCCACATCATCATTCGCAACGATCCAGACAAGAACCCGACCTTTCATCTGACCGTCTTGGAACAGCTTACGCTCATCGCCAGCAAGCCGATCGGCAAGAAGCTCCTGAAAGCCATCAGCGAGGGCAAGGGAGCCCCGAGCGTGGGCTACAAGGTCGCGATCATGCGCGCAGACAACAAGGTTGATCTCACCACCCAAGACGCGAAGTGGAGTGGCGGCAACGTCTGCGTTCGCGTAAACGAAGCGAAGGCAGGAAATGGCGAAGGAACCCCTTCGGCCATCAAGTACAATCCGAACCTCATGAAGACTCCGGATGGGGAGCGTCCACCGTGGGTTGGTCTGGCGCATGAGCTCTGCCACGCCCTGCACAACATTCAGGGGATCGCCAAAGTCGGAAACGACAAGATCAAAGAAGAGGAAGAGATGACTGTGGGGCTTGGTGACTACGCAGCCGACGACAAGGCGATCAACGAAAACAACATTCGCAAAGAGCACAACATCAAGAAGCGGAAGACCTACACCTAATTTTCGCCTCGCCGACTTGAGTCTCTCAGGGACCGCTGTTCAAGCAGCTGACGGAATGGAAGCGCTAAC
This sequence comes from uncultured Myxococcales bacterium, assembly GCA_964437195.1. Classification (GTDB taxonomy): domain Bacteria; phylum Myxococcota_A; class Polyangia; order Palsa-1104; family JAEUJZ01; genus JAEUKA01. The sequence continues at coordinate 3,783 of CAYTGC010000209.1, read as the reverse complement.
GGAAGCGGGCAAAGTGCTCGCCATTTCCCAGGTTTGTCAGGGCTTTGCGCACTTTTTGTATATACAGGTGGCCGGCAATTTTCTGCCGACCATCGTCGCATCCATCCAGGCTATTGTTCTTTAATTCATCCGAGAATTTATCAAGCATAGGACCGACCAGTGCCTTCTTCTGGTCGTAACTGGCGATTGCCGTCTTGATCTGCTGCTTGCTTGCTTTCTTGGCCACCTTCGCTTCCTCATATTTCTCAAGAAGCGCCTCATAGCTCGATACATCGACCTTCTTGAAGTCAAATTTTTTCAGATCAAGCTTATCCAGAGCCTTGCTTTCCTCTAAAGACTCCATATGGGTCTTATGGTCCAACATTTCAAGCTTTGCCTTGTGATAATCCTTAATAAAGCCAAGGATCTGTGGCTCATAGTTCATAAACGCGGCCAGTGCGGTCCCGATTTCCTTCATTCGATCTTGAATGGACGGCATGTCGTCTCTCCTTATGCTGAACGCTCGCGTCGCTGCGAGCCCGCGGTCGGTCGCCTAGAATCCCGGGGTCGTCTCACGCTTGAAGAACCGAATGATCTGGTACGCCAGCGGCTCAAGCGGTGCGGGAATGGACTGGTTTTTCTGCGTGACCTTGGCGATGATCTTCACAATCCCGATGAGCGCCGCCATCTTCTTGCTGAAATCGTCGGTATCGGGTTCCTTTTTGAAGTCACTCTTCCAGTTGTAGGAGTGGTACTTGCCCAGGAGTTTCAGGATCTCTGCGCCCTCTTTGAGCTTGCCGGACTCTGCCTTCCACGCCTCGGCGGTGGTGAGATCGGGAGGGTCAGGACAGAAGAACCGGATCCCCGATTTGATCCGCTTTTGCAAAATGACATCGATCTCTTCGGTGGCGGCGTTGAGCACCGCAATCTCGTCCAGCACGGCCTTGGCCCACTTCAGGATCTGATTCGGTTCCATCACCACGACGGCTTTGGGTGGAGCGACAAAGGCAGAAGCACCAGCAGCACGGAGTCCGATGGCCGCCGCCCCTGCGCAGTTCTTGCTCTTGCTCACGAGCTTGTACTCGTTTCCCGTTTGCCAGTGTTTCCACCACAGATGGAGCTGGAGGAGCCCAAGGCCGAAGTAACAACCCGTCGCACCAAGTCCGGGAAGACGTACTTTGTCCGTTGCCGACTGTTCCCATTCCCCCCGGGCCTCGTTGTACCTTTGTCCTTTGCGTGGCTTGTACTCTCCTTTTTCCAGCTTCTCGCGGACCTTGTCGGAAAGCTCGAGCTTCTTGTCCTCTCCGTAGTCCTCGTTTGGCTCTCCGGGCCACCAGCTCATGTGCTCTGAGATCTCGGGCCACTTCTTGCCACTTACCACCGGGAATCCCTTGATGGCCAGTGAGGCATGGCCAAAGTGTCCGCTCGAAGCCGCTTTCAGGAGCGGTGCATTCTGCCAAATGTAGACGGTGATTTCCTGATCATAATCTTTGGCCAAGTCGTCCCCCTATTCCCAAGTTGGTATAGACCCCTGCTCATCAGACGAGAGCAGATGAAGCCATTTTCCATACTTTGGCTGAAAAGTGTCCAGTCCCTTGGGGGAATCCCAATAAGTGGCGGATATCGCGCCTATTTGCGTAGCAGCCACTTCATCAGATCGCGCTCAAGTCGCCGCACGCTTTCGCGCTGCGACCTGCGCTCGAGACGGCTTGGCTTGCTTGCGAACGCGCAGGCCCTGCAGCAGCAGATCGATCACCGCCTCGAACGCCTGCCGTGGGGACAGCCGCAGACTGGTCAGCGTCTCGGGCTTGGCCATGTGCATCGACAATGTGATCAGCGCTGAGATCACGATTTTCGGGTCCAGATCGGCCCGGAACTCGCCCAGCCTCGCGCCTTCGCGGAGAAGGCTTGCGAAGTTTCGTTCGATCGTCTTGCGCGACAGCGTCAAGTAGTGCTCGTAAAGCGTCGGCTGATTGCGCGATAGATCAAAGAGCAGAGAAGTCTGTAGTCGCCCGTAGCGCTCCGCCACCACCCACAGGTGACCGCGCAGCCAGGCGGAAAAATCGTCCCCAGCGGCTCGTCGTGCGGCCAGAAGCTCTGCACCGATGTCGCGAAACGTCTGATCGAGCGCCCCACTCGCCAGCTCCTCTTTGCTCGCAAAGTGCTGGTACAGCGTCTTTTTGCTGATTCCCAGTCCACTTGCGATGTCATCCATTGTCACGGCGGAGATGCCGCGTCGCTCAAACTGCTCTGCCGCGTAACTGACGATGCGGCGGTAGACGTCGCTTTGCTTGGGCACAATTTCCTCGCTAGTTGTGGCGCTGTATCGCAGAAGGGGTGCGTCGCCCTTCATATACCATGGGGATACCGCCTTCGGGACCGCTGGTGACGTTGCGCCGCTCCTGTCGCGGGATCTCGTGCGACTCCAATCGGAAGCGGTGTTCAGACAGCAGAGTGCCAAGCACAATCCGCATCTCATAGGCTGCAAACGCAGCCCCCAGACAGCGACGCGTTCCGCCTCCGAAAGGCAGATACTCGAACGGCGAAAACTTGTGGTCCAAAAATCGCTCGGGCACAAACGACTCGGGCTTCGGATAGATGTCTGGGTTGCGGTGAGCCGCCGTGATCGCCGCCGCGACTGCCGTGCCTACTGGCAAGTCCCAGCCCCGCAACCGGAAGGGCTTCACTGTGCGCCTAGGACAGATGTCGACCACAGGGCGCAGCCGGAGTGTCTCATCACAGACCGCGCCCAAGTAGGGAAGCTTGGCGAGAGCAGCGGGATCGGGCGTTGGGCCCAGCGCATCGATCTCGCTTTGCAACCGCGCGAGCCGCGCCGGATCGCGATGCAGCCAGAACATACTCCACGCCATGCTTAGCGCCGTGGTCTCATGCCCCGCCGCGATCATCGTGATGAGCTCGTCCTTGAGTTCCCGATCGGTCATCGGCTGACCCGCTTCATCTCGCGCCGCGAGCATGAGCGCCAAGATGTCTTCTCCCTCTGCACCTCCGCTCCGTCGGCTGTCCAGCTGCGCCTGGAGCAGCTGATCTTGATCCTGCAGACCATCGAGCATCCGACGCCAACCCGGAATGAACTTCTGCCGCAGGGGCGGGAAGAACATGTACATCGGATCGATCGCTGACATGAGGCGCTCGTTGCAGTGATGGAAAGACTGACGCGCCCCTTCATCGTCGATTCCAAAGACTGCGCGCAGAATGATGTCGAAAGCGACGGTCTGGGTCAGGTTCTGCATGACGATGCGCTCACCTGCACGGTACGGCGCCATGCGCTGCTGCGCCGCATCCTGCATGATGTTTCCGTACGCGCGCATGCGCTCACCGTGAAAGGGAGGCATCAGTAGCTTTCGCTCCCGCTTGTGGCGCGGTCCCGACAGAAGCAGCATCGAGTTCTGGCCGACCAGCGGCTCTAGGGGTCCACTCCCAAAGCTCTCGAACAGATCTGGATCGGCGGTAAAAATCTCTTTGATTCCGTCTGGATGTGCGGTCAGGACCATGTTGCCAAATAGGAGTGGCAGCAGGAATGGATCTCCGTAGCGACGGAATCCATCCGTGAGCGTGCTGTGAACATCGCGCACAAAGCGAAGCGTCTGTAGTGGGGCCAGACGCGGACCTGGGGGAAGTGCTGACAGTGTCATCATGGCTCCTTTCGATTGGAAACTATGGAAACTATCTTAGTACATTTGGTTTCCATACGCCAGCCCGTTTGCAAGCCGGAGCCTGTCTGCCGAGGAGAAACTCGCCTACACGGTCACTCTGCACCAGTTGTCAGGGTGTCCGAATCGCAGC
>CAYTGC010000208.1:0-9033 GCA_964437195.1 uncultured Myxococcales bacterium | reverse complement strand
CGCCGCCGCAGCTGGGCCAAGCAATGCGGAGGAATCGAGCCTGGTGTCCTGTGTCAGCAGAGGCAAGCTGGTCTTTCATATACGATGTAGTGCCGTAACGCGGCATTCCGTTGAATGTCCTGGTTTGATATAGGTCATCAGGCAGTCCCTGAAGACGCTGGGTGTTTGGATCGGGGGATCCCATCCCCAAAGCGAGTCTGGATGGACTCTGTCTGAAGGAATGCCATCGTCGGTCGATGCAACACGAGCGTTCGCAATCCTTGTGGACCTGAAGCGGGCTACGCAATACGGTGTCCGGTCTGTCGGCTATGGTGGCGGCATCCGGCGCTGCTGGCAGCCCAGCAATGTTGCACAACTTGCAACATCTTCTTTCATCGGTTGCACTTTTCAGAACATAGATTGAGCCCGATACTACGGGGATGGACCGTGTCCTGCGGCTCACCAATCGATGTGCTCTGAGTACAATCGTTGTGCTCGCGATTCTGTCCTGGATGGGTTCCGCCCACGCCCAGGTGAATGCCGAGGTGCTCCGTCCCAGTCCACTTCGGACAGGCTGGTCTTTCGGGGTGGATGGGAGTCTGGCCGTATCAAGGGGCAACATCGAGCTGCTCGACGTTGGCGGAAGCGGCAGAGTCCAGTACCAGACGCTTCATCCAATATCATCAGCGGAACAGAGCGACCCTCTCTCCCTACCGTTCCTATCCCAGCGCGTTTTCCTGACCGGCAGTGCCCGCTTTGCAGAGCGAGCGCAGACTACCTTCATCAACCAAGCATTTGTACACGCACGCTGGATCGGAATGTGGCACCCGTGGATCGGCAGCGATCTGTTTGTGCAGTACCAGTTCAATCAGTTTCTTCGCTTGCAGGGTCGCGCGGTTGCGGGAACAGGGGTCCGCATGGAAATCGTACACCTCCCCATGTTCATGATGTGGGGTGGCAGCGGCTACATGTTCGAGTACAACCGGATCAGTGACTTGCCCGGCGCCAGCGACGCAAAAGAGACGTTCGAGCACCGCTTCACAAACTACCTGACGATGCGACTGGCTGTTCTTGGGAACCGACTCCTTTTGCAAAATACGCTGTACTACCAGCCGCGCTTTGATGACTTCTCCGACTTCCGCATCCTCGAGGAGTTCGAGTCACTTGCGAAAGCATCAGAGATGTTTGCGCTCGGGGTGACGCTAAGCGTGCTACATGACAGTGCACCTCCCAGTGGGGTAAAGGAGACCGATCTGCGACTCCTTACTACGGTGCGTCTGTCGTTCTAGCCGGGCGCTGGGTTTCCAGCCACGCTCGGGCTTCGGCCTCTGTTGCACAGTGTCGCAAGGGCTGCTTGCGCCGACTCAGGAGGTTCAGCGCGCCAAACAGGAGTGCGTTGATTCCCTGAATCATCAAGCTGACGTGAAAGAAGGCAATGGCGCGCGGCGGACAGCCAGCACCAAACTCAGCGAGGCGCCGTCGCAGCTCCGGTGAAATCGGACCGGCGGCACGCAGATCTCCCAAGATGTAGTAGTGCGCATGACGCGACAGAATGTCGCCAGCGCTCGCTGAGATCCAGTCGGCGATCGCCGCGGTCATGGGCCCTCCGGCACATAGGCAGAGGATGTCGTCCTCAACCCAGAGCCGGTAGTTGTCGATGATCACTTCTTTGCCGGTCACGCCGCCATGACTATAGCGCGTTTGTCGAGGGGAAAGGGGGGACAAATCAGCGCAGCCTAGGATTCGGAAACTTCGCGCACTTCACCGACCCGTGTGAATAGCGCCGACCATCCCGCCATGCACAGCGTGAACTCGATGCAGCGAAAACACGCTCGGAGGCTCTGCCTGCCATGGAGGATCGGTTGGGATCACAGCCGGGTCCACGGGTTTATCCCCTGCTGCCGGAGCTGACGGTAAATGAGCACCATGTACCAAACATCGAAGACAAAGCAGACGGCAACAAACACTCCGACGAAATGCCAGTTGTCGCGGTGCTCAATTCCCAGATACGTGAGCCCTACCGTCATCGATGTTCCCAGCCACTTCGTCCACGCAATCGTGAACGACTGACCCTCGATCGAGCGGCGCTGATAGAACATCGCGACAAACAGAACGGACATCGCCGCGTTTTGGATGAAGGCGATGAACTTTCCACTCTCGAACGGATCACCACGGAAGTACGGAAGGAAGTCCTTGAAGAATGGAGCGCCGAGCAGCATCACTCCGAATGAAGCCGCGAAGGCGAGGAATGACAAGACGTAGAACTCTGCACGACCCAATCCATAGTGGCGTTCAAAGTACTTGTAGCCGTACAGGAAAAACGTCGCCACGATGCCAACGTCACACAGCATCCACACCGTATTGATGATGGTTCCCATCAGCTTGATCGTGTGTGGCGGGTAGATCTGCGAAAATGTGATTTCCCAGGTGAAGTTTAGCGCCAGCGCAGCGAGTGGCATGCCGTAGGAACGGTCGCGGAAACCTCGGTACACAAGTGCAAGGTACGTGAGGGTCCATGCCACTCCGCTTAGCAACACTGCAGTCATATTGAGATCCACCGTGGACTCCTTCCCATTCAGTGAGTGGTGATCATTTGCGCCGCAGTCCTTCGAAAGCGCGGCTCAATTCGGGCATCGGTCGCGCGATATCCGAGTGCGACAACAAGCGTCGGAACCGCGCCTCGCGGAAGACCGAGGGTCTGCGCAACCTGTGCGCCAGAAAATCCCTCCATCGGGCACGCATCCACGTCGTGTGCGCTCGCCGCCATGAGCATGTTCTGGGCAGCCAGCATCGCCGCGCGGGCCGCCCAACCTCGTGCGCCCTGCGAGCCAAGTGGAAGCATGCTGCGGCTGGGCTGCACCCATGACAGGATCCCACTTGCAATGCTGAGAATCGGCAACAGCCATGGATGTAGGGAGAGAGACAGACGCGCGAGTCCCGCCAAGTGATACGCCCGCGACTTTTCAGATAGCGGCGCACTTTGGTAGTACGCTCTGGACTCCTCAATGCGGCGGCGCGTGATGTTCACAGAAACGACAAACACCACCAGTGCTTGGGCCGATCGCGCTGCACGCTGACCGTTGCAAGCAGTCGCGAGCTGATCACGCAGATCGGGACCCACGACCAAGTGGACTTCGTAGGGCTGCACCCCCAGACTCGATGGCGCGTCGCCCGCAGCCTGGACGATGCGTTCCAGAAGTTCGGTATCCAGCGGTTGGTCCGAAAAGTCACGGATCGTTCTGCGGGTGGAAAGCTGGCGATGCACGTCCGCGTGAGGAGGAATGGCCAGCGTTGGTGTAGAAGGTACTTGTGCTTGCATGGCTTCATGATAGTAAGTATTTACTTGGTTCACTACTTGCATTCCCGTTTCGCGCAGGGGTCTTAATCATGGTCAAAGTCAGCTCACGAAAGGTCCCGCAGCAGGCTCGTTCACGAGAGACCGTCGCGGCCATTTTGCAAGCCTCTACTTACATTCTGATTGAAGACGGCTGGCGCGGTTTCACAACCAACCGTGTGGCCGAGCGCGCAGGCGTAAACATCAGCTCGCTCTACCAGTATTTCCCGAACAAAGCGGCCATCTTGGCGGCGCTTCGCGAAGCGCATGTCGCAGACAGCCGTACGGCCTTGCTCGAAGCCATTTCCGATACAAGCGATCCGATCCGCAGCATGGTGCGCGCCCTCATCGCGTCCCACCGTGTGGCTCCGCAGCTCCACCGCGTGTTGACCGAGGAACTCCCCTATTCGCAGCGCAAGAACGTCGAGTGCATTGACCATCCACTTTTGCAGGCGATCGTGTCTTCGATGTTTGCTTCTGCGCCCGATCCCGATATCGCTTTTTTCATCGCACGCTCGGCGATTCACGCGGTGGTGCATGATGCCGCATGTCTGCGTCCGGTGCTGCTCTCTTCCTCTGCGTTTGTTCGGGAAGTAGAGCACCTCGCCCGATCGCTAGTGCACAGAACCTGAATCTTGCATCCGTCGTTCGTGCTGTTCGCGCGTTGGAGGAGACAAGTGATGCATCAGGCCGTGGGAATCCCAACGTGTCTCACGCGGAGGGATGCGTTCGTTTCGCATATCTGCTGCGCGCAACCTGTCACAAGCAACCGCACGCGGTGCGACAACAACATACCTGAACGGAGCGTTTTTTCGAGCCGTACCCACTCGGACACGACAGTTTTGACCAAGCCTGCATCCTCGGTTCTCTCTGTCTTTTCCGCTCGTCTTCGACGAAAAAACACGAAGGCAGGCGCAAACGACACCGGTCCTTTGGCGGAAGCGGAACTGGTGGATGACGCATTATTGATAGCGTTCAGCAGAGATCGCCGTCGCAGCGAAACATCGACCGCAGTCCCCGAGCAGAAGGCCCCGCCCGACGTCCCTGCCGCAGCCAGTCCCAGTGCAGCCAAGGCGACGAACGCGGCGCCTCCGTATGAGAAGCGAGTCCGCGTCCGCAAGAGCGAAGACGAATCCGGACGCCAACGCCGGAGAGATTTGTGCCGTCGCGATTGACCTAGCAGCTCGACTTGGGAGACGATGCGCGCACCTGGAACGCCGACATGAGCAGACCCATGCCGAAGCTCGGCCACACCTGCGACCACCCATGAGCGCCACCATCCTTAGCCCGCGAGCCACCTGTCTGCGCTGCCGCTTGGCACTGTCGTCGTGCTGGTGTGCCGCGAGTACCACCGAGCGAACCCGCGCCGAGCTGATCCTGCTACAGCACCCCCGCGAAGCCCGCAACCCCATCGGCACCGCTCGGATGGCGCACCTGTCTGTCGCAGACTCGCAGATCCGAGTGGGCATCCGGTTTGGAGACGATCCGGCGATTCTTGCGATGCTCGCTGACCCGAACCGCCGCAACGTCGTGCTCTATCCGTCGCCGACTGCACATCCTGCGGAGGAGCTGCCGAACAGCGAACTGCCGCTTCGTATCTTTCTGCTCGACGGAACTTGGTGGCAAGCCAAGAAGCTGTGGCAGGCCAATCCCTGGCTGCAAGTGCTCCCGGCCTATCGCTTGACGCCGCAGACTGCTGGTCAGTATCGAATTCGCAGGGAACCGGCGGCGCACTGTCTGGCGACGATTGAAGCGGTGGTGCAGCTACTCGATGTGCTGGAGGGTCAAAAGGGACAGCACGCGCCCCTGCTACAGCCCTTTCACGTCATGGTGGAACGGCAGATGGCCCATGCGCAGTCCGCGGCACGCGCCCCCCGGATTCGCGCGAGACCGCGCCCCCAGCGGGTTTGTCCGCCGCTGATTGAGCTTCAGTCGGTCCTGCCCCGGCTGCTCCTGGTCCATGCCGAAAGCAACGGCTGGCCCGCCAAGCGGCCCAGAACGCCATCTGAGGGCGGTGACCTCGAGCTGCTGCAGTGGCTGGCCCTTCGTCCGAGCACAGGTGAGACCTTCCATGCGCTCATGCAGACCCAGTCGCTCGCTCCCAAGGCGCTCCAGCTCCAAGGACTCAGCGAGTCGCAGCTGCGTGAGGCCGTTCCCCAAGCCGAGCTGTTGTCCCGCTGGCAGCAGTTTGCGCGCCCTGACGACATCTGGTGTAGCTGGGGCTACTTTCCGACCTCCTTGCTCAAACAGGTCGGCGGCGCAATCCCTCCCTTCATCAATCTCCAGAGTGTCTGCCATGCCTGGCTTCAGCGTCGGGTCCCGCAGGTCGAGCAGGCGATAACCGCACTCGGAATTCCTGCGGTACAGGCCGAGCTACCGGGACGCGGTGGCCGTCGGCTGGCCGAGATGGCAGCCACCGTGCGTGCGCTCGCAGACATTCGCCAAGATCCCGCGCCGTAGATTGGAAGGAAACACGCCGTGCAGTACCACCGCTGCCTCCCTTGGCCTTCGTTACTGGTCTGGACGCATGCGGGATGTCAGTCGCCAAGCTTGTCTCAATCCGGGGTAGCCTACAATGCGATGACCACGTACGACTTCGCAGACTTTTCTACGGGAATGTCTGCAAGTCGCACTGATGCTCTATCGTCACGGAGGAAACGCCCCGCTCGACTGGGCTTGGGGCAAACGAGAGCGGAGTGGGCCGACAAGACGACTCTGCCCAGCCTCGCTTTTAAACGGACCTTGCGCAACTTGGCGAACAGAGCGCGAAGCTCCCACTGCATCCCAGCCTCCTTCGGACGCCATCAATCCAAGCAAAGTTACTACCGCTTATCTACCCACCGATTATCTACCCACCGACCTACCCTGCTCCGTGAGCTCGCTGCGCAGGACTTCATAAATGGCGGGATGGTTTTGTAGCTGATGATGGAGGACGCCACCAAAGCGGTGTGTCTCCACGGCAAAAGTCCGCGAGCGCGTCACCGGACCAGAGCTGCTGGGAATCCGCACCAGCAGATCGCCGACGATCTGACCAAGCGGATGATCCGGGTTAGAAGTGACGGTGGCACAGATAAAGGAATAGCGAGCATGGGCGAGCAGTGGCACCTCACAAGTTCCTTCACTCCGCAGAGCATCGGGGTCACGTCCCAGCCAGTCTTCATCGAGCAGCGCACCGTGCCGCAGATCTTTGATGCCTGAGCTCCGACCGGCCAGCAGGCGTGCCGGAATGAGCGTTCCCGGCAGATCAATGGCACCAAGCACCCCTGTAAGGACGTTCCCAATCTTCTCCAGCGGTGCGCCACGATGCGGAGAGCCCAGACAGAAGACCTGCCGAACCAGCTGCGGCCAGCGTAGGGAGTCCTGGGTTGCATAGTGACAGGCGCTGCGGACAACCAGTCCTCCCATGCTGTGACCGATCAGCACCAGCTCTTCCACGTTTCCCGGATAGGCCTGTAGGAATCGCTCCAGCTCCGTTGCCAAAAGCCGTCCATTTTCCGAGACGTGGCGACCGGTGTTGTAGCGCAACCAGATCGGCACATATCCAAGATCGCGCTCAAGCAGGGTGCCAAAGCTGATTCCCGGTTCGCCATGATAGGACTCCGAACCCAGGCACCAAGACCACTCCGTTGTCGCCAGGCCATGCACAAACAGCACGACCTTGCGACTTGGTGTTCCGAGCACCTGCTTGAGCGCTTCGCGGGTCAGTGGCACATAGTGATTCCCAACCCGGAAGGACATTCCCAAATCGAGTCCGTTTCCTTGTCGATGCAGATGGTCCCCAACCGCTGCATTGATCAGTCCAAGCGCAGCATCTCCTGCCCAGCTTGCGGTCTTTATGACATCGGAGCGCATCGTCAATGCGGGCAGCAAAAGAGGCAGACTCTGCTTCTCCGGCTCTGGAGCACGCTGGGTGCCGATATGCTCCACCAAATCGAGGCCCGCACTGGTCACCGCTTGAACGGACCGATTCACCACCTGCACCGCTGTCAGCACGCCGTCTGTGGAGAGCTGGCGAAGCGCCATGATGGTCCGCGCCGGGCTGGCAAGTGGCTCGATCTGATCGGTGACCCGCTGCACCGAGCGCGAGGAGGAGTTCATTCCTTCGCGTATCAGCTCGGTCGTCAGCTCAACTCCGTCGTGAATCAGAGCCGTAAGCCCTCGAATCCGTTTCATGCTCGCAATCATACCGAAGGACGAAGCTTGCGGGCGGCTCGCCCGCTCGGGAGCAAACCTCCGATTCCTATGGCTGTGATCTAGCGACAGCAGCGGCGGAAGGTCGGACCGGGCGGAGCGAGCGATCATCAAGCCGGGACAGCAGTCGCGGACGCTGCCAGCGGCTGTGCAGTGCGGGGTGGGAGACCGGTGCGAGAGCCGCGCTCGGGACGATGCGCATCTTGACCACTGGCCTGGGCAAGCTTGTCTGCAAGGGCCTTCCAGCGCTCGCCAATCGGGGCCACCAGAGACGGCAAAAGGCTTGCGAGCGGCCGCTCCTCTCGCTTGGCGAGCAGGGCAGCGCGAGTCGGGATGGTGCGGGGTGACAGCGAGCTATGAGCAAACTGCTCTATGAGTCGCAGCCGTCCTTGCTCCCGTGGTGTCACCAGGAGCAGCGCTTCGCCACCGAGTCCGGCTCGTCCGGTGCGACCGATGCGATGCCGCCGCCTTCTCGTTCCCGGCTCGATGGGGCCGCTTCTGCGCCGAGTCTTCGCGATCGATGTGCTTCCTTGAGATCGCTGCGGAGGTCGCCGCCCGTTCCTGCCTCTGATCACGGAGGTCAAGACCGCCCAGAAAATTCTCAACCACCGTGGCATGCCAACCCAGGCCCCCTCCCAATCCCCCCGCCCGAGCGCCCCCACCCATCCCCGATTCTGCCGCTGGGAGCGATCAAGCAGCGGTCATCCCATCGAGCTGGTCGAACTAAGCTCACCGCGCAACACCACCAACCTCTCCAGCCTCGCCAACGAGCCCCTGCCATCGGCCTGTCCAGCCACCCATCGCAGACACAAAACAAGTAATCTGAAATACAAATCAGCAATGGTCTGGTGTAGGATGTCCTCTACCATCGCCGACTCAGGCACGGTTCATGCGGTCCCTTCCCCGGCCATGGCACCAGAACCACGTTTGTTCTTCCTGACCGCATGCAGGCACCTGAAAAACCAAGTGGCCAATAGCAACTTACCGTTAAAATACCTCAGGCGTAGTTTATGGGACGGAGAGACTCACTTACGATTGGTGATCGTCTATCGAATTGCCTCGCTCAGAAACCAGATAGTACATAATCATTGATTCTTTCATAAATAGGGAAGGTCATGAAATTCCATATTGCTGCTCCTTTCTTTGCTGCTGCCGCCATGGCTTCACAGACCTCAGCGTCCCAGAAACCTGTTGCTGCGACAACTGCGGCAGAAGGTGACAGCGATGGAATTGGCAGTTACGATCGCCCCAGTAGCCATCATTTTGCCAACGGTCGCGGTCTCTGCCACAATCCAGGCACCAGCACATGCCAACGAGGAGAGCTTCTTGTGTGCGACAGAAGTGGTGAATACCGAATCGTTCGCTGCAACCGCGGTGAAATCTGTGTTGAATACTCTCGGAGTGCCGCAAGATGCGAACGGAGATTAACCAGATAAAAGGCACCACGCTGCACGCATACGCATACGCATAGGACTTTTAAAGGGCGATTCGCGGTCCTCCTCGCCAAGGGCTCGGCTTGTCCGGTACCC
>CAYTGC010000207.1:0-9055 GCA_964437195.1 uncultured Myxococcales bacterium | reverse complement strand
CTAGCTGGGATCGTTGGTGGCTTTGCGAGAATAGCGAATCTGACCGATGGCAGGAATCACGATCAGCGCTGCGAGCAGACACGTTGCTTCCCCCAGACAGGCAACCTTCCCAAACGACTGCAAGGCGCGGTTCTGGGCCAGAAGCAGCGACCCATAACCAATGATCGTGGTGAGCGAACAGACACAGACAGCTGAGCCCGTCTCAGCGAGAAGCTGGGCGGCGCTCCGAGGAGAGTCCCCTGCGCTGACATACCGGGCCCACAGATTGGTCGCGTATTCGACTCCGATTCCGATGGTGATTGGCAGTGCCACGAAGTTCAAGAAGTTCACCTTCAGATCGAACCGCGACACCGCAAAAAGGAGCCACATCATTCCTACGCACAGCGAAGCCAGCACCGGAATTCCACCACGCAGGCCAAACGTCAGAAGGACCAAGAGCGAAGTAAGCACCAGGCAGCGCAGCGTCAGCGTCGGACCATCGGCCATGATCACTTCGAGCATCGCCGCAAACAAGGTCGAAGAGGAGGCCGCGACCCACTGCTTTCCATCTGCAGACACGGTGAGTGATCGAGAAAGACGGATCAGCTCGCGGCCATCGCTTTCGTTAAAACGCGCCGGATCAGCGTCGATTCCGACGAGTCTCCCGGTCTGGCCATCGACCTCCGTGAAGGCTTCACGAATCCGCCTTGGCAGATCCTGGACGGTCAAAAGACGAAGGTCTGTTGGAGGCCGGAAGTCACCAAGGTCATCCCATTCCTCTTCGGAAATCAGCTCCCGGTAGTGATCCAGCTTGTCGGCAATCCGCTTCAGGATGACAAGCTTCTGCTCTTGCTGCTGCGGCAGAACGGATGACAACGTCCGCACCGCGGCAAGGACTCGCTTGTCCCCGAGCGCACGGTCTTTTTCTAGCAGCGCCTGCGCCACGCGATCCGCTTGCTCTGGTCTATCGACCAGCAGGACTCCGTCCCGGCCTATGTATCCCGCCCCGACGTTTCCCAGCCCCAAGTCGTACATCAGTCGCCAGCGCCTCTCGACGTTCTTGTCCTGGGTGCGCAGCTTGGAAAAATCGTACTCCAGCGGCGCACGAGCGAACCGCAAAACCGCAGGCACAAGCAAAACCAGCGACACGCCGACCAGCAGGAGCGACAGCCGTGGCGCACGATCAATGCCGCGACCAAGCAGCCTAAGTCCGCTTGCAAACAGAGACGGCTTGGGAGGCACAAGGAGTGTGCTGGGATTGCGACGGTCGATAAGAACCAGAATCGGCGGCAAAAAGAGAAAGGTCAGCAGCCAACAGAAGAGCATGCCCGCACCGCCAACCAGACCAAACTGAGACAGTCCGCGCAGATCCGTTCCCAAGAGCGTTCCGTACGCGATGCTCGCAGCCAGCGCAGCCGAAAGCGTCGCGCCAAGGGCGGAAACGACTCCCTCCAGGAGCGCATCCCGCGCCGCAAGTCCTCGCCGCCGTGCTTCGCTGACCCGACTGAGCAGAACAATCGACGTGTTGATTCCGTTGCCCAAGATGATCGCGATGAGGAATGCAGTGTTGGCGTTTAGGTAGTGCAAGCGATACCGCGCCACGACGAGAGACAACAGCACTCCGAGCAGCGCGGGAGCAAAAGAGCAGAGAACATACAGCACTCGCCGCAAGTGAAGAAGCATCACGAGGAGCACCAGCACCGCCGTCAGTCCGGTTGCCGCCGTTAGATCGGATCGAACGGCTCGCTGCTCTTCGATTCCCATCGCCACTGCGCCGCTGTATTCAACCGTCAGATCGGGATGAAAAGACTGAGGCTTCGCACCCTTCACAATCGCATCCACCGCTGCAACCATCTGCTCATCATCGGCAGAGGCAAGCCCACTTCCCCGTCGCCACAACATGATTCCCAGGTGGTACATTCCCACATCAGGATAGTCCTCACTTGGCCTTCTCGGATGAAACTCGAAGTAAGGACTGTCGTCGCGAGGTGGCAAGCGACGCTCAATTCCATCTCGGATCTTTTTTAGTTCGGCCTCCGCATCCCCTTCCAGATCAACAAGGAGCGGGTTCGAGCGCCCACCGATCAGTCGATCGAGCAATGCCTCCGCTTCGGTCAGCTCTGATAGCTCGGCATAGTGCCACTTGTGCAGCGCCGCAGCATCGGCAATCTCGGTGTCTGGACGAAACGTGACTTCCGAAAACAGAGTCCCCGTAAGCGGCGCAAGCAGCGGCCTAAGCGTCTCGGCAAAGAGACGATTGGCCGTGCGATCCGGACTCTTGATGATGAGAACCAAGTTGGTCGAGCTAAGCTGGCGCGGCATCACCTCGCGAATCGCAACGGCAGCCGGATGTGTCTCTGGAAGAAGCTCTGTGAAGTCGGTGCGCAGGGAAAGCTCGGACACCGGAAAGATGCACAGCAGTCCGACCAGAAACAGCGCGAAGAGAAGACCCCACGGATGACGCTGCGAGAGCTGTACATACCGCAAGCAGAGACGAGAAATGACCCGCCAAGGTGTAGAAGTGGAAGCTTGTGAACCCATCGTGAGGAATGCGAAGTATCACTCCCAACAGGATGGCGCAAGCCCGGGATGGTCGCAGATCGATGTTCCCAAAGTCGATTTGCTACGGTCGGGTATCACCTCGCGTGGCCCACAGCCGCCACAGAACCAGCGCGACGACAATCAGCACGGCAACCAGCAGACCCGGCCACGACAGACCCCTCATAAAGTCGAGCAGCGACGGACCAAAATAACTCGCGGCGAGCAGTATCGGCAGATAACCAACCAGTGATCCAAAAAAGTGGGTCCAAAACGGAACCTTCGACAGACCCAGGAACGTGTGCAGTGCCAGCGACATCCAGAACACCATTCGCAGCAGCACCACCGTCAGAAACGAGTGCTTTTCGAGCGCGTCGTTGTACTTGGCAAAGCGCGCGGGAATCTTGGAGCTGAGCCAGTCGCGGGCGACAAAGCGCACCAAGGAAAAGCCAACCACACTGGCCGCCATTGTCCCTGTCGTCGATAGCAAAAAGGCTGTGCCGAACGGCCAGATGAGCGGCGCAACGAAAATGAACAGCGTTCCCGGAATTCCGAACGGCTGCAGGACCGCGTACGCCAGCACAAAGGCCACAAATCCCCAGCCGCCGAGGCCGAGCAGCGTCTTTTGGGCTTCAGCGCGACTGGAAAAATGGAACAGCACGCCAGTCTTGTACGCGAGCAGCAGACCCGCAACGACCAGACCGCAGACGGCAAAGCGTGCAACCGAGCGACGTTTCAAGCGCAATTCCCAGGTCCAGATCGAGCTGGCCGTATCCATCGTATCCGATTTGCTCGCTTTTCTTCCGCAGTTTCGCGGATCCGAGAAGTGGTCGCTCTCGCTCTGCCGAATGTCGAGTCGAGTGACTTCTGGCGCCACTTTCCGCAAAGTCGTGGTACAGCTTCGCCGCCCTTTCTGGAGTGTGCGATGTGGAACTCAAAAAGCCGCTGTGGGTTGTGGTCGGCGGCCTGTTTTTCGTCGGTTCTTTTGCTCGCCTGCAATCACGTCGGCGATGCGGCCGTGGATCTTGCTGACGACCCTGTAGATCTGGCCGTACCTTCCCCCGATGCCGGACGCGATCTGGGCCCGGTGGTTTCGGATGATGGCGGCACTGGCAAACCAGACGGTGGCGGGACCAAAGGTGGCCCGCTCTGCACCCCGACCGGATTTTGCTTCGAGTATCCGGCGCAGTTTGGCATTCCACTTCACGATGTCTTCGCCCAAAGCGCCACCGACGCGTGGGCGATCGGTTACAGCGGCGCCATCTTGCACTTTGACGGGAGCGACTGGTCCATCGCCAAGTCTCCCACGAGAAACACGCTCTACGGAATCGCCGGGCGCAGTGCCACCGATATCCTGGCCGTGGGTGAGCTTGGGACTGTGGTGAAGTATGATGGGACAGGCTGGTCCGTCATCGACGTTGGGACCACCGCACACCTGTACGACGTTGCGATGCCAGGTCCTACGGATTCCTGGATTGCGGGCGAGAAAGTTCTGTTGCGCAACACCGCGGGGACTTGGCAGAGCGTGACTGCGCCGTATCCTCCGACGACGCGAACCTATCTGCATGGCCTCGATTCCTCCCATCTGTGGATGTTTCACAACGGACTGGCCCAGTTCTTCAACGGAACCAGCTGGAAGTATGCCGATCTTGACACAGCGATTTCGTCCCATGCAGTGACGAGTGCAAGCGGCAAGACCGTCGACGCAGTGTACGCGTGCATTCCGCAAGAGAACCAGCCGCTGCGCAAGTGGGACGGTGCAAACTTTGGGCGCGTCAATCTCCCGGAAGCGGTGCGCAGGCTGGCGCTGAATCAGTGCGCGGTCGAGGCGGTCTCGGCTGGTGATGTCTGGCTGTTTGGCGATTCCGGTATCGGTCACTTTGACGGAACGACCTGGACCGTGGCCGAAATGAGCAGGCAGCGTGCCGTCCGCAGCACCTTCAGCGCCGGAGCAGCCGGAATTGCAGTCGGAAACAATGGCCGTGTACTGGTTCGCAAAGGGATCGGATGGATCGAACAGAATCCAGGCA
Organism: uncultured Myxococcales bacterium; assembly: GCA_964437195.1. Taxonomy (GTDB): domain Bacteria; phylum Myxococcota_A; class Polyangia; order Palsa-1104; family JAEUJZ01; genus JAEUKA01. Next base: position 4,508 of record CAYTGC010000207.1, on the reverse strand, counting down.
CCGGAAGCGACACTGCGTTTTCGCAAGGAATCCGCCAGAAGTCCGGCACCGAGTGGACCGCTGCGAGCGGAGCCCTCCTGCGCAGGAGTCGGGGCGGCGTCTGGCAGCGGACTCCGCATGACAAGCTGGAAGTAGGAGGAGTCCTTCCCATTGACAGCACGCATGCCTGGGCCGTCAGTACAAGCGCGAGTGCGGATGCAGTGCTTTACTGGAACGGAACCAATTTCGAGTCCAAAGCCACGTCGCCAGCGAGCTACTGGATGAACCAGAGCTGGCAAAGTCCAGACACAGGTGAGCTGGTCTTTGTCGGTCAATCGGGAATCACCAGCTATCAGGGTGGCGTGTTCACACGGCTCATCACGGTGGGAGTCTACGGCTGGGTGAATGACATCGATGGAACGACAGGAAGTGATACCTGGGCCGTCGGTGCAGGAGGAGCCGCGTGGCGACGAAAACTACCCGCTGGCTTTGTGACCGTACCCACGGGAACGATGTCTGATCTTGCCGCCGTTCGTGTGGTCGGGAACAGCGAAGTCTATGTGGGCGGCGATCAATCGCTCCTTTTGCGCTACAACGGAACAGTCTGGAGCAACGTCGCCCTCCCCCCGCTGCGTTTCGGAGTCCGAAATTTCCGCATCGTCCTGGGAATCGCGGGGGAACTGAGCAGTCCGCGCGGTCTGTGGGTTCTCGTCAGTGGTGGCGAAGTGATAGAGCTTCATGAGGGCAAACAACCCGTGATTCACTCCATCTACTTTGAGGGAAACAGCATCGGCTTTATGACTCCCGATGAGCTGGTCGTGGTTGGTGGAGGAGAGTGTATCGTCCGCAAAAAGCTGTGATCACAGCGGTAGGAAACCCGGCCCGGTGTCTTCCCTTCCACGCTTGCGATGGTTACCTTGGCTTCACAACAAGCGGGAGCACGCGATGCGCCGATCCTTTGGCTTCACGTTGAGCATTTTCCTCTTCACCATGTGGGGCTGTCATGAACCCCAGCCGGTGATGTTCACAGACTGCCGTGATCTGCTGGTGCACTGCGCTCCCAAAACCACAAGCTGCGCGAGCGATGAAGGCGTGATTCGTACAGTCTGTGGCGATGCCATCCACGTGTTCGAGGAGCAGCCTTTTTCGACGCTGCGCAAGGATCTCGATGTTCTGTTTGTGATGGACAACGCTGCATCGATGGCCGCCAAGCAGCGTGCCTTGCTGGACAGCATTCCGCCCTTTTTGGCCAAGCTAGAAGCGTCGCAGATCAACTACCACGTGGGAATCACCACCAGCGATGTGGGAACCAATGTGGCAAAGGACTCGCCATGGATGATTGGGAGTCCGCAGTGTGACACCTATTCTGGTGACGATGGATTGCTGCAAGCGATTCCGTGCAGCAGTCGGGCCGGTCTCTCAGCAGAAGCGACGGCTGCTTGCGCGTCACTCTGCCCTGATGCCAAGTTCATCCCGACCGACAATCGGCGATTCATCTCTCGCGTTGATGGCGTCAGCAATGTCCCGACATCGCTGCGCACCGATCCCACAACCGGAGCGGTCCAAGATGAGGGTCCACTCCGTGCCCTTCGCTGCATGGGATTCGTTGGTGACAGCGGCTGCGGAGCCACCAGTCCGCTGGAAGCAAGCAAGCGCGCTCTAGACGGCCATCGAACGGAGAACGCAGGCTTTCTGCGCGCAAATTCCCAGCTTCTGGTGATCTACCTTGCCGATGAAGAGGACTGCTCTGTGCCGCTTGCGCAGCGCAGTCTATTGAATCCGCTGGTGCGCGACTGCGACCCAGCCAAGCCCGATGCCCCCGACTGCTATCAAGTCGACTTCCGCTGCTTCAGCCAGTCGGTCACCTGCAACGAGAGCCTCCTTGTCCCTGGACTGAAGACGAACTGCAAGGAACGCACAAACACAGCACTTGAATCGATTCAGAAGTACGCGCGCTTCTTTGGTCTGCTGCGTCCACCGTCCAAGCTCTTTATGTCAGGAATCTGGCCGAAGCCGAGTGTGGCAGACGGTGGGAAAGTAGATCTGGTTCACAGTGGAGGAACGACGAGCGCAGATCTCGACCTCTCGACAGGGGCCTCGGCTGCGTGCATATCGGCAGACACTCCGCGTCTTTTTGGCCGCGCTCAACTTCGGCTCTCGCGCTTCGCCGAGCTATTTGGGAAAGATGGCGAAGGGACTCCCTTCTTTTCGGAGGCGTCGATCTGTGAACCCGCAGACTATCTGCGTCCGCTCGATCGCGTACAGAAGCTGCTAACCCCCCCGGCTCAAGTGGCGTGTCTGCTGTCCCAGCCTGCGCTGGATTCCATGGGTCAACCGCTGTGCGTAGCCATCGAGTCCGATGCAAACTCAGCGATGAGAAATCCACTGAACGATCGCGCCCTTCCGGTCTGTAGCAGTTCCTGCTGTTCAAGCTGGAAGACCGCGTCCACAAACATCGCGGAGGATCCCAATGTGCGCGCGGCCTGTGCAAGCGAAGCGGAGGAGTGCTCCTGCGCGGTAACGACCGCCAGCGCGGGTCCATGCGCAGGCGGTGTTGCTGCTGGTGTCTACCGCAAGCAGGGACTCTCTTCGGTTGCAAAGCGCTTGCTGTTCCGCTGCGCCGGTCGCTAGGCGCAGGGACGACAGTCCACAGAAGTTGTCCTCATTTTCCGACGATACAGTGTTCCATTGTTCGGTTCCCTTCCCCTGCTGATAGCATGGATGTCATGCAGAGCGCGTTGTCCGACAAAATTGAGAAGTACCGTCCGATCTATCGCTCGCAGCTGACCAAGTGGCCCGTCCCTGTCGAAGAAAAGACGATAGAGACTGCGAGCGGTCGAATGCACATTCTGTCATTCGGAACGCCAAACGGATCTCCGCTTCTTGTGCTGCATGGTGGCGGCGGCACTTCCGTGGGATGGATCTTTCAAGCGGAAGCGCTCGCCAAGTCGCATCGGGTCTACGCGCTCGATCTGCCGGGTCACTGCGGACTCAGTGTGGCATCGCGACCTTTGCTCAAGGTCGAAGATACGATGAAGCTGCTCGATGAAGTTCTCGATGCGCTCGGCCTTGCGACCACGCAGCTTCTCGGTATTTCCCTCGGCGGAGCGTACGCGTGCCACTACGCACTCCGTTCACACAAGCGAGTCACCCGCTTGGTCCTCATCGCGCCCGCTCCGCTTTTGCTGCCACTTCGGATTTCGTTTTTTTTGCACAACATCCTGCTGCTTCCCGGTACCGCTTTCGTTGAGCGGTTCTTCCGCTGGCTGGGACCGGAATCGAATCGCGGCACTCCGGCCTATGAAGGTAGGCTGGCGCTTGTGTGTGACTGGTTTTCCAGCGCCCGACGACACTTCGGCCTTCCCAACATGATGGGAATGGAGTGGCCAACGATCCTCCAAGATGACCAGCTCCGCTCGCTGGCGGTTCCCACTGCGGTGATCATCGGGGTGCACGAAGTAGTCTATGATGCCCGGCGGGCGATGGATCGGGCGAAGCTGATTCCTTCAGTCGAGACCGTCCTCATTGAGGGAGCAGGCCACGATCTGATGTGGTCGCAGCCAGCACGTCTCAATCAAGCCATCACCGATTTTCTAAGCAAGGACACGGTCAGATAGGAGCAGCTGCGGCAACACCTGTGCCTCAGTTGTTCAAAGCGCCTGCAGAAATCCATCCGCTGACGGTCGCGAGGTCCGCTGCAGCAAGTGGCGCTCCCTTGGGCATCCGCGATCCAGAGAAACACGCACCGGCTCCTTGCAACTTCCACATCAGATAGCTCATCGTCGGTTGGTTGGGAAGCACGCGCTTTACCGTTGGACACTGACCGCTCGATACGTTCACCAGATTGGAATAAGAGACACTCGCACTGGTCAGAGCAAGCCCTTGCGCAGGATTTGCGCCGGCATGACAAGCATTGGTCAGGCAGTTTGCGGTGAAGATCGGCTGCACGTTGGCAGCAAAAGAGGGAGCCGTCACCACCCCTGATTTCTCGACCTTGTTGGCGTCCGTATTTCCCGCCTGATCTTGGGCACGTACCACGAAGTAGTAGGAAGTCCCAGGGGTAAGTCCTGTGATGGTTTGGGAAGTCGCACCAGGGACTGTTGTGGCCGTGGGGCTCGCGTAGTTCTGTCCCCCGGACGCAGTCGCTTGATAGATGAGATACAAAATCGAGCTGGCGGGGCTCACGTTGTCCGTTGCGGCATTCCAATTGAGCGTCACCGCTGTACCCGAAACCGTCGCACTGGTCAGCCCGGCAAACGTCGGTGCTTGCATGTCCGAAGTCGCAGGGGTCGTCGCTTTCACTTCGAACTTGTTTGCATCGATGTTTCCTTGGGCATCGCGGGCCCGCACAACAAAGTGGTACGTCGTGTTGATCGGCAGCTTGCCGATGCTGAAACTGAGCGCGCCAGCAGCTGTGGTGTAGGTAGGTGCTGCGAAGTTTTCACCACCCGGCGTTGAAGATTGATAGACAAGATAGGTAATTGGGGCGGCTGGGGTCACATTGTCCTGGGCAGCCGACCAGTTCACCG
>CAYTGC010000206.1:0-9113 GCA_964437195.1 uncultured Myxococcales bacterium | reverse complement strand
GACCAAAGCTGGTTGCGCAGATCGAACTCACACAGATTGCGCAAGTCCTCTTGGAGGTGCTCCGGCGTCAACCGCAGCCAGTTCTGCTCCTGCTTGAAGATCTTCAGTGGGCAGATGAGGAATCACTTTGCATCCTACGCAGCATCGCCAGTCAAGCACACTCTCTGCAGCTTCTGATGATCGGAACTTTTCGCAGCGAAGAAGTCCCAACGCTTCCAGACAAGCTGCCAGAGCTTCAGGTGATGTTGTTAGAACGTCTTAGTGAGCGCTCGCTTCAGCTTCTGTGTACGTCGATGATCGGCCAGCAGGCATCGTCCGCACTGAGCGATCTCATTGAACGAGAGACGGCTGGGAATACGTTTTTTCTCGTCGAACTGATGCGTGGTCTGGCAGAGGAAGCGGGTTCGCTGGAAAGTGTGGGCGGCCATGATCTGCTCACCGATATTCAGCGCGGCGGCATCATGGAAGTCCTGCGCCGACGAATCGAACGCGTTCCGCCTAGGGCCATGCCACTGTTGCGACTTGCCGCAGTCGCAGGACGTCAGCTTGATCTACCGGTCATTGAACAGCTCCTTCCGCATGCAGAGGATTTGATCCAAGCGTGTGCAAGCGCCGGTGTTCTGGACATGCATGAACAGCAGTGGCGATGGAGCCACGAAAAACTCCGTGAGTTCGTGAGAGCGTCACTTCCTGCCGAATCTCGACGGGAACTTCACGCGTGGCTGGCAGAGACCATCGAGCTGGTCTATCCAGATCCAGCGCCGCATGCGATGCGGCTTGCACACCATCACTTTGAAGCCGGACAGTATGCGCAGGCTTCGGAACACTTTGCACTCGCGGGCTCTGTTGCGATTTCTGCGGGCTCTGTTCTCGAAGGTGAACAGCTTCTTTGCCGCGCGATCGCGCTCCAAGTCCAGACCGATCGCCCTGCACTTTTGCGCATCAAGACCTACCGGCAGCTTGCCTTTGCGAGGTTTGTACTTGGAAAAAACCAGGCCGCAGATCAAGCGATCCAGCAGGCCTTTGCGCTGGTCGGAATCCATTGGCCGCAAGGGTCGGCGAAGCTCGTGCTCGATACCATCGGCGCGTTTTTCGATGCTCAGGTCCGTCGCACGATGGCTACCAAGCCGCAGGTTCAGACTGCCCAGGACAAAGAACTGTGGAGCGAACTTATCAAGATTCTTCCCGCCACGGAAGTGTATCTGTCCCTCGCTTCCCCAACGGCAGCGATGTTCTGCTGGGCCCACTGCCTACGCATGGCGGAAGCCGTAGGCGATGTGATGGCCCATGTGCAAGCAGCCGCTTTTATTTCCAATGAGCTGTCTGCGGTAGGACTCCATTTGCGTGGGGAGCACTACCTGTCACGCGCCGAGAAAATGGCTCAGAATTCCGCACGCCCCGCAGCGATGGTCCTGATTGAGCGAGCAAGGAGTGGGATGGCACTGACGGCTGGCCGATTTGAAGACGCGATTGTGTCCGCACAGTACGCGCGGAAGCAGCCCACGACAACGCTCGAACTCACGCCGACTTTTCGCATGCTGCGACTCGAACTGGTGGCGCAGATGATGTTAGGAAACTTCCCCGCGGCGTGGGCCATCGCGGACGAGCTGTGGGCACTTGCGGAGCGACACGATCTGCCGCACAAGCTAAGCCAAGCGGTCGGATATCGAGGTGTGCTTTGGGCAAGGCAGGGCGAGTCCGCTCGGGCACTCCGTTTTCTCGAACAAGCGACACAACCCGACTCGGTTCGCGAGGACTCCCATCACTCTCTGTGGTTCGGCGGCGCGCTCGCTCTGTCCTATGTCCGGCAAGGGCAGCTTGAAAAGGCTCGCACGATTGCCGATCAGCATCTTGCGATGATTCGCCACAAGCGAGTGGACTCGCTGCTGAGCACACTAGGAATGCACTCGCTTGCTGACACGTATTTCGATTTGATGGGATCCTCTGCTTGCAGCACAGCGCATGCGCACGAGGCACTCGGCACGCTGCTGAAGCAGACGGCACAACAGGCACTGCGCTACCGACCCGCCGCTCCGATTTGGGAGCTGTCCGTAGGTCGCATGCTACAGAGCGAAGGAAAGACCGCGCTCAGCATCCTCGCGTACCAACGGGCACTCCAGAATGCGCGGCGGCTTGCAATGAAGTACGAGGAAGCCATGGCCCATCACCGGCTCGCTGTCGTTTCACAGGACGTATCGCCCACGGCACAGCTGCTTCTGTCCCAAACGCCCAAGGCCCACCGCGACGCGGCACAGGCTCTCTTCGACACGCTGGGGGTTCACGTCCCCTAACCGCGGCTACGTCTCTGGTTCGTGGGTGCAGAGGAGCGGATACTGCGCTTCCCGTGCAAGCGCCATCACCTTGGCCACTTTGGATTCTGCTACTTCATAGGTAAAGATGCCGGCCACACCCACTCCGCCGTGATGGATGTGAAGCATGATCTTCATCGCTGCGGCATTCGAGTGGTGAAACACCGTCTCAAGGATCGCGACCACAAACTCCATCGTCGTGTAGTCGTCGTTGTGAAGCAGCACTTTGTACATGCGGGGTGGCTTGACCTTGGGAACGACTTTCCGGTCTAGGACCACATTGGTGTCGTCGTGCTGATGCCGCTCTTTGCTCATGGGTTCTCTTTTGGTCTTACGCGAAAACGGAACCCGCAACAAGAGGCGCTTGCAGAAACAAAAAATGAGTATGCTCCGGCGCATGCGACGACACCTCTGGGTTGCGGCGACCTGCGCCGCGTTGTCATTTGGTTGTGAGCAGATGCCATCCGTCGACGAGCCCCACGCCAGCTTTCGCGTCCGCGAGAGCGTCGGCCAGCTTGCCGTCACCCATGCGCCTCCGGGCGCCACCCTGGATCTCCGCGACGACAGCGGAAATCAGGTCGCTTCCGGCGTGGCCGATGAGCTGGGCAGCTACCTGTTCCGCAACGTGAAACCAGGAATGGGCTACGTGGTGACAAGGCGTGGCACCGAACCCGAAGACCGAACCGGCAAGCTCACCGTCTTTTCCGTCGAAACAAGCCGCAAACAGCAGTCGTTCTATGCAAACCAAAAGCTAGAGCCCGGCTTTGGCTACCTCACCACCCGCGACGGCACCCAGCTTTCGATCTACGTGACGCTGCCAGGGCCGATCGAAAAAGGGCCATACCCGACGGTGGTGAACATCTCGGGATACTCGCCTTCACAGCCCGGCAAAAAAGACGAAACGTACGCCGGCCTGTGTGTTGCGTATCCAGCGCTGTGCGATCAACCAAACGATCCGAGCGCCATGATTGCGGCAGTGAACGGCTATGCCACCGTCGGAGTGAACCTGCGAGGAACCGGCTGTTCGGGCGGCGCGTACGACTTTTTCGATACGCTGCAGAAGCTCGATTCGTACGACGTGATTGAGACGGTTGCGGCGCAGAGCTGGGTCATGCATCACAAAGTTGGCATGACGGGCCTGTCGTTCCCGGGCATCAGCCAGCTCTTTACCGGCGCGCAGCGGCCACCGAGCCTCGCAGCCATTACGCCACTATCGGTGATTGGCAACATGTTCATGACGCTCGCGCCGGGCGGCGTGCTAAACAGCGGCTTTGCGCTGAACTGGATTACGCGCGTCCTCGACAAGGCTGGTCCCTACAAGCAAGGCTGGGAAAAAGGGATGGTCGATATGGGTGACACCATCTGCCAAGAAAACCAGCTCCTGCATGGCCAAAAAGCGAACTTGATCGATGTGATCAAGGCGCATCAGTACTACCCGCCGGAGCTTGGCGACTCTGTGAATCCAGAGACCATGGTCGGCGACATCGATGTTCCGGTGTTCCTGGCGGGCGCGTGGCAAGACGAGCAGACAGGGGCGTACTTTGTGTCTCTGCTCAATCGATTCCGCAGTGCGCCGCTCACGCGGTATCACCTTTACAATGGCGTTCACCCCGATGGCTTTGCACCGCAGATTCTGATCGAGTGGAAGACGTTCCTCGATCTATATGTCGCGCGCAAAGTGCCGCAGGTGGACCAGGCGCTACGTGTCCTTGTGCCGCAGCTCTTCAAGGACTTCTTCGGCGCCAAGATGGAGCTACCGCCCGATCGCTTCGCCACCGAGCCAACCTGGGAAGCCGCGCGCAAAAAGTACGAAGCCGAGCCCATCGTCCGCGTGCTGTTTGAGTCAGGTGGAGTGGGCACCAACCTTGGGGCGCCAGAGTCGCGCTATCAAGCGACGTTTGCGGCGTGGCCTCCGAAGACCCAGCCGCTGCGCTACTACTTGCGCAAAGATGGCAGTCTCTCGACATCGACTCCGACGGAAACCACGGCTGCAACCCAGCTTGCATTCGATGTCAGCGCTGGATCCAAAGGCAACCTGGCAGCAGGCGGAGACATCTGGGCCCTGATTCCCAAGTGGGACTGGAAGTTGCCGCAGTCCGGCAAAGCGGGGTCGTGGGAAACCACTGCGCTCACCGAAGACTTGGTCCTCGTCGGAACTGCGAGCGTCGATCTCTTTGTTCAATCGAGCGCGGAAGATGCCGATCTACAGGCAGTCCTCAGCGAAATCCGTCCCGACGGGCAAGAACAGTTTGTGCAAGCCGGCACGCTGCGGCTGTCAAACCGTCTGCTCAGTCGAGAGGCGACACCGCTTTGGCCGGAGCACACCTACCGAGAGGCCGATGCCAAACCGCTGCCAGCCAAGACGTGGAGCGAGGCTCGAATTGGCATTCCGGGCTTTGCGCACTCGTTCCGCAAGGGCTCGCGGCTGCGGCTGTCGATCGTCACGCCAGGCGGAAATCACGCGGAGTGGCGATTCCAGACGCTCGCACAGACGGCAGCGACCGTGCACCAGATTGGCCATGCCACGGCCCAGCCGTCGAGCATTTTGCTCCCCGTGGTGACTGGGGTCACGGTGCCGCCACAGCTTGCCCCCTGCCCGTCCCTCCGTGGCCAGCCTTGCCGCCCCTACCAAGCGCTCGCCAACACCCCAGCACCGTAAACCGACAGCCGAACCGCCGCCGAGCGCCCGACTCGGTGCGGTTACTTTCGACCAATTCCTTCGTAATCAAGACCGGCGGCCCGAACCTGGGCCGGATCCCAGATGTTTCTCCCATCGAGCAGCAGCTTTCCACGCAGCAGTCGCGCAATCTTGCGAAAGTCCGGCTGCCGAAGCTGACGCCACTCCGTACACAGGCACAGCGCATCGGCCCCGGGCAGTGCTTCATACGCAGATGCCACAATCTGGACCATCGACATCCGGTCTTTGAGAACCGCAGACAAGCTCTGTCGAGCGGTCTCGCTCGCGACGGGATCATAGGCAACGACCTCGGCACCAAAGCCGACCAGCTTTTCAATCAGCAGCAGCGCTGGGGCTTCTCGCACGTCGTCCGTCTCGGGCTTGAAGGCAAGTCCCCACACCGCCACTCGCTTCCCCGCAAGCGCCCCGGGATCGGCTTCTGTCCGCTGGAAATGCACGAGTAGCTTGTCGAGCAGTCGCTTTTTCTGCCGAAAGTTGATCGCTTCTGTCGCAGAAACCAAAGGCAGGGACAGCCCCACATCCTCCGCGATGTGGACCAGCGCCCGCGTGTCTTTGGGAAAACACGACCCGCCATACCCGACGCCGGGAAACAAAAAGCTTGGGCCAATGCGCGAGTCCATTCCCATCCCGCGCCGCACCAGCTCAACGTCCGCGCCGACCTGTTCGCACAGCCGCGCCACGTCGTTCATAAAGGAAATCCGCATCGCCAGATACGCATTGCTCGCGTACTTCGTCAGCTCCGCCGAGCGTGCATCCATAAACAGCAGCCGATCATTTTTCCGCACCACCGCGGAATACAGCTGCCGAAGCACCAGTCGAGCCTGATCGTCGACCTGTTCCGCCGTCGCCAGCAAGCGAGAACGACCCGCAGGCCCCGCGCCTGGACCCACCCCGATAATCACGCGATCGGGCCGAAGGAAGTCATCCAGCGCACTTCCTTCTTTTAAAAACTCTGGATTCGATACCACTGCAAATGGGCGATCCGAAACGCGAGAAATGATGTCGCGCACTCGATCCGCTGTTCCGACAGGAACGGTCGACTTGTCGACGATTACCGTGAAATCAGACGACAAGTTCCGACCCACCGCTTCAGCCGCCGCGAACACTTGCGACAAGTCGGCACGGCCATCCGCGGACGGCGGCGTGCCGACACACAACAAGATCACATCAGCGTCGGCGGTTGCATCCGCAAAGTTCGTCGAGAAGTGCAGTCTCCCAGCGGCGGTGTTTTCGGCAACCATCGCCGGAAGTCCGGGCTCATGGATCGGAACTTCACCGCCGCGCAAGCGAGCGATGCGCTGCTCGTCAATGTCGATGCAGACCACGTCGTTGCCAAAGTCGGCAAACCCCGCACCTGCAACCAAACCGACATAGCCGGTACCAATGACTCCTATTCGCATCGCTTTCCTTTGACCCAGCCTACGCGGCGGCTTCGATCGTTACGGCAGCTTGGGCGGATCGGCGGTGTAGCCGCTGCCGTACTCCTGCACGTAGCGATACGAAATCCAGCCGTAGCCGGGCGCTTTGGAATTGTACAAACCAAAGTTCGCGGTTCCCCAACTGTTTTTGAACAGGAAGAAGCCCTTCTGCTTGATCGGTTTGCCAGCCGAGTCGACCGCGGGGCGACCATCTTTGTCCATCGCCTGGATCTCCAGGTCGTCGTCGTAGCCGACCATCTGCACCGAGTGACCCGCAGGCTGCTTGGCCGAAGCCGTCTTGTCCTCGGCGTTTGGATACAGCACGTAACCCTTCTGGAAGTAGGTCGAGCTGACCGGAAGCGCTGACCGGCGGTGATTCCACGCCTGGTAGAAGAAGTCGAGCCCGACCACCACACCCTGCTTCTTTTCGAAGATGATGTTCTTGATCGAGCTGATCGACACGTAGCGCCCTGCCGAGGGCAACTTGAACTTCGGCGCGGTATCAACCACAGCCGGAGGATTGCCGTTCGTGTAGCAGATCGTCGGCAGCCCATCGCCCGTGCCAGTGCAGCGCGGGTCTTTGGTGGCATCCCACTGCGTCGGCTCGTACGGCCAAACTGACTCTGCGACGACCCCGTAGGTGTTGACCGCCTTCAGGTTGTAGTAGTCAGTCGAACCCGAGCTCGTCGGGAACGCATTGAGCTTCATCTTGATGAGCCACTGAAGATGCTGCTCGGAAAAGTCCGGCGTGGTCGTCATGCCGGCCTTCTTGTAGAGCGACTCGACCAGGCCCATCGATGAGAAAATCGAGCACACACCGCGCGACGCTTGGTTCTTCACCGACGTCTGGAGCGAAAACACATCGGCCTGCTTCGGCAGCACAACGTCGGCTTTGCCCTCAAACGGAATCGAGCTGTCCGCAGGCGCATCGGCCTTCAGCACGCCAAGAGGAGCCAGCGGGACATCGTTGCCCTCGACTTCGCTGGGATCAACAGGCGTCCACTCGTCCGACGCACCGGGGTCGCAGCCAATCAGCAGCGAGACACCAAGCACCGACGAAGCAAACAGGGAAGCGCGAGAGGTGGATAGACGGGAAACATTGGTACGCATGGACAAAGCTCCTTCTCTTGAGGTTGCGCAGACGGGTTCGCAATGGAATCGCAAGAGCGTCGCCGCCCGGCAAGGTCCGGCACCATAGCCAGGCTTCTTCGCGAGCGCAAGCAACCCACGCGACCCAAGACCCGCGCACCATAGTCCCAAGGTCTGACAGCCAAGGCTTTTTCCGTCGCCCATCCGCAAAACGAACGTAGCGAATTGGGGCAGCCGATTGCTCCATCTGATTGAGCAGGCTAGCAACCCAACACAGCGGTCTTGCGGACGGCCTATCCGGTTTTGCGCGCCACAGCAAACAGCTGCGCACCGCGGGTCCGTGAGTTCAACCGAAAAGCCAGACGAAGCAAAAAGCAAAGAAGGTCTTCACGCACGCCGTATTTTCCGCCAGCAAACTGCTTCATCGACGCGTCTGGATCGCGATTGGCGTACCACTTCGACAGATCATGGAAGGGAAAGCCGCTGTTGTAGACACGCAGCGGCTGCCAGCCTGTTTCCGACAAAAGCTGAGACATTTCTGCGACGGTAAAATGACGCTGGTGGCCAATTCGTCGCTCTGTTTCGCGAACAGGACCACTCTGCGTCGATAGGAGGAGCCGACCTCCCGAGCGCACCAGGCTACGCGCATTTTCGAGGAGCTGCGCCGGATGCGAGACGTGCTCAATCAACTCCGAAGCGATCACGACATCGCAGGCCCCAATCAGGTCCGTCGGAACCGCAGCCGGACGATCGAGATCCATCCCGACGAATCGCATCCCCGGTAGCTCGCGTCGATTTTGGGCGAGCTGACCTTCTGCCACATCGACGCCCACCAGCTCGACCCGCGGATACCGCTCGGCAATTTCACGCAGAAGCTGCCCCCCGCCACAGCCCAGATCACAGACTTGCAGGAACATTTCTTCGTCGAGCAAGCGCATGAACTCACTCACCCGGAAGCGCGGTGCCGCCATCTTCCGCCAGTAATCGTTCATCCCGTCGAGGGCCTGATCATAAAATTGTCGGTTTTGCTCACTGGCCGATTGGACCGACTGGGAGGCGGATTCTGGCGTCTGCATGGCGAGGTTTTATTCATATATCACGACTCGGCGAGCCGCTTCCAACGAGTCTCACTGATTCTCGACGACAACGCCCAGACACGTCTTGAGCCACGGCAGGACAAAATCAGGCGGCTAGCCCGTCGGAGAACCCGACGGGGGAAGGTGCCAGACTCACATCGTGATTCGGATCACTGGATCGTCGACGCTGCCACGGATGGGCAGCACTTTTGCCGGCGTCGACGGAGGTTTCTTCGAATCCCGACGATGACCTCGTCGCTTTTTCAGCTCATTCCACGCGTCAATGGCGGGATCTCGTGTGGGCGACGGCAACATTCCGAAAGACAACACAAACTCGGGCAGGGCTTCACTGCCGCCGCGCAAAAGCTTTTGACCCACACTTCGCAGTGCCGAAAAAGCGATGCGAAATGCCGAGCTTGCGACGGTCAACAATGAACGGAACCAAGCATTTTGAAGCTTCATATCCACACCCTTTCCTGTCATTGGGAACGGATATTGTGGCGCATGGGTCTGACACCCATTT
>CAYTGC010000205.1:0-9119 GCA_964437195.1 uncultured Myxococcales bacterium | reverse complement strand
GAATGCGGGCGTTGGGATGTGTGGGGGAACGCGAGATGGGGCGTGTCTCTGCGTCGCGCACGCACTGCTCCTACTCTCTTTGGTGAACTTGCGAGGTCAGCGAAGTGCTGTGCACGAAGGGAACAGTCCGGGGGAGTGCTCATGTCTGCTCTTCGGGGTAGGACAGCGGGCAAACGGGTGAGCGATGGGCTGCGGCTGCGAGGATTCCTTTTGTCATCGAGTGCGCTCCGGTCCCACCAGAGAAGTCGTTTTCGTGACGTCGCACTCGATTAGCGCTTGGCGATTGCTTCCGCCACTCTTTACGATTACGAAACCATGCCCACCCAAGAACCGGCGTTGCCAGTGACACCAGATCCTCGGATTTCGCTTGTTGTCGGCATCGGTGCCTCGGCCGGTGGTCTGGAGGCACTGGAGCGTCTGTTCGACCAGATGCCGGAGAAGACAGGATGCGCTTTTGTCGTGGTCCAGCACTTGTCCCCGGATTTCAAGAGTGTGCTCGATGAGCTGATCGCCCGTCGGACCAAGATTCCCGTGATGCTGGCGCAGGACAACATGGAGCTTCAGCCCGACACCATTGTCCTCAACCCACCCAAAAAACAGCTCATCGTGAGCGGGGGGCGGATCTACCTGACCGCGAAGGATCCAGCCGAGGTAGTCACGTACCCGATAGATCTGTTTTTTCGTTCGCTGGCGCAGGAGAACACCCGCGCGGTTGCCATCATTCTGTCTGGAACGGGCAGCGATGGCTCGCGTGGTCTGCGCGAGATTCACGCAGCCGGCGGATCGGTAATCGCCCAGAGCGTGGACAGTGCGGCCTTCGATGGGATGCCGAGAAGTGCGATCGAGACGGGTTTCGTCGACCGCATTTTGTCACCGGAGGAAATGCCTGACGCGCTGCTGGAGCGACTCAAGAGCGGCAAGCTCGCGGCCACGCCTGCGGAAGTGATCCCAGACGGAGAGCCGGGCTTGATGTTGATCATGCGGCTCCTCCGTGAAGCGTACGGAATCGACTTTACGGCATACAAGCCATCGACAATTCTGCGGCGGACGGAACGGCGAGCCGAGATTGCGCACGCGGGTTCACTCGCAGAGTTCGCCAGTCGGTTGGCTCGGAATCCCGAAGAGCTCGACCTGCTCTACAAAGATCTGCTGATAGGCGTAACCCGCTTCTTTCGAGATCCCGCAGCTTTTGCGCGTCTCTCGCGTGAGATCTTGCCTGCGATGATCCGCGGGCTCGCCGAAAACGAAGAGCTTCGTATCTGGGTTCCCGGATGCGCGACTGGTGAGGAGGCATATTCACTCGCAGTCGCTGTCCGCGAACAAATGGATGCTGTTGGTCGCACAGTTCCGGTCCGAATCTTCGCGACCGATGTGCATCAGGAATCACTGCGGATTGCCGGCATCGGTTCCTATGACGCCACCGCCATCGCCGATGTATCGCCAGAGCGACGGCACAACTACTTTGTCCTCAAGGACGGTCGCTTTCAGGTCAACGCTGAAGTGCGCGCAATGGTGGTCTTTGCTCCGCACAACGTACTGAAAGACGCACCGTTCACAAACCTGCATCTGGTGTCCTGCCGAAATCTGCTCATCTACTTCGAGCGCGCGGCCCAGCAGAAGGTGTTGGGAATCTGCCACTTCGGACTCCGTCCCCAGGGCTACCTGTTCCTTGGTCCGAGCGAGACGACCGGCGATCTATCGGATGAGTTCGAGGTCGTTGACAACCACTGGAAGATCTTTCGCAAGCGTCGTGATATCCGGCTGAGTCAGGACGTTCGTTTCACGACGGGCAGTCGATTCCGAGGGAAGTCCGAAGGGCTTCCCCTTGCGGCAGGGCGGACCGACACGAGCCTGTTTGGCGCGTATGATGCGCTGCTCGAGGAGTTCATGCCGCCAGGATTCCTGGTGACGTCGCGACGAGAACTCGCGCACTCCTTTGGTGGGGCCAGCCAGTACTTGCGGCCACGCGATGGACGACAGAACTACGACTTGGCCGATATGTTGGAGGGGGACCTTCGGGTTGCCATTCTGGGGGCAGTACAGCGCGTCCTCGCAGAGCGAACGCCAGTCGTTTACAAGGGAATGCGCGTTGAACTGTCAGAGGGATCGCGTCAGGTTGATGTCTCTGCACGACCGGTGAGGAGTCGAAGAGGCGGTGATCTGTTCGCGCTCGTGATCATCCAGCCGACTGCGACTCCGACCAGCACGCTTCCTGCCATTGCGGAGATCCCACTCGATCAGGCGGCGCGTGAGCATATCTCGTCGCTGGAGACCGAGCTGAAGTTTACGCGTGAGAACCTTCAGACCACGATTGAGGAGCTGGAGACAAGCAACGAAGAGCTGCAAGCGACCAACGAGGAGCTTGTCGCATCGAACGAAGAGCTTCAGTCGACCAATGAGGAGCTTCATTCCGTAAATGAGGAGCTTCACACGGTCAACAGCGAGTTTCAGCGCAAGATCTCGGAGCTCGTCGAATTGAACGCAGACATGGATCATCTTCAGGTATCCACCGAGGTCCATACGCTGTTTCTCGACAAGCAGCTCCGTGTTCGCAAGTTCACTCCCCGCATCGCCGAGACCTTCAACTTGGTGCCCCACGACATTGGTCGTCCGATTGAAGTGTTCGCACATACACTGGCGCGGGCTTCTCTGATGGAAGACATTCGACGGGTGCTGGCGGAGGCCACTCCGTTCGAGAGCCATGTCAAGGACCAGAGCGGACGCTGGTTCCTTTTGCGCGTCTTGCCGTACCGGCGCGGTGCGAGCATCGACGGAGTCGTGCTCACAATGATCGAAGTGACGGGCATTCGTCGTGCCGAAGCAGAGACCGAGCGGGTTCATCGCCTCCTGTCCAGCATCTTGCATAACTCCCCAAGTCAGATCTCCATCAAGGATCATCAGCGGCGATATGTCCTCGTCAACGAGAGCTTTCGCTCGACGGTAGGATCAGACCCCATCGGTCAGACCACGGAATCGCTGTTTCCTGCCGACCTGGCCGCGACACTGGTGGCCGGAGATGACGAGGTGATTGTCCGCGGAACGATTATCCAGACCGAGATCAAGCTCTCTGGTCCACAGGGCTCGCGCACGTATCTATCACTCAAGTTTCCGATCAAGGAAACGGACGGTTCCATCGGCGTTGGCTGTGTGAATACCGACATCACCAGCATCAAGAAAGCGGAAGAAGAGCTGCGAGAGAGTGTAGCGCAGCGTGATCGTTTCCTGGCCATGCTCTCGCATGAGCTGCGCAATCCTCTGACCGCGCTGTATACCTCCGCCAGCGTACTTGGTCGGCGGCCACTGGCAGCGGAAGAGCGTGCGTGGCAGAAGATCATCCTCGACGGTGCAAGACAGATGAAGCACCTGCTTGATGATCTGCTCGATGTTGCCCGCATCACGCAAAACAAGCTAACGCTGGATCGCCGCGCGCTGGATCTGCGTACACTGGTCGGGCTGTCGATTCAGACCATCTCGCAGAATCTATCGGACAAGCAGATCGAGCTGGTTCAGCGCGTCTGCGAACAACCGCTCATCGTCAGCGGTGATCAGCTTCGGCTTCAGCAAGTGCTGACCAATCTGCTTGTGAACGCCGCTCGCTACACCCAGAGGTTTGGCAAGATCGCGCTCACTGTGGACCGTGATGGAGCATCGGCGATCATTCGCGTCACCGACAATGGATCAGGGATCGAATCCCAGATGCTGGAGCGCGTATTCGAGCCGTTTGTTCAAGGACACGCGCCCGGAGTGAGAGTCAAAGAGGGCGGACTGGGAGTCGGGTTGGCCCTGGTTCGGCACATCGTCAGCTTGCACAGCGGCACTGTGGTCGCCTCGAGTGGTGGACCGGGACGCGGTAGTGAGTTCCTGGTTCGGTTGCCGCTTCTGCCCGTACAACAGGTTGAAGCTCCGAAATCCCCAGCGCCGACGCTTCCTCCGGCAGGACTGCGGGTGCTTCTGGTGGAAGACGACATAAACGGAAGCAAGGGTCTCAAGGAACTCCTAACGATGGACGGAATCAGTGTGGTCGATGTCGAGAGCGGAGAGGCTGCCCTCGATGTCATCGGCTCCGCCAAACCCGACGTGGTGCTGCTCGACATTGGACTTCCCGGAATCGATGGATACGAGACTTGTCGTCGACTTCGTGCCCGGGACGCGCTGCTTCCGATCATCGCTGTCACTGGCTTTGGTCAGGAGTCGGATGTGTCGCGCGCCAAAGCCGTCGGATTTACGGCCCACATCACCAAGCCGGTCGATCTGGAAAAGCTGCATGGCATCCTCGCGGCCAGTCGGACCAAGCGAGCCGCATCATCAAGCGGTTGACCGCAGACCGCGTGTCCGCGTCGTCTGTTGATGGAAGAAGGCGAGGTGTCGGCGCGACTCGAGTCAGTCTGCGCCGACTGCCGGAATGACTACGGTGCGCGCTGCAGGATCGATCCGGTGTTTCCCACCACGAAGACGTTGCTCGATCCGATGCCAAAGACACCGCTCAGCGGCTGCGAGCTGCCGCTTACAAGTGGACTCCACACGGTACCATTCCAGCGCAACAGAGTACCCTTGTCTCCGGCAGCGTAGATGTTGTTCCCGTCGCTGCCCCAGATGCCATTGAGGTGGGTCGTGACTCCGCTTGCGACTGCGCTCATGGTCGTGCCGTTCCATCTTCGCAGCAGTCCGTTTGCACCGCTTATCCAGACGTTGGTTGGGCTGCTTGCCCACACACTACCAAACCAGGACAGCCCGTCAGAAGCCAGGAGTGACCACGTCGAGCCGTCCCACTTGAGCAGCGTTCCGCCAGCACCAACCACAAACACGCTGGTCGCACTCAGTCCAAAGATTCCGGTCAAGTGAGAGAGCGTACCGCTGCTCTGCGCAGTCCAGCTGGTGCCATCAAAGCGAAGCAGGACACCGTTGTTTCCGACCGCCCAGGCGTTCTTGCTGTCGGCGGCCCAGATCGCGCGAAGGAACTCGGTGGTGCCGCTGGCCTGCGCGGTCCACGTCGTTCCGTCCCACTTGAGAATGGTGCCAGCGCCACCGACGGCCCAGACATTCTTGCTATCGGTACCCCACAGGCTCGATAGACCTTCGCGTGTGCCGCTCACTTGCGGACTCAGCGCATAGCCGTTCCACTTGACAATGCTGCCACCTGAACCGGCGAACCAGACATTGCTGGCGTCGCTGCCCCACGAAGCGTAGTAGCCCGCACGACTCCAGGCAGGGGGCGCGGTCCATGCGGTTCCGTCATTGCGAAGCATCAGACCGGCATCACCGACAGCCCACAGGTTGTTTGCAGCGCTTCCCCAGATCGCGAGTAGGTTCTCGCTGGTACCGCTCGTCTGCGCAACCCAGGCGCTGCCGCTCCACTTGAGAACCGTTCCCGCATAGCCGACCACCCACAAGTTGCTGGTGCTGGTTCCAAAGACCGTGCGCAACACTTCCGTCGTGCCACTGGCTTGGGAAGTCCATGCCAATCCGTCCCACTTGAGAATGAGTCCACCTGCGCCGACGACCCACAGATTGTTTGCGTCGGTGCCCCAGATGCTGCGCAGATAAGACAACGTTCCGCTCGCCTGTGCCGTCCACGCGGTGCCATCCCACTTCAGAATCACGCCGCTTGCGCCGACGGCCCAGACGTTGTTTGCGTCGGTTCCGAAGACGCCACGCAGATAGACGGTGCTGCTGCTCGCTTGGGCGGACCAGGCCGTTCCATTCCACTTCAGAATGGTTCCGCCGTCGCCAACCACCCAGACGTTGGTCGCGCTGGTGGCGTAGATTCCCGACAGGCTGGCAGTGCTGCCGCTTGCCTGCGCCGTCCACGTCGAGCCATCCCACTTCAGAATCGTTCCCGACATACCGACGGCCCAGACATTTTTCGCGTCCAACCCCCACACCGCCAGCAGGTTTTTCGTCGTCGGAGTGGTCTGCGGATTCCAACTGATGCCGTCCCACTTCACGATGACGCCGAAGTCACTGACGGCCCAGATGTTGTTTGCATCGCTGCCCCAGATGGACGGAAGGTAGTTGCCCTGCGGGACCGGGTTGCGCCAGCAGAAACCGTCGCTGGAGCACACGCCACGCGGCATTCCGACCGAAAGCACCGTATCTGCGCGCTGGCCAGAGTAGGAAGCTGAAACGGTGGCTCGTCCCTTGCTCAGACCCGTCGCCAGACCGCTGGTGTTGATGCTGGCCACGCCGCTTGCCGGTGCAATGTCGACGGCGGAATACGTGGCGCTGCCGCTGACATCTTTGCTGGTTCCGTCGGTGTATTGCGCCTCGACGGAAAACTGCTGCGTCGCTGAGATGGCAATCGATGGACTCTGCGGGCTCAGACGAATCCCGACAAGCGCGGGGGCTGTCACCGTCACCGTTGCGCTGGCGCTCTGTCCCATATGGACGGCTTTCACCTGCGCCTGTCCGACGTTTTTGGCATACGCAGTGCCAACTCCGCTGAGCGAGAGGACATCGCTTCCCATCAGATCCGCCGTCGACCATACCGCTGCCGCGGAGACATCTTGCGTCGTGCCATCGGTATACGTGCCCGTCAAGCGGAATGCCTGGGAAACACCCTTGGCAATGGTCGCGCTTGTTGGACTGAGTGCGACCGAAACCAGCGCCGCCGGGCGAACCGTCAGTGCCGCAGTCGCAAAATAGCCACGGAACGATGCCTGGATGTTGGCCGTTCCGACAGCGTTTGCTTTGGCCAGCCCGCTCGCATCGATCGAAGCCACGCCAACGCCCGACGCATCGGTCGCCGTCCACGCGGTCATCGCCGACACATTCTGCGTGCTGCCATCCGTGAAAGTTGCCGTCGCGGTGAACTGCTGGGTGGTGCCTTTGGCCAGTGTTGCGGTATTTGGACTGAGTGCAAGTGCCGTTGGTGTGGCGGGGTTTACGGTCAGGTTGGTTTCCACCATGACGCCAAGGTATTCTGCGCTGACCTTGGCCTGTCCGACGGCATCGCCCCGCGCAACACCGGTTCCGTCGATCGATGCGACGCCCGAACCCACGACATCAAGCACAGCCCAGTCGGCACTTGCGGTCACATCCTGCACCGTTCCGTCGGAAAAGCTGCCCACGACGTTAAACTGCTGGGTGGTTCCCTTCGCAATCGCCACATTGAGCGGGCTTAGTGTAAGAGTCTTCACCGTCGCTGCGGTGACTTCGAGGGTCGTGCTGGTCGTCTTGGTCTGGAAGCGTGCCGAGATGCGAGCCTTGCCAATGCTCTTCGCCGTCGCCAAGCCGAGAGAGTTGACCACCGCCACGCCGGTTCCCAGGGTGTCTTTTACCGACCACGCCGACGCTGTCGTCACATCCTGGGTTGTCCCATCGCTGAACGTCGCCGTGACCTTGAACTGTTGCGACAGGCCTTTGGCCACTTTGGGCAGCGAAGGACTGATTGCAAGCGCCGTCAGCGTCGCGGCGGTGAGGTGCAGGTCTGTCTCGACCGTCTGCCCATCGTAGTTTGCGCTTACGTGATACCGTCCCGGAGTCGTCAGTTCCAAAAGTCCCGATTCCGGTGGCGGCAGCGTTTTGCCGTCCGGGCCTTGAATCGACCAGCTTCCCTTCCGGGTCAGATCGTGCGTGCGACCATCGATGGCCAAGCCGCGCAGCTGAAACTGCAGTGGGGTTCCTTGCGCGATCTGGGGATTAGACGGCGACAGGGCAAGCTGGACCCTGGGGGTCGCCGGAGTCTGGGGTTCGGGATTGCCGCAGTGAATTCCCAGTGCCGCCATGAGCACAAGCAGCCAGACCTGCAACCGACGAACGCCGAACAAGTGAGTGGTGATGGAGCGTGTTCGCATGCATTCCTCCTGAACCGCCTGGATACCATGTCTGGCTGACATGTCGGCCCATCACCCAACAAACCCAAGTGGTTGGGACAAGATACAGAAAGAATGACGTGCTGTTCGGACACAAACCGTGTCTTCAATCGGGTAGGATCCCGAGGATGAAAGCCATTCATTACCGAACCTACGGTGGCGCTGATGTTCTGCAGGAAACAGAGCTTCCCGATCCGACGCCTGCACCTGGTCAGCTCTTGGTTCGGGTGCGGGCTGCGAGCGTGAATCCAGTGGACTGGAAGATCGCGAGTGGGAAATACCGTCCGCTCATGTCTGCCAAGCTGCCGCAGATTCCTGGGTTCGATGTATCGGGAGAGGTTGTGTCCATCGGTGCTGGGGTGACTGGATTTCCGGTTGGCGCGCGGGTTCATGCTCGCCTAAGTGGAGGAATTGGGGCCTCCTGCGCAGAACTCACGGTGGCCTCGCCTCTTCATACGACACAGATGCCTGACAACATGGACTTTGCAACGGGGGCAGGTCTTCCGTTGGCAGGAATGACCGCTCTGCAAGGACTCCGTGATGGAGGCGGAATGCCGCTCGCTGCTGCCAAACAGCGCGTACTCGTCATCGGTGCATCTGGTGGCGTGGGTCACCTCGCGATACAGATTGCGCGGGCCGCTTCTGCCACGGTGATCGGAGTCTGCGGAGCCCGCAACCAAGCGCTGGTAAAGAGTCTGGGGGCGGACGAAGTCATCGACTATCAGAAGCCCGATGCCTTCCGTGATCTGGCGCCGTGCGACATCATCTTGGACTGTGTTGGGAATCCGTACGGACCCTGGCTTCCGCGGCTTACAGAAGACGGACGATTCGTCTCTGTTCATCCGCGACCGAAAGGAATCTTGCGTGGTCTACTGAATCCAATCTGTCGTCGGAAGGTTCACTCTGTGATGCTCAAATCCAATGCTCCTGATTTGCGCATCTTGGATGATCTGTTTTCCGCAGGAAAGCTTCGGGTGGTCATCGATCAGCGATTCCCACTTGCGCAGCTCAAAGCGGCCTGGGATCGCTCGATGTCAGGTCGGGCCGTCGGAAAAATCATCATTGACGTGGCCGCCACGCCGTAAGCTGACGGGACAAGCCGTTGCCATCGAGTAGGAAGCGGCGCTCAGCAGATGTAAGGGAGTGAGGCCTCACTGCATCCATGATCACGGCAGTGAGTTCTGTAACAGCGAGCTTGGTGCCGTCGTCAAAGCACGCGATCTGCTCGACATCCGAACCAGAGCACGGCATCCGGAATCGAACGGAATCGTCGCGCGATTTAACGGAACGGTGCGCCAAGACAGCGAC
>CAYTGC010000204.1:0-9140 GCA_964437195.1 uncultured Myxococcales bacterium | reverse complement strand
TCCTTGTGCTGTTTCTCACCATGGGAACGCTGCGAGGGAGTGTGATCGCCGCGCTCGGGATTCCGCTGGCCATGGGAGTTGCGGTGATAGGGATGGTGCGGCTTTCTGTGACCGGCAACTTGATGTCCCTTGGGGCGATTGACTTTGGTCTGTTGGTCGACGGTGCGATCGTGATGTTGGAAGCCACGATGGCACTCCTTATGTCACGGGCGGAAAAGAACGGCGGAACAGTGAGTGTGCCTGATGCAGTCGCCGATGCGATGTCGCGGTCGGCGCGCACGGTGGCCTTTGCAGTGGCCATCATCATGCTGGTGTACCTGCCCCTGATGGCGCTGGAAGGTGTGGAAGGTAGAATGTTCCAGCCGATGGCGCTGACTGCGGCGCTGGCTCTGTTTGGCGCTCTGCTGTTTTCCTTGACCAGTTTTCCTGCGCTGGCAGCGATGGTGCTTCGTGCTCCCAAACCGGGGCAGCATGGGAAATTCTGGCAGCGGCTAGAGCATCGCTATAAGGCGATTCTGTCTTGGCTGTTTCCGCACAGTCGGATGGTCTTTGGTGCCACGGCGCTGCTCCTCGCGGCCACTTTTGCGGGCATGACCACACTCGGCGCAGAGTTTGTCCCGCGACTTGATGAAGGCGAGCTTGCACTCGATGTGAAGCGCCTTCCCTCGATCTCGATCAGTGAAGCGCAGCGGCTGGGAACCCAGGTAGAAGATGTCCTTTCGCGCTATCCCGAAGTCCTGTCGATCGTGACACGGACAGGTCGAGCCGAGGTGGCGACCGATCCAGTTGGTCCCGATGAAGCCGAGGTCATGGTGAAGCTGGCCGACAAGAGTGAGTGGAAGACCGCGCCCGATCTGGACGCCTTTGGTGAAGCCATCAAAGCAGCGATCGAAAAGGAAGTCCCGGCGACGTTTGTGTCTGTCTCGCAGCCGATCGAAGATCGGGTCAACCAGCTCTTGTCAGGCTCGCGCGCAGATGTGGTGGTGAAGGTCTTTGGATCGGATCTGGTGGTCAGCAAGAGCGTCGCGGACAGAATCGGACAGGTGCTTGCCAAGGTGCAGGGAACGGGCGACCTGCGCGTGCAGCGTGTTTTGGGTCTGCCGCTGCTCAATGTGAAAGCGGATCGCAAGCGGTTGGCGCGCTACGGAATCCCAGCCACCGAAGTGCTTGATCTGGTGGAGGCCTCGCGGGTTGGTCGTACCGTCGGGAAGATCTTTGAGGGATCGCGCCGATTCGATCTGGTTTTGCTGCTACCTCCAGCCCAGCTCAATCCAGAGTCGTTTGGGGAGCTGCTGGTGGGAACGCACACCGGACAGCTCGTTCCTTTGGCCCAGGTCGCAACGATGGAAGAGAGTGAAGGACCAGCGGTGATACATCGCGAAGGACTGGAGCGCCGGGTCATGGTGGAAGCGAACATCCGGGGTCGTGATCTGGTCAGCTACGTCGAAGAAGCGCGTGCGAAAGTGACCGCAGAGGTAAAGCTGCCGCAGGGCTACCATTTGGAGTGGGGCGGTCAGTTTGAGAACTTCACCCGCGCCAAGTCGCGACTTGCTCTGGTGGTTCCGCTGGCACTCGTGATCATCTTCGGAATGCTATTCCTGATGTTCGGAGAGGTGCGCTACGCGTTCGCGGTGTTCGGCTGCGTTCCACTGGGAATCATCGGCGGAGTGTTTCTGCTTATGGTCCGCGGACTGCCGTTCTCGATTCCTGCTGCCGTCGGATTCATCGCGCTGTGTGGTGTTGCGGTGCTAAATGGTGTGGTGATGGCGTCAGAGCTAAAGCGGCGTCTTGCGCAGCAGTCCTTTGCGCAGGCCATCTTGGCGGCGGCGACGCATGCTCTGCGGCCTATCTTGACCACAGCTCTCGTCGCTGCGATTGGTTTTCTGCCGATGGCGCTGTCTACCAGAGCAGGGGCCGAAGTGCAGCGTCCGCTGGCGACCGTGGTGGTGGGAGGAATTGTCTCTTCGACGCTGCTGATGCTCTTTGTCCTGCCGCTGTGGCTGCGCCGATTGCTTAAGTCCAAAGACGCCGTGGCCCGGGCCGAGCAGCAGGTCGAAAACTAACGCTTTGTTTCGCTTTCGTACTTTTCGACTTTTCGATACAGCGTGCGCCGATCGACTCCCAAGATCTGCGCCGCGAGCGACTTGTTCCCTCCCACCACATCGAGAACTCGCAAGATGTAGCGCCGCTCGATCTCTTCGAGAGAAACCAGCTCATCGGGATGATCGCTAGATACCAGAACCTGAGATGGACGATAGTCACGGACTTTTTCCGGAAGATCATCAACGCCGATCTGATCGTACGAAGTCAGCGTGACCGCGCGCTCGATGCAGTTTTGTAGCTCGCGGACATTGCCAGGCCAGGAATACGCAAGCAGTCGCTCTGCGGCTTTGGGAGTCAGTTTTTCGACGCGCTTGTCATGCCGTGCGGAAGTCCGTTCGATAAAATGTTGCGCCAACAGGAGCACATCATTTCCGCGTGCGCGCAGCGGCGGCAGCTCGATTTGTACGACATTTAGACGGTAGAAAAGATCTTCGCGAAACCGCTTTTCCTGCACCGCGGCTTCCAGGTCTACGTTGGTTGCAGCCAGGATGCGGACATCGATGGGCGACTCTGCATCGGCACCGATCGGACGCACGGCCCGTTCCTGAAGCACGCGCAAGAGCTTTGGTTGAAGGCTCAGCGGAAGATCGCCAATCTCGTCGAGAAAAAGGGTTCCGCCTTGCGCGTGTTGAAACAGACCTTTGCGCGGAAGCTTGGCATCGGTAAAGGCGCCACGAATGTGACCGAACAGCTCGCTTTCTAGCAGTGCCTCGGGGAGAGCCGAACAATTCACGGCAACAAACGGTCCATCTTTGCGAATCGAGCGCTTGTGAATCGCGCGAGCCACCAGTTCCTTTCCAGTTCCACTTTCCCCGACAATCAGCGCTGACACATCGGTTTCTGCGACGCGGCCAAGCATCTGTGCGACCTTGCGCATGGCTTCGCTTTCACCAACCATTCCGACCACAGATTCTGCGGCAGCCACTGCGCTGCGAAGCCTTCTGACTTCTTCACGAAGCGCGCGGTGTTGAACCGCACGCTGAAGCAGAAGTGCAAGGGCATCGACCTCCAGCGGCTTGGTGACAAAGTCATAGGCACCTGCGCGCATGGCAGCAACGGCAGATTCCATGCTCCCAAAGGCGGTGATGAGCACCACGGGAAGGTCGGGCCGACTATCGACAATCTGCCTCGTCAGATCGATTCCACTGAGGCGCGGCATGTTCAGATCGGTCACCACAACATCGAACTCTTCGCGCTTCAGCAGATCTGCGGTCTGTAGCGGATCGGTAGACCAGTGGACGGAAAAGCCTCGCTTGCCAAGACCGATTTCGAGCAGCTCGCACATGCCACGATCGTCTTCGATGACGAGTATCTTCGGCTTCACTTTACGTCCTCCACTCGCCCTTGCACTGGCTCACAAGGGATAAAAATTCGGAACGTACTGCCTTGTCCCAGGTCACTCTCTACCTCGATTTGGCCAAAGTGATCGCGCACAATTCCCTCGGTGATCGAAAGTCCCAGACCGGTGCCAACACCTGCGCTCTGGGTGGTGAAGAACGGCTCAAAGATCCGCTTGAGATTTTCTTGAGCAATTCCTGTTCCGCTGTCTTTGACCGACAACGTGACGCCGGCATGGCCTTTTCGGTCTCTGCTTCCAGCGACGCTGACGATGAGCTTTCCGCCACTGGGCATCGCCTGGATTCCGTTCATGATCAAGTTGCTGACGGCTTGTTGTATCTGGTTGTAATCGACGGCAGCGACGCACGACCCTGTGCTTGGCAGAAGCGCTAGCTCGACCTGACGCTTTTCGGCGAGTGGACGGATCAGATCAAGCACCCGAGCGCTCAGCTCGTGCAAGTCGGTTCGACCTAGCTCTGGGCCACGGCGACGCGCAAAGTCAAGCAGCTGGCGAATGATCGCGGTGACTCGCTCGGCCTGCTCGATGATGCTTCTTGCGTGTTTGTCTGCTTCATCGGTCGTGGTGTCCGGGTCGGTAATCAGCCGCGCTCTGCCGACGATGACATTGAGCGGTGTGCCAAACTCGTGCGCCAGGCCCGACGCGAGCTGTCCCACCAAGGCCAGTCGGTCGCGATGGCGAAGCTGATCCAGGGCGGCCGCGTAGGCCGAGGTCCGTTCCGCCAGAAGCTCATTGAGCTGGTCGCGATCAAGTCGCACCCGCGCAGTCAGATGGCCCATCGCGCCAAACAGACCGACGCGTGTGGCCAGGTTCCACTGCCGAACCCAGTCCGGCCAGCCCGCCGCCCAAACATCCAGGGACAGCAGCGTGATGCCCACGATTGCCGTCAGAAGCCAGGCCGACAGCCGTCCCATGTGCCAGCCGCTGAGCAGCACGGCGGGCAGATAGAACGGCGTCAGCAGCAGACGCGGACCTGTGGCGTAATCCACAAGAGTTACAACGCCATGCAGGGCGAGCAAGACCAGAAACAGTTGCCATCGAAACGCTGGCGCAGGGACCATGCGCGCACAATAGATCGATTTTTTGCGTGTGACTGGTTCGCGTGCAAGTCGCGCTGCATTCAGGCGCAGCGTGTCGCAAAATGTCACAGCTTGGCAAAACACCGCGGGCAACCTTGTGTCCTCTTGGGTTGCCTTGGTCGCTCGGGATGCGCGGTGGCCAATGGGCGGGGGAGGTGGGTTAGCTGGATTTTGGTTCGGCGCTGCGGACGATCAGCTTAAACAGCGTGGGACAGATCATGGAGACCAGGACGCCAGAGAGCACCAAGCTGGTCTGGGTTTGGCCGTCGATCTTGCCCAAGTTGCGACCAATGGAAGAGATGGCCACGACCAGAGTTAGGGGGGCCGACAATAGGAGTCCTGCAGCGAAGCGGAAGCGGAAAGGAGTCTGCCTCTTGGCAAAAAGCAGGCTGGGAAGGACTTTGGCGCAGACCGCAACGGACGCGACCAGGAATGCGCGCTTTACTGACGGCAGATCGAGTGCGCGAGCGTCGAACCGCGCTCCGACCACAATGAAGAAGATCGGGATGAACAGACCATTCCCAAGCGCAGCAATCTTGTTTTCGAGCGCATGTTTTTGTCTTAGCACCACACCGAGCAGCGCTCCGCCGATGAAGGCGCCGAGGATTGCTTCGACACCAGCCAGTGCCGACAAAACGACAAAAACCAGCATGATCGCAAGACCAACTCGGACTCCCAGTTCCGCCACATCGTGATGGCCGATGAGTCTGCGCAGAGGCTCTGGATACCACCACACCAGGGCCCGCAGCCAACGAATCGCCAGCGTCGAGACAACGAACAGTGCAGTGACTTTCGCAATGTGAATGACGGTGTGAATTCCGAACGAACCCGAGGACAGAAGCTCGAGCGCGGTGATTCCCAAGATGCAGAAGAACTCACCGAGTGACGCAGTGAGCATGACATGTCGACCGATGGGTGCGGTGTCGAGGGCCGTTTCCTTGAGAACCGCGAGAGGCATACCAACAGCGACGGCAGAGACGACCAGAATGCCGACTCCTCCCAGTCCAAGGAGTCCCATGCTGCCGAAACCGACCGCAAAGATCCCGGCCACCACGAGCAGAGGCACAATCAGTGCGGATGTTCCGGCTGTGCGAAGCGAGTCGAAATCGATCTCCATTCCGACCATGAACAAAAGCAGCAGCAGTCCGAACTCAGACAGAAAGGCGACGATGTTGTTTTCCTGTAGGACACCGATTCCGGCTGGGCCCATGCCGATTCCCAGCAGGATCAGGACGACGGCAGTGGGAAGGCGCAGACGTACCGCGGCCAGCGGTCCCACAATGCTTGCAGACAAAAGGAGCAAGAGCGGCAGCCAACGACTGTCTAGGTGCGCCATCAGCGCCGCTCCTCGGTCTGCACCAGCGTTGCACAACGCGCCTTGCGGGCGACGCGAAGCGCAACATCTGGAGAGCCAAAGCTGTCGCGGAGTGAGCGCCTGCGTCCGATCAGCAGGAGATCCGTTCCGGTCACAATTCGGAGCAACTCGCGAATTGGATTCCCTTCCACTTGTTGGGTCTCTGTCTTCAGTCCGTAGAGTCTGGCGCGGCGCTCAATTTCTACTGCCAGGCTCTCTGTCTGGGAGTCTGGCGCTTCCACGTACTGTGGCAAAGAGACTCGCAAGAGCACCAGAGGCAGACCAAGCTGGCGGACCAGATCAATCGCAGTATCTGCCAGGCGGAGATCGCGTGAACCGGGCAGCAGCGCGAACACAAGCCGCGAATAACTGGGTGATCCAGATGTAAACAGAACCGGACAAGTTAGCTCATTGCAGAGCTTTCCCCCAAGTCCGCCTCGTCCCAAGATGGCGTCGGAAAAGCTCCTCTCTGGTGCCTCGCAGATCAGCAGTCCAGGTCGCATTTTTCGCAGCCGAACGAGCGGTGCCTGCGTGTCTTCTTCCGTGAGGGCTTGGCGCTCAAACAGCTTGCGCTGAGGCCGTGGACTTGCGGAGGAGTGCGGTGGATCGAGTACTTCCACCATTGTACGTTCCGGTGTCGCTCCAGGAAACAGCAGCGTCATTCCAGCGGCGCGTGTTCGCTTGCACAGCCGCTGCGATTCCTCTTCGATGTTGTGATTCCTTCCGCCTGGTAGGAATGTAACGATCTGATTCCCAAAGCCGAGCGGAAACTGTGGAACGCCGATCCGAATCTGCTCTGCGACGCCGGACAGAATCTCTGGATTGCCAATCACCAGGACTCTGTCTTCCGCTGCAATGACGGTATCACCGGTTGGAATGACGAGGTCGGATCCGCGATAGATGGCGGCAAGTCGCCAGCCTTCGGCGTGCAGTCGCGACAGCGGAATCCCAATCGCCGGAGAGCTGGGTAGCACAGTGAACTCGATGATCTCGCCGCGGCCCTGACCGACGGATGTGGCCATCACCAGTCCGTCATATCGCAGCGCTTGCTCAACGACGTTTCCCAAGATGTGGGCGCGAATGATGGCGCGAGCGCCGTGCGCTTCATACTCGTGCGATTGTTCTGGGTTTAGGACAATTCCAACGACGGGCTGAAAACCCATCTCTTTGGCAAGTCGGCAGATCTCGATGTTTCGTCGGTCGTCACCGGTGGCCGCGACAATTCCGACCGAGAGATGCTGTTCCGATCGCGTTTCCTCGAGTACAAAACGCGACGTCGCGTCGGCGAGTCGCTTGGTGACTCCGTGGACCGGACCTTCTGCGTCGGTTCCGGCGGTTTCGGACACCCGCAGCTCATCGAGAGCCGCTTGCTGGGTGTCGAGGACAATCACTGGCGCCAGGTGGACAAGGCGTTCCAGGATGGTCTCGATGGTACGGCCCGCTCCTGCGATGACGATTCGGTCGAGCATCGTAGATTACTCTAGCCTTAGACGCCACTCGGAGAGAAGCAATGTCGTCTGGGCGACGCATGGAGCGGCGGTCGTCGGGTGCCAGGCAGTGTGGTAGTGGCCCGACCGACTTTGCTGTCCAGCCGTGTCCGACGCTCGATCCGGTTTGCACCCGATTGGAAGGACGTGCTATGCAAGCGCCCTTCATGAACTCTCCGACGAAAAAACAAAAGGCCGAGGAAAAGTCCCCCGCCGCCTGGCGGGTGGGCTTTGTTGCCCTGGTTGGTCGTCCCAACGTGGGCAAATCGACGCTGCTCAACAGCATCCTTGGCGAACACCTCTCCATTGTCAGTCCCAAACCGCAGACCACTCGCAATCGCATCCTCGGGGTGAAGAACGTAAAGCCCCAGCGCGGCAAGAGTGGTTCCGTTCCCGGCGTCCAGCTTGCTCTCGTCGATACGCCGGGTCTGCACCTGACCAACATCAAGGGTCGCACGGCACTCAACCGCTTCATGGTGGAAGAAGCGCAGCAAGCCGTTGATGGCGTCGATGCGGTGCTGCTTTTGGTCAACCTCAAGATGCCCGAGGGAAAGTCTGACGACGATGCATTGCCGACGCTGGCCAACGCGGATCAGCAGATTGCGCAGAAGCTCCAGTCACTTGGGAAGCCGCTCGTCGTCGCGATCAACAAAGCCGACTTGGTATCGGACAAGCGCCTGCTGTTGCCGGTGATCGAGGCCCTGTCGCAGGTGCTTCCGGGGGCCCCGATTGTGCCGATCTCGGCGTTGTTGGGCGACGGAGTCGATCTTCTCGTCCAGGAAGTCACCAAGCTGCTTCCCGAAGGCGAGCCGCTGTTTCCTCCCGATGTTCTGACCGATCGTCCCGAGCGCTTTTTGGTGAGCGAGCTGATTCGCGAACAGGTGTTTCTGGCGACCCAAAAAGAGATCCCGTATTCCGTCGCTGTGACCATTGATGGCTGGGAAGAGCGGATCGCCGATCACGGCAAAAAACAGGGTGAACGAATTGGCGTGCAGATCGACGCGACGATTCACGTCGAAAAGCCCGGACAAAAGAAGATTCTTGTCGGTGAGCGCGGACAGATGATTCGCAACATCGGCACGCTCGCGCGTGAGCAAGTCGGCAATCTGCTTGGCTGCGGGGTTCACCTGCAGCTGTTTGTTCGCGTCGATGAGGACTGGTCACAGACGCCGTCGGGACTGCGCAAAATGGGCTATCAGCTGGAGGCGCAGCGATGAAAGCGGCACCTCGTCCCATTGTAGATCGCTCGCTGCCGGTGGTGGCGCTCGTCGGTCGACCCAACGTTGGCAAGTCCACGCTGTTCAATCGCTTGACCGGCAGTCATCACGCCATCGTCGAAGACATGCCTGGCGTCACCCGCGATCGTCGCTACGGCCAGTGTGAATATGACGGGCGGCTGTTCCGCGTCGTCGACACAGGAGGAATCGACTTTGGTGCCGAAGGCAGCATCGCCAAAGGAATGCGGAAGCAGGCCGAGCTGGCGATTGCCGAAGCCGATGTGGTTCTCCTCATCATCGACGGGCACCACGGTCTTTTGCCCGATGATCGCGACATCTTTGTGAAGCTGCGACGCGGCGGCAAAAAGATCCTGATCGTTGCCAACAAGATCGACGGTGCCAAACATGAAGCGGGGCTTGTCGATCTGTACGGACTCGGGAGTGCGGACGTGTTCGGAATCTCGGCGGCGCACGGGCGCGGCATGCCGGATCTGCTGGATGCGATCGTCGCTGGACTGCCCAGAGCCGAGCCGGAAGCCCGCC
>CAYTGC010000203.1:0-9166 GCA_964437195.1 uncultured Myxococcales bacterium | reverse complement strand
CTTTGTTGCAAAACGGCGTCTGGTTGGCGTCGTGAACCAGGTGCAGCACGCGCTGGAGGACCGATCGGTTGTTCTTCGGATTGCCGGGGTTTTTGTCGATGTCCGAATCGGGCAAGCTGCGATCGATAGGCTTCCCAATCGTGCCAATCACCGACGACAGGTCCGACGGCTGGCCGCGGGTGTCGAGCTGGTTTTGGTTCATGAAAAGCTGGCTCGAGTCTGTGGCCAAGATGCCCAAGATCTGTCCCAGGTCTGCCGTCGCTGGATCGGCCAGGGACAGCAAGACGTCACGCAGCAAATCCGGATCTCGCAGCAGGCGAACCAAGATCGGTGCCAAGTCGTCGTACAGCGTCGATTTTTCGTCGAGCACCGCAGCGGCATAGGCTGGCTTCTTCGACTCGTCGAGCGCCTTGGCCGCCGCGTCGAGGGTGCGTGCCACCGCATTTTCTTGGTTCAGCAGCAAGAGCTGCACCGATCGCAGCAGTCGATTCAAATCGACGCCGTTCGTTGCTCCGCTATCGGAATATGTCAATAGCTGAACAAATCCGTATGCGATATCAAGCAGCGGCGACTGCGTCTTGTCGAAGCCTTGGTAATCAATCGATCCGGCATCGACATAGTCGCGCTTGGCGAGAGCGCGTGGTCCGAGGAGAAAGCCCGCCCCCTCTGCCAGTCGGAGCGCAATGTCTCGCTTTTCGTCGAGAAGCTGAGGTGCCTCGCGCAGGAGCCCTGCCAGCACTGTGTCGTCGAGATTGATGTACGAATAAAGCGGCTGTCCCGCCGCCGCGACCAGTGCACGTCCTTGGCCGTCGCGTGCTGCCGCCACGTCTTTCTGATACAGGCTGATGCTCGCAAACGGTGTTACAAACGGAATCGGTTTTCCACTAGTGTCGATAAAACGTCCATCAGATCCGATATCGGCATATCCGTCGAGATCTTTATCTACATAAGGCGATGGAAACGCGGCGCCTTGCTTCGCCACAATCGGAAGTCCGCGGTGATCTCGCCGGATCGCGTAGTAGGTCTGTCCAGGCGGCAGCGTCAAAAGCTCGGGCGATTCGGTGAACAGAAAACGGTTGAGCAGATTGAGCGTTCGGTCGGACGCCTGCGGGTTCGCGACAGCGGACATGGCTCCCACTTCCTTCGTCGCTGCCGAAAGCAGGGCTTTGAGCGCGAGCGCGCCACCCGCGTCCCCTGCCCCAAGCTGAGAATCGACCAGGATGGGCAGCACCGCTGTCAGCGAGGAGTGAAGCTCGGGCGCCCCGAGTAGCCCGCGCATGAGTCCGCCCGACGTTGAGCGGGGAGAAAACCCTTCGCGCCACCCCAGTCTTGCCAAGGCCGCCGTCGCTTGCGGGCTCTGCCCAAGCTGGGTGAGGACCTGTCCACCGACGAACGCCGCCTGTTGTGCTTCGGGCCCTTCCAGACCCGGCATCGTGCCACGCAGCGCCAGATCGAGATCGTCATAGAGCGACTTGGGTACCGCGGTATCAATGCCCGAAACAATGTTCGGCCGCTCTGCCGAAACTGCCCCCATGACGAGCGGCGCGCCCGCAGGCGGTGATTGTCCGTCGCTACACATCGGTCGATAGGTGACCCCGGAAGCATCGACCGAGGACCGAGTTCCGGCGACGTGCTCACCAAGCTGCGACGTATAGGCGACGCGCTGACACGACTCGCGGTAGACGACCTCTCCCAGCGTTTTCTCGGCGAGCTGCGTGCGGCTCCCCAGGTCGACATCGCAACTTGATGCCACAATCGACAGAGCAACCGTCGATACAGGCCAGTCGAGCAGAGACAGAATCCCAAGCCGCGGTGTGTGGCGCATGAATGTACTTGTAACGCGAAGCCCAGCCGCTGTCACTCGAGCAAGTCCAGTTGGTGAGGCTGCGAGACACTGCCGCGATGGCGTGCCCCCTTGACTCACAGGGCTGACACTTGCGAGGCTGCGGCTTTCCAAACGTTTTCGACCGCGGAGCAGTCATCTTGTCCACCGAGAGAATCGCCATCTATCCCGGTTCGTTCGATCCGATCACCAACGGCCACATCGACATCCTCCAGCGCTCGCTCAAGATGTTCGACAGGGTAGTGGTGGCGCTCGCCGACAACGTGCGAAAAAAACCGCTGTTTACCGTTGCCGAGCGACGAGATCATATCTTGAATGCGCTGGGTCACGATCCGCGCGTCGAAGTGGACGCGTTTTCTGGCCTTCTCGTCGGCTACGTGAAATCGCGCGGTGCCCGTTTCGTGGTCCGTGGTCTGCGCGCTCTCGCCGATTTCGAGTACGAGTTCCAGTTTGCGCACATGAACCACCGGCTTGCGCCCGACGTCGACACCATCTTTTTGATGACGGCGGCGCAGTACTTCTATGTCAGCTCGTCGCTGGTGAAAGAGGTCGCGCAGTTTGGTGGAGATGTAACCTGGATGGTACCGCCGGGGATACCTGAAGCCCTGTGCGAGCGCCTTGGGGTTATCCCCAAGCTGCCGTCGTCTGGGTAGGTTCGGTTTTTCTCGCCGTAGCTTGTTGGCCCACGTCTCGCTGAAAGAAGACCGCAAATGCGCACCTCTCGTCGTGTCGAGGCTCTGATTCCGTCGATTACGCTCGAAGTTTCTGCCCGTGCGCAAAAGCTCGTCGCTGAGGGGCGCGACATCGTCAGCCTCACGCTTGGTGAGCCAGACTTTTCGACGCCAGAGCATGTCCGCGCGGCGGCCTGTGCCGCGATCGAAAAAGGAGCCAGTCGGTACACTGCCGTCAGTGGAATTGCCGATCTGCGGGCTGCTGCTGCGGCTGATTTGTCGACGGTACATGGTGTCCCAATTCAGCCCGAAGAAGTGATGGTGTCGACGGGGGCCAAGCAGTGTTTGTTCAATGCATTTCAGTCGCTCCTTGACGATGGCGACGAGGTGTTGATTCCGACACCGACCTGGCCAAGTCACGCCGAGCTGGTGCGTCTGGCGGGTGGAGTTTCGGTTCTGTGTCCGTCGTCGGCAGCGGCGGGATTTCGGCTGGATGTCGAGCAGCTTCGTCGCAAGATCACGCCCCGAACCCGGATTTTGCTGCTCGCAAGTCCGAGCAATCCGACGGGAACGTTGATCGATGTGGCGACGATGCGCGAGTTGGTGGTGCTGCTCCACGAGCATCCCAACCTGGTCGTGCTCACGGACGATCTGTATCGGCGCCTGGCCTATCCACCCGGACAGTTTGTGTCGCTTTTGCGGATCGACCCGTCGCTGTGGGGCAGGGTGGTGCTCATCGACGGAGTCTCGAAAAGCTATGCAATGACTGGGTGGCGAATCGGTTTCTGTGCCGCGCCGCGACCGCTGATTGCTGCGATGGACAAGCTGCAAGGCCAAGTGACAACCAATGCGGCGGCGGTGTCGCAGCATGCGGCGCTGGCGGCGCTTCGAGGTGATCAGTCCCCGACGGAACAGATGGTGCGAGAGTTCGATGCCCGACGACGCGTGATGTTCCAGACGCTGACGGCGATTCCTTCTGTCCGCTGCGTCGAGCCACATGGCGCGTTTTACTGTTTTCCCGACGTAAGCGCCTATCTAAACAGTCGCATTCCTGACGATGTGGCGCTGAGTCGACATCTCCTCGAAGAAGCCAATGTAGCGGTCGTGCCGGGCAGCGGTTTTTTCGCCCCCGGTCACATTCGTTTGTCGTACGCGACGTCGGTACCGCTGATCGAGGAAGGCTTGCGCCGACTGGCGACTGGGCTGGCTGCAATCGCAGGCCAAGGATAGGCGATGGCTCCCGACGCGGCGTTTGTCTCGCTGCTTCAGACGATACGGCGCTGGCTGCGTCCAGGGCAGACGCTGCTGGTGGGAATGATTGGACTGCCGGGAGCTGGAAAGTCGACGCTCGCCGGGCAAATTGCCCGTGCGCTGGATGAGATCCGCGCCGAGACGGTGTCACTCGACGATTTCTATTTGACCCGCGAGCAGCGGATGGCGCGCGGTTTGCCGTTTCGCGGTCCACCGGGGACGCATGATCTGGAACTGCTCGAGCGATTCTTGACCGATGTGCGGCGTCGAGAAAGCCAGATCGAGATCCCGGTTTTCGATCGCGGAACAGAGGATCGGGCGCCGCCACGACGCTGCCAAGGACCGCTCGATCTGCTTGTCATTGAGGGCTTTCTCGTCGGAATCGATGCCCCAGGTTATGGATCACTCCGGCGGGCTCTCGATCGTCTGATCTTCGTCGAAATCGCCGAAGAAGCGGCGCTGCTGTCTCGTCGCAAACGCGAAGCGATGCAGGTGGCTGCCGGACGCGGTGGAATGAGCGACGAGGAAGTGGTGACGTTTTGGCAGCAAGCGCTCTGGCCGCAAGTCGAGCCTTACGTTCTGCCGGTGCGTTGCCGGGCCGATGTGGTCGTCAGTCTTCGGCCTGATCACAGCCTGCAGATGGTCTATTTTTCCGACGGAACATTTCTGAACTGACGCGACAGACCAACAACATCCCGATAGTTGGCCAGTTCGCTCGTCAGACGCTCATTCGACCAGCCGAGGAGCGCCGCAATCCGCTGTGCGACTCGCTCGGCGCAGCCCAGCCCTTGATCACGGGCCAACAGGAGGAGAGGCATCCGCCGGGACAGCACATCGTCGAGACGCACCGCCAGATCCGTCGAGACGGCTTGATCAACTTCTGTGTACAAAAATGGCAGCTCTGGGTCGAGCCGCTCTCCGGCCTGGTTGTCGCCACGGGCGACCTGTTCGGCGAGTCTATCGACGATGCTCCGGGCACGAACCCCATACGTGCTGGCCAGGTGATAGGCAATTTGTCCGTCGATGCCGGGCAGTTTCTTGGCCAGCAGTTCGTCGCGCAAACCTGTCACTGGATCGACTTCTTCCGTCGGTGGCGTCATGTCTGTCGCACCTGGCAGCGGTCGATCATTTGTCGCACACGGTGGTTCGTCGACTTGTAGTTGTTTGTAGGCTTCGCTAAGAAGCTGAGCTGCCATCCGCCTGTACGTCGTCAGCTTGCCGCCGATGATGGTCACGAGGCCAGGACGGCTCAGGATTCGGTGTTCGCGCGAGACACTCGACGCGTCCAGTCCATCGCTCGATGGCATGACGAGAGGCCGTAGTCCTGCCCAGGTTGCGAGTACGTCCGTCGGCACGAGCTTGCAATCGGGGAAATAGTAATTCGCAGCTTCGATCAGATACTCGATGTCGGCAGCGTCGGCAGCCACTCGGTCCGGATCGCCATGATAGTCGGTATCGGTCGTGCCAATCACGGTTCGGCTTGCGGCCTTCGACTCGGGGTCCGTCCACGGGATTGCAAAGATGATTCGTCCGTCCTTGGGAACAGTCATTACGACGGCGTGCTGGGTTGGCAAGCGCGCCGCATCGACGACGATGTGGACGCCTTTGGTCGGTCTGACCATCGGTGCTGGTTGGTTGTGCCGCAAAAGGCGCAACACCAGATCGGACCAAGGTCCCGTCGAGTTAATGGTCACTTTTGCGAGCAGTGTGACCGTGCGCTTTTCGTCGAGAACGTCGGCAATCTGAACACCGAGAACCGCTCCGCTCGGATCTTCGACGAAGCTGCGAACGCGCGCGTACGACAGCACTTTGGCTCCGGCTTTCTGCGCGTCGAGCAGCGTCTCTAGCGTAAGCCGTGCATCATCGGTCATGCCATCGTAGTAAGTGACACCGCCCGTCAGACCTTCCGGGCGCAGCGTCGGTTCGATCTTGAGCACACCTTTTTTGCGAAACGCGCGGTGCCGATCCGGCGCGGCGAACTTCGACAGGGCGTCGTACATCCACATCCCGCAGCCGAGGACAAACCGGCCCGGATAGTGGCCTTTGTACGTCGGAACCAAGAAAAGCTGGGGACGCACCAAGTGCGGGGCCAGCTTGAGCAGCAGCGTTCTCTCGCTGACAGCCTCGAAAACCAGGCCGAACTCGGCATGCTGAAGGTAGCGCAGGCCGCCATGAATCAGCTTCGATGACTTGCTGCTCGTCCCCGAGCCAAAGTCGCTTTTGTCGACCAAGACCACTTTGAGCCCACGCAGCGCCGCATCGCGCGCAATGCCCGCGCCGGTGATGCCACCACCAATGACAATCAAATCGAAGGGCTGCTGGTCCAGCTCCTCAAACGCTTGGCGCCGAGAAGTTTCGTACATGATCTCTTCCTTCAGTATCCCTGGTCCACGGCCGTCATTCCATTAGGTGCTCTAGGGAACCTTGTGTTCGTCGGCTGGCGCGAATTCTTTGACGAAGTGGTGGCGCGGCAGAAGCGGCGAGGGCGTTCCAGCGGCGACCAGCCACAGCTGATGGGCGCAGCGAGTGATTGCGATGTGCAGCAGGTGCCGCGACTCGGTGGCATCGGGATAAGCGTTGTTTGTCGCATCCAAGATGACCACATAGTCAAACTCGAGCCCTTTGACCTGCAAAACGTCGGTTACATCGACACCCGGCGCAAAGGTGAACTCGTGCCTGGCAACTCGGCGCAGCGACGGCACTTCGGCTTTTTGAAGCCCGTGGTAAAACAGCGTCGCCGTTCCCGAGTGCCGCGCCACAAGGGCCACCGAAGCGGTCGGTTCGCGCTGAAGCAAGCTGCGCAGTGACTCGCCGAGGAATGCGACCGCTTCGCCGACCTCTGCGAAGGCAAAAGCGGCAATCGGTGCACCATGGCGGGTTGCGACCTGGCGGCTCTCGTCGGTAAGCAGTGGCCCGAGTACTTCGTGAGCCAGCGACATCACTTCTGCCGTCGAGCGGTACATGATGTTCAGTCGCTGAATGTGGACGTTGCGCAGTCCCACCGCCGGCAAGAGCTCTTCCCAACGTGAGAAACCGTTGTCGAATACCAGGCGCTGGGCGACGTCACCGGCCATTGTCAAAGACGGCTCGGCACCTGCGTGTTTGTCTTCTGAACCGACACAGCCGATGAGGAGCTTGACCTCGATGACCGACAGATCTTGCACTTCGTCGATCACCATGTGCTCGTAGCGGACGAAGCCCTTGCCCGACGAGTGATCGAGGCCGCCAAACTTCAACCGGTACAGGTAGAGCAGCAGCGGATCATCCTCGACATCGAGCCGCCCTGCCGGATTGTCTTCGTCGAGAGGTCGGCCATCGACGGCTTGAAATCGCTCTGGGTCTACATCGTCAGGTAGCTCTTCGACTTCCTCGAGCTGCGCCTTGACGTGCTCAATCAGCTCGCGAATGTCGGTGCGGCTTACCGCTGGCTGCGTCGACGGAGCATCTGGATTTTGCGTCAAGCTGGCACAGAGCCTGTCGCTGTCCGTTAGCATCTCGCCGAGATCGCGCCACACGTCGGCTGCTCGTCGGGAAAGTCTGCGAAGCAGCTCGTCGATGCGCTGCCCGATTCCCGGCTCGAGCCGACCCGACACCGCGTTGCGAACGCCACGGCAGCGCAGCCGAAGCGGTCGCTCCTTGCGCGCATCCCACTCGGCCAGTACGCGCTTGCCACTGTCGGGAAAGTCGGCCATCGCCTCGGCAAGCTGCTTGCGCATCGCTTCGGCCTGGTCGCTGACGAAACGCTCCATCAGCTGCAGCATACCGGGGTGTTTTTTCAGACGAGAGACTACCGCGGGCGTATCGTGATTCTGCTGATCGGGCAGGTGTTTCAGCAGGCGCTTGCGGTGATGTCGCATCCAGCCCGCACTGGTCTGCACCGGCACCCCGGTGACGCCAAGCGCTGGCAGAACACCACTCACGTAGCGAACCAGCGCCTCACTCGGGACAATGACCATCACTTTGGCGCCACGGAAACGCGACGGCTGCTGAAAGTGCAGGTATGCGACTCGATGCAGTGCGACGGTGGTCTTGCCGCTGCCTGCGCCGCCTTGAATCACGACGACACCACTGTCGGGCTGGCTGATGAGGTCGAACTGGTGACGATCGATGAGCGCGGCGATTTCTGGCAGGTGTTTGTCGCTTCGTCCGACGAAGGCCGCTTCTGGCCTGGGCTCGTTGCGGCTTGCTTTGGCCGCTTCTTTGTCTTTCAAGATCGGCGCAGGCTTGGGCGCACGGGCCGACAGACCTTGACCGCCTTGCAGCGTCGGAAGTGCCTGCGACTCAGCTTCCCACCACGCGTCGTCCTGGTCACAGAAAAACACCCCTTGAGGGCAACTGATGCGACGGAGCTTGCCTGCGGTGATCGTGATGCTGCGTCGGACTTCGACCACTCCTTGGAGCACCGCCTGACCGATGTTCTCGTCGTAGTCGTCGCCTTCCTCGTAGCGATAGTAGAGCTGGGACACTGGGGCATCGCGCCAGTCGACGATCTGGATGCCTGCGGCCCGATCGATAACACCCCGTCGACCAATCAGCACATCACGGCTTGGTGCGTTGGCTGGCACCGTCGCCTTGAGTCGCAAGTGGCCAAAGTAAGGCGCCTGCTGGTCGATCGGGGCAACCGCTTTTCCTCGGCGACCGGCGGCGAGTGCACTGATTCGCGTCATTTGTTCGACGAGCGGTGGCAGATCTTCGGGCTTGGCTTCGGCGATCGCATCACGCAGCTCGATGAGTTCTGCCTCGTGGCTGTCATTCCTTCGATCCGCTTGCAGCGTCGAACTGCTGAGGAAGTTCGCGACTTTCTCCCAGAGACGCTGCTCCTCTTGGATGATGGCAAACGCGGGCGACGATGGCTGGACTGGCCGAGGCATGGGGTGCGCAGTATGCCTGGCAAGCCGACGCGCGGCAACGGAGCAGACAAAAAGACCGCAGCTACGCGAAAGATGACGAGGGCAGCGCTGTGTGCGTGATAGACTGAACTTTCCCCACCTGGAGTGGGCTACTGCCATGCCTTCGTGCCACTTGGTCCATGATCTACCGCCCTTTGACGCCCAGCACAACTTGCGTGTGGTCGTCGAGACTCCGCGTGGGGCGAACATCAAGATCAAGTACGACGAAGACCTCGGCTGCTTCTCACTAAGCCGGATTTTGCCGCTCGGTGTGACGTATCCGTACGACTTTGGTTTCGTGCCGCAGACGCTGGCGCAAGATGGTGACCCGCTTGATGTGATGGTGCTGATCGACGCGTTGACATATCCCGGCGTGGTGATTTCATGTCGCTTGCTGGGTGCGCTTCACGTCGAGGAACGCGGCTTGCGGGGGCGACCCAATCATCGGCTCGTTGCAGTGCCCGTAAAGGCTGCGCGCAAAGACGACCTGCGCAACTTTTCTGACCTTGGTC
>CAYTGC010000202.1:0-9215 GCA_964437195.1 uncultured Myxococcales bacterium | reverse complement strand
TTGGCGCATGCGGAAACACTGACGGTCTGACTGTCACGGCTGAAGCCCAAGCGAGTTGTCAGGGTGAAGACCCGACCGAAGCCATGAAAATGGCGGGTCCCACGATGCTGCCCGGCCGGGTTTGCGGGGCATGCCACCGCACCGGCGGTCAGGCTCAGAACTCACCGTGGACGGTTTCCGGAACGCTCTTTGCCAGCAAGTCCTCCGGCTGTAACTCCGGTGAGGGACTGCCCGGCATGGTCGTTGAGATCCTCTACGGACAAGACGATCCGAAAGGCGCCTACATGTACGGTCAGGTACAGCCTAACGGTCGCATCAAGACGAACTCCGTCGGAAACTTCACGAGCGCCACCAAGTTTGTAGCGCCGATGATCGCTCGCGTCTGTGAGACCACGGGCTCAGATTGCAGCACGGCCACGCGCAAGCAGACGATGATGCAGAAGGTCGGTCAGGACCCAGTCACTGGGGCCACCGTCCGGGTCGACTGCAACCTCTGCCACTACGCGGGTGGCCAGGCGCTCAGCCGCATCTACCTACCGTAACCGCCGCTCCCACGCAGAATCCATCTACTCCGCTGCGCAGCACGGAGAGCCAACCGTCGGCGCAAACGCTGCAACTACGGAAGTCTCTTGTGATAAGCTGCTAAGTTGTGGGTCAGCTCTACTCCCAGGCACGGGAAGTCCTCCTAAAGCTCGTGTACTACGGGCCCGCAGGGGCCGGAAAGACCACGGCGCTCACGCAGCTTCACAGGCTGCTGCGGCCAGACGTGCGCGGGCAGATCGTGTCGGTAAATACCGGTGCCGACCGGACCCTTTTTTTCGACTTCTATCCACCGCCACCGCCGCTTTTGGGCGCCCCGGTTCACGCGCAAGTTTTTGCCGGCTCGGGAAGTGTGCAGAACGAATCGACCCGACGAGCCCTGCTAGCGGGATGCGACGGCATCTTGTTTGTGTGGGACAGCCGCAAAGGTCGCGAGCAAGAGTGCGCAGCGGCACTGGAAGAGCTGCGAACATGTCTCCTCGACTTGGGGATGCGCCTTCAGGACGTTCCGCTGGTGGTCGCGTGGAACAAGCGGGATTTCGCGGACGCGGTCGCGCTTTCGGATCTGGAACCGTCCTTCGGCATTCGTCGCTCGCAGTCAGTCCCGATGATCGCGACGTCAGGTCAGGGCGTTTTTGACTCGTTTCGCATGCTCGCGACCGAAGCGCTCGCGAGTGCGCTGCGCAAGCGGCCAGAGCTTGGCCAAAGCGGCGCCATGCCGATGAGCGACATGTCTTTTGGCAACGACATGGTGACGGCGCGACGCATGCTCGCAGCGCACGAAGCCCAGGCGGCACTCCGAAGCCTGGTCGGTCGATACACGCTCGATCAGCCGCTGCGAATTGACGAATCGGCCCTGCTCCGCGAGCAAGCCGGTCGCTCGCAAGAGCTGATACCGGTAAGCGGTCTGTCGGCCCCTCCGCTGCCAAACCCAGAGCAGTCGAATGAGGCCCTTCAGGCGCTTCGTGCCGACGGCCAGCTGTTTCCCGGTGGGGAAGACTCACTGCGACCTCGTGCCAGTCGTCCGCCGCGCCCCGCGTCGTTCTCACACGATCTGACTCCGCCTGCTGCGCCGCCGAGGCCGCAGGGCTCCGCGCTCGACAAGACGATGCCTGGGTCGCGCCTGGCGCAGCCGAGCAAACCGCCACAGCAGCCACCGCCGCAGGCGCCGAAAATGGAGTCTCTCGGACGCGAACAGGGCCTCAGCCTCCTGCTTTTGCCGGGTCCGGGCCGAGCCCAGGTTCAAGAAGTCGAGCGCCTGATCCACTCGGCGCAGTACGTTCAGGCCGTGCGTCGAGCCCTCAGCATTTTTTACTCGATCCAGGTGAGCGACACCACGCGCGATCCCGATGAAGGTCCGGCGTGGCGGGCACTGGTGCTCGGGCTGCCCGCGGATCGTTATCTGCGCTTTCGGCAGGCCGGGCACAGCGCCGAAAGCAGTCGCTCGACCGTCGAAGACGCACACTTCGTTCTCTTCTTCCTCGTCGATGCAATGATGCGCAAAGAAGCGATGAGTCCGCGCGCCAGCTAAGACATCCTGACGATGCCGCTGCCAGCCAAGCTGTGCTAAGAGGTGGGCCAACGTCCCCTTGGAGCAAGTGGTGAGCCGCGGAATCGATGTGTTCGAAGCAGTGTTGTCGTCGAGCAAAGCGCGCGAGCCCATGGTTCTCTGCACCGTCGTAAAGACCGCCGGCAGCACGCCTCGCAAACACTCTGCACGAATGCTCGTCCGCGGATCGGGCACCCCAATCGGCAGCATCGGTGGCGGTCGGGTCGAGCAGCAGGTCATCAGGCGCGCGCAGCAGCTCTTGGCCCAAGGTCCGACGGCGCAAAGCGAGCGCGTTCGCTATCACCTGACGCACGAACTGGCCATGTGCTGCGGGGGCGAAATGGAGATCCTTTTGGAGCCCATGTTTCCCGACGAAATCGTCGTTGTTTGCGGCGGCGGACACATCGCCAAGGCGCTTGTGCCCTTGCTCGGAACGCTCGACTTTGTGCCAGTCCTCGTCGAAGATCTGCCTGAACTAGGCAACCTAGAGCGATTTCCGCAGGCGCAGCAGATCATCGACAGCTTCGATGTGCGGGACTGGAGAGGCATCCCTCTCGACGAGCAAACCTATGTCGTCGTCGTGACCCGAGAACATGCGACCGATCAAGCCATCCTCGAGCAGCTTCTCGACAAGCCGCTGGCATATTTGGGGATGATTGGCTCGCAGC
Organism: uncultured Myxococcales bacterium; assembly: GCA_964437195.1. Lineage (GTDB taxonomy): Bacteria > Myxococcota_A > Polyangia > Palsa-1104 > JAEUJZ01 > JAEUKA01. The sequence continues at coordinate 6,458 of CAYTGC010000202.1, read as the reverse complement.
GCAAAGTGCTGACATTCCGTCAGCGGCTCGAGCGCAAAGGATACGCTGACGCCCAGCTCGCGAGGCTGCGTGCGCCGATTGGCCTACCGATTGGAGCGGAGACTCCGGCAGAGATTGCGCTTGCGATCGCAGCGGAACTGACGGCGGTTCGGAGTGCTCGGCGAGGACTTTCCACTACAAAGCGCCCGACACACCCGACGAGCGCAAAGCAGATCCCCACCGCCCCCCTTCTCGCAGAAGCGACCGAAGCATGATCGATGCGATCGTGCTCGCCGCCGGAGCATCACGCCGCATGGGCGAGCCCAAGGCGCTATGTGATCTGTCAGGGACCCGCGTCGTGGATCGGATCTTATCGACGCTGGAGCGGATTGGTATCGTCTCCCCCAAGCTGGTCCTCGCGCAGCCACACGGACCGGCCATTGCGGACTTCATCGCCAGTTCTCGGCGTTTTTCCGTCGAGATTCGCTGGAATCCCCAGCCAGAACAAGGAATGCTGTCGTCGATCCAGTGCGGGCTTTTCGCGATCCCCACATCGGCAGAGGGAGCGCTGCTGTGGCCCGTCGATGTTCCGCTAGTAAGACCTGAAACGATCGAAAACCTCCTGTCGCACGATCGTCGACAGTGGCTCGTCCCGACGTTTCAGGACCGAGGCGGACATCCGATTTGGCTTCCGACGACGATGTTTGCCGACGTCCAGGCTTTGCCCGCGTCCGCTTCCCTGCGCACGCTGCGCCAGCGCCTACCGCCACTGCGCGTGCCCGTATCCGATCCGGACATCCTGCTCGACTTGGATACGCCGGAATCGCTCCAGTGTGCCAGCGTGCGACAGTCGCGGTAGCAAACCTCGCCCGCGACCTTTACACTTTGGACCAGAGAGCCCTCCGCATGGGAACAGAGACGCAGCGCGACGAGTCGCCCGCCACACGCTTTGCTGCCGACGATCTGGCGCAGGTCATGGCCAAAGTGACGGCTGTGCGCACGAGGCTGCGGCTGCAATCGGCACTGCGCGGACTGATCTACGGACTCGTCGCGTCGGCGACAGTCATGGTGCTGGCGGTCTTGTTTTTCCGACTCGAAGCGCTGAGCAAGACGTGGCTGGTGCGACTTCTTTTGCTGTGTCCCGTTGGTGTCGTGCTGACGTCCCTGGCGTTTTCTTTGCGCCGCATCGATCCGCTGACCGTCGCAGCCCTCATCGACAAGAGCCACTCGCTGCACAATCGACTGTCGTCAGCCATTCAGTTTGCTTCGGGACAAACGGCGCTTGCACCGACGGACTTTGCCAAAGGGCTTCTGCAGCTGGCGGTTCACGATGCGGCGCAGGCTTCGCAACATGTCAGTCCTTCCGTCGCAGCTCCTTGGAAAAAACCGCCACTGCTGCCGCTTTTGTGCGGACTTATCGCACTGAACGGACTGCTCTGGATCGTGCGCTTCGAGAGAAGCAAGCCGACCGGGAAGCAAAACACGCCGCAGATGGCGGGCGTTCCAAGCGACACCCTACAAATCGATCCAGAGCTGATTGCGCCTGAGCGCGAAGAGCTTTTGCAGAAGATTGCCGAAGCTGAGCAGCGCGGTGACAAAGAAACGGCGGCGCTTCTGCGCGAAATGCTCGATCTGCTCAAGCAAGTCGAGCGCGGCGAGCTGACGCGGCAGCAGGCGTTCGATCGGCTGAGCGAACTTGAGCAGCGGATTCGCACCGGGAGCGAAGCGACGCTGGCCGAGTTGGAAAAGCGCATCCACCAAGCTGGAAGCGAGCTGACCGAGGCCAAGCTGACGAAAGAGCTGGGCAAAGCGCTGGTCAAAGACGACGTCGAAAAAGCGAAAGCAGAGCTCAAAGAGCTGGCGGAAAAAGCGCTGGCGAAGGCTGCGGCGGAAGACAAGCGGCAGATGGCCGATGCGTTCGAGCGAGCCGCCAAAGCCATGGCGAGCAAAGCGGAAGACAAGGCCGCGACGGAAAAACAAGACCCAGCCGGATCCAAAGACGAGTGGCAAGCCAGAAACAAGTCCGAGGAACTGAGCCAAAAGTTAAACGAGCTGGCCGAGGAGAAGCGCAAGGCAGAGGAGCAGCTCGCCAAGAACCCGAATGACCGCGAGGCGCAGCGCAAGCTCGAGCAGATCAAGCAGCAGGAAAAACAGCTCACCGAGCAGCTCAAACAGGAGCAAGAAAAGCAGAAGCAAGAGCTTGCGAAGAAGGACCAAGAGCGCAAAGAGCTGGAGCAAAAACGCGAGGAGCTGCGCGAGGAAGAGCGACGGCTCAAAAAGAAGCTCTCGGAAAATCCGCAGGATGAAGAGAGCGAGCGAAGGCTGAAGAAAACCCAGCGCGAGCTAGAGCAGCTGGAACAAAAGCTTCGCAGCGACGGCGCGGGTGAACGGCAGCTCCAGCGGCTCGAAGGCAACCAGCGCCCCGAATACCAGAACGAAGCGCGCAAGCTCATGTCGGAAATGGAGCGCGAGCAGCAGAAGTTCGAGGACGAGATTCGCAAGCTCAAAGAGCAGAAGAAACAGCTCGAAGACGAGATTCGCCGTCTGCAAGAGCACCTGAAAAAGAACCCGCAAGACAAAAAAGCGCAGCAGGAGCTACAGCAAAAACAGCAGCAGCTCCAGCAGGTTGAAAAGCAGCTCCGCGAGAAGCAGGAAGCGCAAAAGCAAATGCGCGAGCTTCAGCGCGAGCTTCAGCAGGCGGCCGAACGGATGCGTCAGTCGATGGAAAAGATGACGCCCGATCAGCGGCAAGCGATGGAAGATCTGTCACGCGAGATTTCCCGCTACCAAGACGAGGTTCGCAAGCTCGCCAAGCAGAAGGCCGGTCAGAAGCAAAACATCGTCACGCTAGACCAGATCAAGCAGGTTCTCAGGCGGCTCGGAAAGAACGGTCAGGGCCAGGGCCAGGGCCAAAAAGACATGCAGGATTTCAAAAAACGAGCGAGCGGCGGCGACGATGGACAGACGCTGGTGCTCGGTGGCAGCGGCCAAGACGGGCAGACGACGATCGTGCTGATGCCGGGGCAATCGGCGCCGGGACCGGGCGGCCAAGGACAGAACGGGCCAGGACAGAACGGACAGGGAAATCAAAACGGGCAAGGCGGTCCGGGCCAGGGCCAGCAAGGCGACAAGCCGGGCACGCAGCACGATCCGAACTTCCTCGGGGACGTGACGCAGATTGAGAGCAAACGTCGGCTCACTCGAGTCTATGGCAAAGACGGCGCTGGTCCGACGCGATCGCAGACGATTCAAGGCGCCGCCGAAAAAGGCTTTGCCACCGCGTCGTATCGCAAGGTCTATGGCGACTACACCGCCGTTTCCGAGGAAGTGATGTCCAAGCAGCGCGTCCCGCCGGGCTACAGGTTCTACGTCAAGCGCTACTTCCAAATGATCAAACCGAGAGGAAACTAGGTGCCCGATTTGGCGCCTGTTTTCTGAGTGACCCACAGACCTTACCGTCGGCCTTGACACCCGCCTAGACCATCCGGCATGTTGCCCTATCAAGCTGCTGCTTTTTGAGATTTTCGCCGCGCATCGACCCCATCCAGCCGAGCGAAACTGCCGCAGCCTCAGGAAACAGTGATGAGCACCAACAAGCGGACCCCCGGAAACGAGCCATTTGCTGTCGGTTCACCCAAGCGGCATCTTCGCATGACCGCATTGTCGCTAGGGGGCCTGGGCCTTCTGGCGAGCCAGTTTTTCACCACCGGCTGTGGCCCGTCGGCAAAGTCGGACGTGAAGCCAACCGGGTCCGTCACAGCGGCTGGCAGCGGTAGCGGTAGCGCGCCGGTTCGAGTCCGTAGCTTCTCGGATTCCCGTCCGGTCAAGTCTTTGGCTGCGGCGGCAGGCCTCGTTTGGGTCGGTACGCCTCGGGGCCTGGTTCGCTGGAGCACCACGTCGGAACCACCCACGCCAGCGGTTCTGACAACGATCGACGGCCTTCCGGCTGATCGCATCGAGGGCATTGCGCTCGACATCAAGGGCGGCGTGTGGGTCACCACATCGAAGGGCGTCGGTCACTTCGCGTCGGGAAGTTGGACGAAGTACCCGAAGGCACCCGTCGGAGATTTGGTCGCCGGGATCGTGGTGACACCCGATGCTGACAATGTCTGGGTCGGCGGCAGCGACGGCTTGGCCAAGCTAAACCAAGGTCAGTGGGATCGGTACGCCGCCGGAACAACTGTCACCGCACTGGTTCACGACGGCGGAATGGGCGTCTGGATCGGTACCAGCGGCAAAGGGATCATGCGCGTCGTCAAAGGCGACATGCTCCAGTTTGGAATGGCCGAGGGCAACGACATCGACAACGTCCGCGCGATGGTGGCAGATAGCAATGGGTCGCTGCTCGCCGTCGGTGATGGTCCTGGCGGTCAGCGTATCGCGTTCTACGATGGCAGCCGTTTTTGGTCGTATCGGGTGGATAACACCAACGTGATCGAATGGGTCCAGCGCGTCGGTGGTGAGCTGTATCTCGGCGCGGGACAATCGGTCTGGACGATGAAGCGCGTCGCCACTCCGGCGGAAGTTCGTGGTCCGCTCAAGTTCACGTACTCGGGCAGCCCGGCGCTCGGTGCACCCAAAGCCCAGCCCCTCGCAGGCCTACTCGTAAAAGATGCGCCGCCGCCTCCTCCGCCCGCTGCTGCGCCACCGCCACCGCCTCCTCCTCCAGAGCCAGCCAAGGGCAAAGGTGGCAAGAAGGAAAAGGGCGGCAAAAAGACGAGCGCTCTGATGGTTCCGACGGCGGACCAGTACGCGAACGCGGCTCCGAAAACCCGTGAAGCAGCGACGACGACACGACCGGATCGGCCATGGCTTGTCGCAGGGCCTGGTGGTGTTGGCAGCTCGGCGCCGCTGTTTGACACCGAAGCGGTGGACGTTCGTCTCCCCGACGGCATTACATCGGTATCGGCAGACGCTGACTCGCTTTACGTCGGAACGCGCTTCCTCGGTGTGACGCGAATTCAGAAGGGCAAGCAGACGCCGCTGCGACTGTTTGACCTCACCGCTGGAGCCGAGCGTCTTTCGGTCGCTTGTATCAACAACAACGACTGCTACGTCGCCACCGGCGGAACCCAGGCCTGGCGCTTCGACGGACAGACCTTTGAAGTCACCAACGTGGACCCCGAAAAAGGCTCCCACGTTCTGGCAGTGGTCCGCGATCCGATGGGCGCCGTTATTGCTCTGCACCGAGGCGCAACCAGCCGCAACGTCCGCATCTCCCGCGTCGGAAACAAAGGCGATTGGTCGCCGGTCGGACTGACTCCTCTCGAGGTGCCGACGGGCGTGCCTGACCTGTCGTTCGCCAGCTTTTCCCCCAAAGGTCAGCTTTGGGTTGGTCTGCGCTACGTCGACAAAGAGCAAGATGCCCGGGCGTACGGCGCCGCCGAGGTTTACGTCGATGACAGCCGCGTCGTTTACCACCGTCAGCGTCCGACGGGAACCCAGCAAGGTGTCTCGCAAGGTGTCAACGTCCCGTCGGACGTGACTGCCATTGCCTGGAAGGGCTCAACGGAAGCCTGGCTCGCGTCGGGAGCCGGTGCGGTGCGACTGCAAGACAACAAGACCGTAAAAACGTTCACCGAAAACGACGGCCTCGAGTCAGAGCTGGTCCACGACGTCATCGAAGGCCTAAACGGCCAAATCTGGATCGCGACGAGCCGTGGCATCGGCGTGTGGGACGGCAATCGCTGGGGCTTCCCGAAGGAACCACCCTACAACGTCAAGGCCAGTGCGCTCGCCCGCGACCCCGACGGACGAATCTGGATCGGAACCGATCGTGGCGTTATCGAAGTCGTCGCCGAAAAGCGCACCCACCAGATCGGCACTCGCTCGGGTCTTCTCGACGACAAAATCCTCAACATGGGCGTTGATGTCCGCGGTCGCGTCTGGGCGCTCACCGAAAAGGGCATCTCGGTCATCGAGCCGATTCAGACGAACTGAGAAGTTTGCCTTCCGAAAACATCTGCTTTGGGCACGCCTCGCAACCAGGCGGGCCTGACCTGCCCGTCCTGCGATATCCGTCGTGACAACATCAGCCCGGTTGGGCTAGCTTACGGAGCATGAAAGTGATCACCCTACAAGAGATCCAGCAAGCTTTTGCCTACCTGGTTTCAAAGCCCGACTATCTCTTGCGCAGTGCCGTCAACGCCACCAAGCTCCGCTTCGGGTTGCCGATGGATGCAGTCACTTGGCTGCTCGGCAAGCTCTCTCGCGGCAAGCTGCCCGAAGACCTCTCGCTCGTGGCAGTACCGCCGGGTGTCCGTTTTGCCGCGACGTTCAACGTGATGGGCGCAGCGGTTTTTGTTTCCGCCGTGGTCTCGATCGACGCCATTTCGCTCTCCGCCGAGAGTGTTCGGGTGAACCTCCATGTCCGCGAGCTTGCGGTCAAGCCGCCTGCCGACAGCCCGATGACAGCGATGCTGATGATGATGGACCTGTCGAAGCCGGGCGACATGCTGGCGTTTCTGCCGTTCCGTCCG